>JBKQPD010000152.1:0-14750 GCA_052145175.1 Binataceae bacterium (SeqCode) | reverse complement strand
TGCCGCCGACCACATGCGGTCGGCGCGGTCGCTCGCCAAGCCAATGGATTTGGTCCCACGCTTACGCCTATATGAACCTGCCGACGCGCGACCGGGGCGAAAACCTCAAGCGTGCGATCACCTGTTATGAGGCGGCGCTGCGAATCTACACCGAGCGGGACTTCCCGCAGGAGTGGGCGAGCACCCAGAACAATCTCGACGCTGCTCGCGCTGAACTGGAATCACTGACGCCAAAGTAACGGTGGGTGGCCGAGTCTGCGGGGTCAGGTTAGCGCCGTAAGGCGTGATTTTTTCCCATCAGCCAAACCCTCCTGAAGGACAGCCATAAACTAACAGCCCCTTAGCATCGCCGAGGTCCTTCCGTAGAGCATGGATATTTCGGGTACGCAGCTCCTCCCTCTCTCGATGCGTCCTTTGTCTTCCTAGAAGAAGACAAAGGCTCGAACGACGACGTTCCTGCGGCAGGGAGCATCGGCGGGTGCTGTCGGATCGATACAGGCACTGTGGAACGACCACCGCGAGACGGAGCCGTCGGTGACCGAGTCGTAGCACTTGAGCATCGAGACCTCAGTCGGCTTCTGCTGGGGAAACCAGTACCACTCGTGGTTGGGGCGGTAAGTGAAACGCGTGGTCTCGCCGACGCGATCGTCGTAGACGCGATAGTTGGTGATGTAGGGCTGATCGGCGAAGGAGGGCCAGGCGCAGAGCACGAAGGGGTTCTGGCGTATCGTCTCCATCGGCTTGGCGAGGTTGATCGACATGAGCCGCCGCGACATCTTCGCGTCGGCCTGCTCGTCGGTGTAGTGCACCTCGCGCCCGAAGTTCCGCAAGTTCGTCGTGAGCAGTTCACGGCAGCGCACGCGCCCACTGTTGTCGTTCAGGTCGTTGTGCACGATGTAGGCGTAATTGGCGTTAACGCCCGGATTCTTCTTGGCCTGATCCTCGGTGCGGTCGCCCTTGTAGTCCTTGTCGAAAACATCGTGGTTGTACACGAGTGCATCCGTGGCGCCTGGGAAAAACTCCAGCAGAAGCTTCTCCATCTCCGGGTAGAACACGCGCTCCACCTCGGCGGCGTCGTAAAAGTTTTTGCAGTTGGACTCGCAGTGCGCGAGCGAAACACCGAGCTTGTCCATGCACGCGGCGCTGTTGGGCGAGAGACCGGGGTAGCACTCCCCGATTCGTCGCGCGTCGCGCAAAACGATAGGAAAATAGAGGCAGCGTCGCCCGACGCTCTGCTCTTCCTTGCGCAACGCTTTGGCGTCGGCCTCGCGCGCCGGGTCGCGCCAGAGCGCGTTGGACGGGACGATCGAGTAGGTTGGTTGCTCGTCGACGCTGTAGCGCATCGGAAGCGCTACGCCGCCTTCCGGTGCTTCGATTTTATTCGCTCGAATATAATCCAAGCACTCTGCGGAGGTACGAAACCCCATACCCCACTTGGTCTTGATCGGGCCCGAAGGGGCCTTGTCGAGCGCCTCGATAAGCGCCTGCCCTGCGCCCTCGGCAATCTGGCGGAGCGCATCCTCGGTCGCTGCGGTAGTCCCTGCATCACCGTTTCGGTCGAGGGACATGTAGGATAGACCGCCGTTCGCGGCGATTGGTGCCGGCTGTCCTTTGGTGAGTTGGAGAGGAGGGACGTAGACCAACGAAGTTCTCCCCGTAGCCCCTGCAACGTGGTTCTCGATATCTTTCAGCCGGTCCATAGCATGCCTCCCTGGTTAAAAAGTGCCCAAGCCTGGCGCACAGGGTATCTAGTTCTCAGGCCTTATCACACACTCAACGACGGGGCGAGCATTTCGTCTGGCCCAACTCTCACAATCGGGTCGACCGTGGCATTTTTGACAAAGCACACACCCCAAAATCGCAACGTCTCAGATGGCAAACCCTGGAGCCATGAGTCTCGCGGCTTCTTTTTGGCCGACCGGGCCCGGTCCGGTTTTTCGGGATTAGCGGGGTCTTTTTCGGCCTTTTTGGGACCGCCCTTGTCTTCAGAGAAATCGCCGGAACGCCTTGATTTTGCAGGAGAATCAAGCACTTTATCGGTAGCAACGCCCCAGTCCCGAGGGCGGTTCAATTCCCCCTGCCTCCACCAAAATTCCGTAGGAAGTTCGGGCCTTGGCCGGAGCGGGCTCAATGTTTTTGCGTACGATCTCCGGCGGTATGTGCCGACAGCGGGAGATCCGCGACCAGCAGCTTGAGTCTACTGTTTCGCCATCAGCGCGTTAGCTGAGTAGCAGAGCAGGGCATCCTGCGTGTCCGCACCCGTCCTGGCCGGAAGGTCGAGAGCCGCAAAGATCGCGTCGGGCGGGATGGCGCCTTTGGCTACGATCCGCTGCATCCTTTTGCGCCGGTACCGAGCGGCGAGAGAGTTCGCCGAGCGCTATTTCCCGCCTGGGTGTTCAGGTTGACCAGCCGTCGCGTAGTGGCACACTCGATGCTTGAAGGAAAATAAAACTTGTTGATTCGCGGGGAGGATGGGGAACTGCGGATTTCCGTGAAGTGCGTTCTTTGTCGCGCACTTAGGACTAATGGCGGTGCTTGATCTTATTCATATTCCGCGCTAACGACCACAGAGCGTTATTCGGATCTTCCGTTTGACGCTGGATCGGGGGGGTGGTACGCGATGATCCTTGGGTGGCTTCCAGCGGACGTTTCGACCTTCGGTCCGAGCATCGACGCAGTAATCAGGCTGATCTTTTATGTGGTCGGCACGGCGTTCATCCTGGCCGAGGGCACGCTTCTCGTTTTTGTGATCTTGTATCGTCGCCGCGAGGGCGGGCGCGCATCCTTCGTGCCTGGCGACTCGCTACGCCAGTTTGCGTGGGTGCTGGTGCCCGTCGTCATCGTCATCTTCTTCGATGTTGCGATTGACGCTCGGGCCAAGCCGGTCTGGGATCTGGTCAAACTGCAAAGTCCCGCTCCAGGCCTGACGGTGAAGTTGGAGGCATTCCAGTACGGATGGTTGTTCAGGTATCCGGGCCCTGACGGCCAGTTCGGCACGCGCGACGAACTGGTCCAAACCACGACTTTAACCGTTCCCACGGGCCAGGTGGTCCGCCTGCTCATGACGTCGAAAGACGTGATCCACAGTTTCTACGTGCCGCAGTTGCGTCTCAAGCAGGACGTCATTCCCGGCCGGGAGATTCCCGCGTGGTTCGAAGCGACGGTTCCCGGCAAATACGAAATCGGATGCTCCCAGCTCTGCGGGGTTTCGCACTTCGCGATGAAGGGTATCGTGCGCGTTCTGACGCCCGCGGAGTATCAGCGATGGGTTAGCCAGAAGTGGCCCAAGTCTGGCGCAGGGGCAGCTAAAAGCGCATCAAGTGTGCGATCGTCAGCGCACGGAGCGGAGGGATAGGGCATGGCCGAGACAAGATCCGAGCACGCGCCAGCCGAGGCCCATGAGCAGATGGGCTTCTGGCAACAATACATCTTCTCCGTCGATCACAAGATCATCGCCCGGCAGTATCTGTTTCTCGGCCTGTTCATGGGCTATGTGGGCGTGTTCCTGTCGTATGTCTTCCGCTGGCAGCTTGCCTGGCCCGGCACTGCGGCGCCCTTTTGGGGAAAAGTAACGCCGTCACAGTATTATGAACTTGTCACGATGCACGGAACCATCATGGTCTTCTTCGTGGCGATGCCGGTCCTGCTGGGCGCGTTCGGCAATTTCCTCATCCCGCTGATGATCGGGGCCCGCGACATGGCCTTTCCGCGGCTCAACATGGCGTCGTTCTGGACGATTTTCGTGGGCACGGTCCTCTTGCTGATCTCGTTTTTCGTGCCGGGCGGCGCGTCGCGCGCGGGCTGGACGCAATACGTTCCGCTCTCCGACTCGACGCTCTACCTGCCGGGAAATTACTTGGGCGGAAACCTTTGGCTGCTCGCCGTAGCGATCGACTTTGCTTCAGTCCTGATGGGCGGCATCAACTTTCTTACCACCGCGATCGCGATGCGCGCCCCGGGGATGACGGTCTGGCGCATGCCGCTGCTGGTATGGATGGAACTGGTGGCGAGTGTACTCTTCATGCTGAGCGTCGGACCGCTCATCGCCGGCGTGGTGATGCTGCTTTTCGACCGGATCGTCGGCACAGGTTTTTTCCTGCCGCAAAGGGGCGCCGATCCACTGCTTTGGCAACACCTGTTCTGGTTCTTCGGCCATCCGGAAGTCTATGTCGTCGCAGTGCCGGGACTCGGGATCGTGATGGAGATCCTCCCGGTCTTCAGCCGCAAGCCGATCTTTGGTTATCGCGCCATCGTATGGTCCGCGCTGGTTGCGGGCACTCTCAGCTTCATAGTGTGGGCTCACCACATGTTCGTCAGCGGGATGAACCCGAACCTGGCGGCGCCTTTCAGCGCGACCACGATCGCGATTTCCGTCCCGTTCGCCGTGATGCTGTTCGCGCTGATCGCGACGCTGTGGCGCGCTCAGATCACGTTCGCCACGCCGATGCTGTTCGCGCTGGGGGCGTTGGCGAATTTCCTGCTCGGCGGGGTTACCGGCATTCCTTTGGGGACGGACGCGTCAGACATCTATCTGCACGACAGCTATTTTGTCATCGCGCATTTTCACAACACTCTCGTGCCGACGGTGGTCATTGGGGGATTCGGCGGGATCTACTACTGGTTCCCGAAGATGTTCGGCCGGATGATGAATGAGACCCTGGGTAAGCTGCACTTCATTTTCACCTGGGTCGGTTTCAACCTGATATTCATTCCGCTTTTTCTCATCGGTCTGGGGGGCGGGCAGCGCCGAATTTACCAAGCGTCGGTCTATACCTACTACAAGCCGCTTCAGCCGCTGCACGTAATCGCGACGATCGGCCTGCTTATCCTGATAATCGGGCAGCTTCCTTTCATCGTGAACTTTCTCGTGAGTATGTTCCGCGGCCAACAGGCTGAAGCGAATCCATGGCACGCCAACACGCTTGAATGGATGACCGATTCGCCCCCGCCGCACGAAAACTTTCACACCATTCCCATCGTCACGCGCGGGCCCTATGACTACAGCGTGCCCGGGATGGAACGGGATTGGGCGTCGCAGAACGAAGAACTAATGGCAGCGGCGGCGCGGAATTGAAGCGGCGTGCGCTGCTTTTACAGCATAACCTTTAGGACGACGGCTGGCTAAAATACCATCATGTCAAACTCCGACGTTGAACTCGTCCACTCCCCTGACGTATTCGAAGGCAGCTTCGAGATCGGCAAGCTGGGAATGTGGATCTTCCTTGCCGGCGAAACGATGGTCTTCGGCGGGTTGATGGTTTGCTACACGCTTCTGATGATTTCCCGGGGTGGCTGGGGAACCGACGGCGCGCACGTGGCATGGCGTCTGGGTGGCTTCAACACGCTCGTGCTGTTCACCAGCAGTCTGACCGCCGCGCTGGCGCAAGGCGCCGCCCGGGCCCGTGATGCCGCGGGTGTCAGACGCTACCTCGGCGCCACGGCGCTGCTCGGCTTGTTTTTTCTGGTGATCAAGGCCTTCGAATACTCGAGTGATTTCGGCGAGGGTTTCACGCCGGGTACGAGTCTTTTCTGGAGTTTTTACTACGTAATGACCGGGCTGCACGTGCTTCATTTGTTGGCTGGCGTGGTAGTCATCTTCGGCCTTCGGTGGTTGATTGGTCCTCACACTACAGACGCCTGGCTTGAGCGTAAGCTCAAATACGTGTGCTTATATTGGTATTTCGTCGAAATGGTTTGGATATTCCTTTTTGCCCTCGTATATTTGATCCCCACCGTTGGATGAGGATGAGCATTTCGATGGAACAAACCGATTCCGCCGCCACCGACCCGCTGAAAACCTGGGGATTGCTTGTCGCGCTGTTGCTGGTTGGCGTCCTGGCCGTGGCGCTGGGCCTGCCGCGAGGTCTCGCGCTGACGGTCATTTTCGCCGCCGCGATCGCGGAGGCGTGTATTATTGGCCGTTCCTACATGCGCCTGCGCTCCGAAGACGTGCTGATCTATCTTCTGGTCCTGTTTCCGGCAGTGCTGGTGGTCGCGCTGGCCTTCGTGCTGGTGCCCGACATCGTCGAGCATTAAGAGGGGATCCTCACTTGGCTGCGGCAATTCCGCTTCGCTCAGTCCAGACTCCCAAACGCGGTGCGGCGTTTGGCGACGGCGGCGGTTCCGGTCCTGTTGGATCAACCGGGCGACCCGATCCGACGCTGGGCGTGCTGATCTTTATCGGCTCCGAGGTGATGCTGTTCGCAGGATTGGTCAGCGCGCTGCTGGTCTCGCGCGCGTCGGCGCCGTTTTGGCCGCCGCTAGGTCAGCCCCGGCTGCCGGTCGCGGTGACGGGACTCAACACCGGCCTGCTTGTCCTGAGCGGGTTTACGATGTGGCGAGTGGTGCGGCTGCTGCGTCGGCACGACACCAGGCGGGGGGTGCGGTGGATGACACTCACCACTGCGCTGGGCGCCATATTCCTTGCTGTTCAAGGCAGCGAGTGGGCACGGCTCATCCACTTCGGGCTGACGATGACCTCGAGTCTGTATGGAGGGATGTTTTATCTGATCGTGGGCGCCCATGCGCTTCACCTCGTCGTGGCGCTGGCTCTGCTGTCGTTGGTGACGGCGCGGCTTTGGCGCGGCCGCTACGAGTCAGATCTCCGCGGCATTGTGGCGTGTTCGGTCTACTGGTCGTTCGTCGTGATTCTCTGGCCGATTCTTTATGCGTTGGTATACTTCGCTTAGCGCCGCAGTCGCGGTTGGTTTTGCTGGGGCGCCCGCGGCCTATGGTTGCCCGCTGTGTTTCGGATCTTCGGCCCCCGGCGTCTTGCGTGCTTATCTCGTGAGCGCCTTCTTCATGATCGGCCTCGCTTGGGCAGTGATCGGGGGACTGTGGCTATACGTCGCCCGCACGTATTCACAAAAGACAGAAGCGGTTTACACCGACGCGTACCTCGAGAGGCGGCGGGGGCGATTCAAACTGCTTTCGAAGGTCAGACTTGTAGTCGCTCCAGAGGGACTCAAGAAAAATTGAAGGGATGATGAAGGGGTAATGATATGAAAAAAATGCAGCTATGGGGTGCGGCTTTGGTGGCCGCCGGTGCGCTGACGCTGGGCGTCGCGATGCCGGCGATGGCGGACACCGTGATTGTTCAGATGCAGGATACGCCGGCGAGTTTTTCTCCAGACCCCGTAAAGATTAAGGTCGGCGATACCATAAAATGGGTGAACAAGGGCGAGACGGTCCACACCGCGACCACGGACCCGTCGCAGGCGCCTGACGCAAGCTGGGCATCGGTCCCGGCGGGAGCGGAGACCTTCGACTCCGGTTACCTCAATGGGGGGGAGGACTTCAGCTACACCTTCAAGACGCCCGGTGTCTACCACTACTTCTGTACCACGCACGTAAAGGAAGGGATGAAAGGCGAAATCGACGTCGCGAAATAGCCCGTATCCACTGTTGTGGGTTCGTCGTCAAGGCATAGGCTGCGGCTACAAGCCATAGGACCGATTTGCGGCATTTCCGGGGGGAAGGCGAATGAAGTGTCTAAATCATCTGCTGGTCTCAGGGTTTGTGCTCTCGACCGTGCTGACGATAATCCCGCTACGAAGCGGACTTGCGGATGAATCATCCGTCGTGAAGTCGGGTACCGCGCCTTCTGATGACCCGGCGGCAAGCTCGGCGGGCGATCCGGCCAAGAGCAAGCCGTCTACCTATAAGCGGGTGCTTGACGAACTTGAGGCCGAGCGCAGGGAGATGAGGGAGACCGAGCGCAAGCATGCGGAGGAGGAGGCAGCGGAGAACAAGCGGATTGAGGAACTCGAAACGGAGGTCAAGGCCCTCCAGTCAAGCAATCAGCAATTGGCAACCCAGACGAGCGCAGCCCAGACGCAAGTTGCCGGCGTCCAGAAAACTATCAATTCCCAGCTCGGGCCGTTCGGTTTTGGCGATCGCATAAACGCTTTTCTCGGCCAACATTACTTCACGATGGTCGGAGGAGTTTCCACCGGCTACTACTACGACCGCCAGGGCGGTATGAATCAACCCGCGCTGGACTTCGAAGTCAACCCGATAATTCGGCTTAATGACTGGCTCCAGTTCTACAGTAGCTTTGGCGCCACCTTGCAGCCTGGTGGAATTTCGGACATGGGTCCGAGCCTTGCCAACCTGCAAATCTTCCCGCTTGGCTCCGAATACCCGATTGAGCTGCTGGCCGGGCTGTTCGATTTACCGTTCGGGGACTGGTACGAAGATCAGAGCGCCAACTGGATTAATCCCTTCGTAACCGCGCCGCTGCTTTACGGCGCGGAAGCGATCATTCCCCCCTCGTCGATGGGACTCCAAGCCCGCGGCGGAATTCAATGGGGTCGGCTCGGGCAAGACGTTGACTATACGGTATGGGCAGACTCAGGACCGACTTTCGAATCCGCGCCGGGTGTTGCCTCCATCCCCGCCCCTGTAATCGGTGAGGCGGTCAATCCACTTACCGGCACTAACATCGCGACCAACGGTAAGGGCTTCGGCGGGCGCTTCAGGGTCTTTCCGCTGCCGATCGATGAGGATCTTGGACGGCTGGAGCTGGAGGCATCGACCTACAATGGCAAGTGGCTGGACGGGAACTGGTTTAATTCCTGGGGCTTGGGCTACGCTTATCGCGTCGGACCGTTCCGGACCCGGGGCGAGTGGGCAGAGAGCTACCGTCAAATGCCCAGTCTCTCCGGCGCGGCTGCCTATCCCGGCTGCTGCGGACATGACAACCGGCAGGGCTGGTATACACAGCTTGGTTACTTTCTCTATGGAATTCCGCATCCTAACCTAGGCGCCTGGCTGGAGCCTAGATTCGACAAGACTGAATTCCAGGTACGGTACTCCGGCGTGAATCAGCGGGCCATCCTCGCCAACGACATTTCAACTGTGCCGGTTTTCAGCTTCAACGGATCGCCGTCAGTCTTCAGCCCGCATGCGCGCGAAGTTGCGCTGGCGCTTGACTACTGGATGGCGCCGTCGATTGTCTGGCAGAACGAGGTCGACTTCGAGCTCCCGCGGGCAGGAGGGACGCTCTACAATTTCGTGGGCGGGGCGAGCACCCCGGTCGCCAGCAGCATCGGCTCAACGACGAATGACCTCGCGGTGATGACCCAATTCGCCGTTGGGTTCTGAAGGAGAGGGGGCGGGCGACCGATGAAATCACTGATTGTTAAAGTCGGACTGATTTTGGTCTTGCTGCTGGCCGGATCCGTCGGCGCGCGGGCGGCTGCGGGAGCTCCTACTGACGAGCAGAAAAAGCGGCATCTGGAGCTATTCCACGAGGGGCAAGCGTTGTGGCCAATTTATTGTAATCACTGTCACAACGCCCGGAATCCCGCCGAGTTTGCTCCTTATCAGTGGGACCAGATCATGATGCATATGCGCACGATGGAGAACCTGCCGCCCGAGGATCAAGCTGCCATCCTGGAGTATCTGAAGACCGCGCGTTGACGGGCTAGCTTCTGCGCACGTTGCGGAACGGGCCGGTGTCGAACCGTGGCTCCTCCGGCAAGTCAAGCACGCGCTCGGCGATGATGATGCGCTGAATCTCGTCCGTGCCGCCGGCGATCGATTCAATCGACGTAAGGCGCCAAGGACGCGAGTCCCTCCGACGATCGCCATCGCATCGAACAATCCACCCACCCGCCAACGTCCGTTATCGATCATGTTTGCATCTGGGCGACCATCCGGCGGAAGCGGACCAAGGCCACCCCGAAAAAGACGAGTCCGAGAACTGCAATTACACTGCAGTCCTGCCAGACCACATCGAAACCGGCGCCACGATAAAGCACGGCCTGAGCGAAGCTGACAAAATGGGTCGTCGGTGAGAACTGCATTGCTCGTTGTAATATCTCGGGCATGCTCTCCATAGGCGTCGTACCGCCGGACAGAAGGCTGATTATGATAAAGACCGGAAGCGCCAAAAGTCCGAACTGCGGCATGGATCCAACCAACGTGGCGATCAGGATTCCCAGTGAAGTTACCGAAAAGAGGTATACCACCACGCCGCCCGCGAAAAGCGCCAAGGAACCCGCAATCGGCACACTAAGTAAACCCTTGACGACAAATATTAATGACAACATCGCGGCGGTCACGATAACGAGTCCGTTCGCCCAGGCCTTGGCCAGCATTATCTCCGAGGGCCGCAACGGCATTGCCAGCAGATGTTCGAGCGTACCATGCTCGCGCTCCCGGATGACCGCGGCGCCGCACAGGAACATTGCGAGCAAAGTGATGTTGTTGACGATCTGCATTAGGCCAATGAACCACGAGAAGGTGAGATTCGGATTGAATTTCGCCCGGACGACAAGGTTGAGCGGCGGCGCCGGCTCCTTTTGACCGTGATAAAGAGCATCAGCAATTTCCTCAGCCAGAATGTCTTGTATGTAAGCGGCACCGCGACCCGCTTGCGCCATGGCGGTTGCGTCGACGTTCACTTGAATCGTCGGACGGCGTCCAAACTTCGCATCGCGCTCGAAGTTCGGGGGAATATCAATCACAAAGGTGTATTGGCCTCTATCCATCGCGTCGTCGATTGCCTCGACCGATATTTCCGCGGCCCTGACGAAGTAGGGCGCCAGAAACGCTTCGCGGATTCTCTCCGAAACCAGCGAGTGATCCTCATCGACCACGGCGATCGAAGCATGGTCCACGTCCATTGAAACGCTTTTGGCCGGACCGTAGACCGAGTAGGTCAAGGAAAATATGATAAGAAAAACCAGCACCGCATCGCGCTTGAGGCTAGAAAGCTCTTTGATGCCGAGCCAAAAGATGTTTTCGAGCATGCGGCGCATCTCAGGGCTCCTGCTTGTTTAGCAGCGCGATGCTCGCGACAAGATAGACGGCAATGAAACCTGCCAGCGCCGCGAAATTGACCAGCAGGCTGTTGAAATCCCGCCCCCTGGTAAAAACGCCTATACTGATCTGCTGAAAATAGGCTGCTGGGAAAGCGAGCCCGAAGATGCGGGCGGATTGGCCCAAAGAAGAAACCGGGGTAAGCCAACCGGAGTATTGTGTGGCAGGCAGATTAGTGATGATCGCCGCGGCAAAAATAGCCGCAATCTGGGTCTGAACGAAAACCGAGATCAGCAGTCCGAAGCTGGTACTCGCGGTCACATACAGTGCCGCGCCAACCAGAAGAGCGAGTACACTGCCCTTTAGCGGCACCGCAAAGAGCCAAATCGCAAGAGCCGTCAAGGAAGCAAACTCGACCATCGCGAGCACCACGTAAGGCGCTTGCTTACCCCACAGAAATTCCAACCGCGTCGTCGGCGTCGCGTAGAAGTTCGTTATCGAACCCAGTTCCTTTTCTCTTACGACGCCAAGCGCCGTGAGCATCGCGGGAATCCAGATGAGAAAGAGCATGATGTCGCCTGGAATCATGGCGAACGCGCTTTTGAAGTCCTGGTTGTAGCGAAAACGAGTCTCGATATTGACGGGAGCTGGTTGCGGCCGCTCATGAAGTGCGTGAGCCACAAAATCGTCGATGTAAAGTTGATTAACCCCTTCGACGTATCCGCGCGCTGTATCGGCGTAAAAAGGCATCGAGCCGTCAACCCACACGCCAACTTCAGGCCGACGGCCGGATTTGAGGTCGCGTCCGAACCTCGGTGGTATTTCGATAGCCGCCTTCATCTCGCCTTGGCGCAGACGACGCTCTTCCTCCGCCTGATCGTGGATCACGCGATGTTCATCGAAATAACGCGAGCCCCTGAAGTTCTCCAGATAGGTCCTGCTTTCAGGCGAATTGTCCTGGTCGAGTGCCGCGTAGCTGACGTGCTCGACGTCCAGAGAGATCCCGTAGCCGACGACCATCAGCAGTAACGCGGGCGCCAATAACGCGAATAGCAGCCGGACCGGATCGCGCAGCAGCTCCGTGGTCTCGCGCCGCGCATAAGCCCAGGCCCGGGCAACGCTGAACCGCCGGCTACGAACGTGTGCACGCGGTGGAGGTTGCTCTGCGCGGACCGCGTCCTTTCTTTCCCCGAGGCCCGTTGCGCCGCCGCCCGCGGTCGTGGCGTCCTCAAGAAAAGAGACAAAAGCCTGCTCCAGGTTTTGCGCATGGCGAGACCGTATCAGCTCCTCCGGGGTACCATCGGCAAGCACCTTGCCGGCATGCATTAATGAAATGCGGTCGCAACGTTCAGCCTCGTTCATGAAATGGGTCGACAGAAAGATGGTGACCCCGTCCGTACGTGAGAGATCGACCAGGAGCTGCCAGAACTCGTCGCGCGCCATCGGATCGACGCCCGAGGTCGGTTCATCGAGAATCAGCATCTCGGGTCGATGAATAACCGCTACCGCGAGCGACAGTCGTTGACGAATCCCGAGCGGCAGGCCTGCGGGCAACTCGTCAAAATAGCGCGACAATCCAAATTGTACGGCGAGATCAGCTATACGGCTGCCGATGGTCTCGGGCGGCAAATGAAACAGACGCGCGTGCAACTGCAAATTCTGTCGGACGGTTAATTCACTGTAGAGCGAGAAAGCCTGCGACATGTATCCCACTCGACCGCGGGTTCGCAGATCCCCCGCTTCGGGCGGGCGCCCAAACAGGCGTGCTTCTCCTTCCGTTATCGGCAACAGACCGGTGAGCATCTTCATCGTGGTGGTTTTGCCGCAGCCATTCGAGCCCAGGAAACCGAAAATTTCACCACGTTCGATGTGGAAGCTGACGTGATCAACCGCGGTGAAATCGCCGAAGCGCCGGATAAGTCCCTTGGCCTCAATCGCAACCTCACGGCTGCTGGCACTGCGTGGCGGGATTTCCAAAGCGCGCCGGCCCGCTCGCCGCTCGAGAGGCAACAGCTCGACAAATGCGCTTTCCAGGGTCGCCGCCTTCACACGCGAACGCAACTCGCCGGGGGTTCCCGTCGCGACCAACTTCCCCGCGTCCATGGCGACCAGCCATTCGAAGCGTTCCGCTTCTTCCATGTACGCAGTTGCTACTACCACACTCATCCCGGGACGCCGATTCCGCATCCTCTCAAGCAGCTCCCAAAACTGGCGGCGGGAGAGCGGATCGACGCCTGTCGTGGGTTCGTCGAGGATGAGCAGGTCGGGGTCGTGCATCAACGAGCAGCAGAGCCCGAGTTTCTGCTTCATCCCCCCGGATAGCTTGCCGGCGGGCCGGTCGCGGAACGCAGTCAATTCGGTGCTCGCCAGCAATTCGCCGATTCGCGAGGCGCGCTCGTCAGGCGGCTGCCCGAATAATCTTCCAAAGAAATCGATATTTTCGTGGACCGAGAGCGTGGAGTATAGATTCCGTCCGAGCCCTTGCGGCATATACGCGATTCGCGCGCATAACGCCGCGCGAAGCCGCGCATGCGCCGTATCATTGCCAAAAACTTCAACGCGGCCGGATTGGATCTTGCGCACACCGGCGATCAGAGCCAGGACAGTCGATTTACCGGCTCCATCGGGACCTATGAAACCAACCAGCCGGCCGGCCGGGACTCCCAAAGAGAGAGCCTCCACGGCGGTCGTCTTTCCGTAACGATGAGTAACGTCGTGAAGTCGTGCGACCGGATTTTTTTCAGAATTCATTGATGAGGAGTGATTTTCAGTAAATCGGTCGGTTCACGCGCCTGGAGTTGCGCTGGCCATTCAGCATTGGAATCGATCTTTATGTACGCGACACCGGGCAGGCCGACTTTAACCCAGGGCTCGAAACGCCTGAGCAGTTCCGGATCGATTTGAGCTTTGACGCGAAAGGCCAGCTTCTGGCGCTCGATCGTGGTTTCTACCGATTTGGGAGTGAATTGAGCTTTCGCGGCTACGTAAGAAACGCGCGCGGCGGCAGGCCATTGCGGCGCCGCGTCCAGAACGATACGAGCGTCGGCCCCGATCGCCACTTTTCCTGCTTCGAGTTCAGGAAGAAAAATGGTCATGTACACATCCGTAAGGTCGATGATCGTAAGCACCCCGCCGCCGGAGGGCAGAACCTCACCGGGTTCGGCCAGCCGATAAAGCACTCTGCCTCGTACCGGCGCCTTTAATTCGCCGTCATTGATCTGCGTTTGCACTCGTTCAATCACAGCTTGCGCCGCGGCGATTGCGCCAACATCGGCCGCAACCTTGGAGCGTGTGGCGGCAAAAGCCGAGCGTTCAGCTTCCATTTTGGTGGTGTAACTATCGAGTTGCTCGGCACTGATTACGTTAGCTTCGCTGAGTTTCGAAAAGCGTTTGTAATCTCTGGCCGCAAATCCGAACTCCGTCGCCGCCAGCTCGGCGAGTCTCTCATCCGATTTCCGCGAGTCGTCCGCCTGCTGTTCCTGGGCTTCGGCCTCGTGGAGTTGTGCAAGAAGCTCGCTTGTGTCGATGCGCGCCACTACCTGCCCTGGGTTCACGGTGTCGCCCTCATGCACAAGCACCTGGTCGATGCGTCCGGCGAACTTGGTTGCGATATCGATTTCGGTGGCTTCGATGCGGCCATTTCCAGACACAAATCCCGCGGGAATGCCCGGCAGCCGCAGTTTGTACCACGTGTAGGAACCAGCGATGGCGAGAGCGATGACAGCCACTGCCAAAAGCCCCCTGCCTAACCCGCTTCGCATCGGCCAAGTATATCCACGTTGCCGTCTCGAAGCTGACAGGTGCCCATCACCGAATCGCGCCGGGCGCGGAATTATTTAGTTCGCAATTGCCGCAATGTTCAGCGTCAACTATTTTTGCCGATCGACGACAACTATTTTTGCCGGTGGCCGCCAGGTTGGTAGTTCCATCAATCCTCGATACTGCACCTACTCTGTGTGTGGGGTTCTGAGGAGGACCCGCAT
>JBKQPD010000151.1:0-22293 GCA_052145175.1 Binataceae bacterium (SeqCode) | reverse complement strand
TAATCTTGTCCGTGGAATTCGGCGGTTCGATCTGGGTCCGCAGCTGCGCTTCCCAATGCGTCGACGGACCGGTAATTACGCCATTCAAATCGCGCAGCGTCTCGGTCCAGCGCACCTGGTAGCCGCCGGGTGAGGTTTGCAGGATCGAATCGAGCTGCACCGCCACGGTCTGCTCCTCGGCGAGCTTGAAGGGGTTGTGGCTGAAGTTGTCGGAATGAAAGTAATCGTCGAGGAAATGATCGGCTGCCCTGCGCGCGTGGGCGAGCAGCGCATTGAGCATTTGCTGCTCAAGCTGCGGATCGCTGCTTACGGTTCGCGCGTTGCGGACGAACGCGGCGATTTCATACCGCTCCATCCGCGCCGTCACGTCGGGCACGACCGACGGCGTGAGCGGCTGGGGAACGGTCAGGGCGTAGCCGAGCTTGTCGACTTCGACGACGTACGGAATATAGCGGCTGCGCGTGCTCTGCCAGACGATGCCGGCGGCGAGGATCAGCGCGACCGCGAGCGACCCCGCCGCCGCGATCTGCCAGTTGCGTTTGCCGAGCACCAGATCGGCATAACGCTCATCCCATTCCCGACGTGCTTCAACATACGGATTTGCTGCCACTTTTAGTCCTCCTCTTTTCGACTGCTTTTGCGATATGGCGCAATTGGGCTATTCTCCAGCGAGCCACCCAAAAAAATGCGCAGAACCAACATCTGGACGGCCCCAATTTGCGGGAGTTTGTGCTGCTTGGCGGACTGCCGAGCGAACTCGAAGTCTCGCGAAAATTTGCGGCTGATTTGCGGCTAATTTGGCGGCAAACACCCCCAAATCAGCCATAGCTGACGCAAGTGCTAAGTAATGTAAGTGCCCGAATTTATTGGCTTTGTGTTGCTGGCGAGGCGACGGTGTGCACGTCCCGAAACAATTTTGGGCGGTGCTCGGCATAGTCCAGCCTCGAAACCGAGGCACGGCGCCCGCAATCCTGTACTCACTTCTTCGGCTGGCTGAATCGGTTCCGCGCGCCTCCGTACTTCTGATGCCTTCGGACCACCACGTCGGCGATGAAGCGGCGTTTATGAAGTACGTCGATGTGGCCTTTGCTGAGGTTGAGGAGCACCCACAGCTTACGGTGCTCGTGGGGATCGCGCCCGACGAGCCTGAGACCGCGTATGGATGGATCGAACCGGCGTCGGCGACGGGCACGGGGCACTCGAAGACGCTTTCGGTGCGTCGCTTCTGGGAAAAGCCTTCTCGCGAAATCGCGCGCGAACTCATGGCGACGGGTTGTCTCTGGAATGGTTTCATGATGGTGTGCCAACTGCCGACGCTTCTTGGCTTGTTCAGCCTCGCCATGCCGGAATTATACGTCTCGTTTTCGAAGATCAGGCCAAGTCTTGGAACTCTCTTCGAGGAAGAGATCCTCGGCAGGTTATACGAGGAACTTCGGCCGTCAGACTTCTCGAGGCGAGTGCTGGAGTCAGCCGCGCCCAGTTTGAGCGTCCTGTCGGTGAGCAATGTTGGGTGGAGCGATCTGGGCGAGCCATATCGTGTTGCCAAAGCATTGGCCGGTCTCGGTGGTCAGCAAAAACAGGTAGCCACGTGATCGTATCTCGGGAGGTCGAAGCGTTATGACAACGTTGCTCATGATCGGAACCTTCGTGGCTTGCCTTCCATGGTTGTTGGCGCGGGCCCGACTGGAGGCACAACAGCTGAGGTGTTTGCGCGTGACTCGCCAGTATCGGCGTCTTGCAGGAGGCGCTGGGCAGCTCAGCTGGACGCGAAGGCGAAGCTCGCCACGTGTTTAGTCAATTGCCCAGTGATCTTAAAGAATTGTGGCTTACCGCAAGCGAACAGAACATCGCCTGAGATTCGGAGCAAGACAAGGTGAAAGGGAAAGATATTCGTCGCGAGTGAGTGGTGAACATGGAAAGGACTATGCAAACCACTAAGAGTCGCGAGGCTTGATTCGCAGGCTCAACCGCTAGGCGGTCCCCAACGATAAATCTCCGTGCGTAGCTTACCGGCAAGACGGTAATTGTCGTCGATGACGGAATTGCTATCGGTTCTTCAGTCGGGCCGCGCTGCGCGGAGTCCGCCGAACAAAAGCCAAAGCGGTTTGATACTCGCGAACCCGGTCGCGCCGGCGGAGAGCATCGAGGCGCTGCAGAGCGATGCCGACGAAATCGTTTTCGGCCTGTTCTATCGGGATTTCCGTCAGCTTTCGGGACGACCAGGGTGAAAACCATTCTAACAAAACAACCCGCCGGGACGGGTCCACAGACGTAGGCGGCAAAACAGGAGGCAAGAACAATGGGATTGCTTGAAAGATGGAGACCATCGAGGGAGCTGGAACGGTTTCGCAGCGAGTTCGACGACTTGATCGAACGATTCGGTTTCGACCGAGACTGGTTCAGCCGTTTTCTAGGTCGGGAGTTGTTCGCCGACTGGCAGACAGTGCCAGGGCGGCCCGCGATCGAAACGCGCGTGGAAGAGGGGAAGTTCATCGTTCATGCCGACCTTCCGGGCATCGATCCGAAGGACGTTGACATCAAGGTCGTGGGCGACGTGCTGGCGATCAAGGGCTCACGGGAGGAAAAGAAGGAGACCAAGAAGGCCGACTATCTCAGACGCGAGATCCGCTACGGCGCCTTCGAGCGTTCGGTTGGGCTACCTGAAGGGATCAAGCCGGAAGATCTCAAGGCCACCTACCACGATGGTGTTCTCGAACTCACCGCGCCGATGCCTAAAGAGGCCATACCAAAGGAAGTGAAGATCCAAATCGAGGCGCCCAAAGGCAATTCGGAGAAGAAGGCCGTAGCCTGACGGGCAAGCCGCAGGGACGGCCGCGACCGAACGCGAAACGATCCAGGAGAATCTGAAATGAAAGTAGAACAGCTGATGACGCGCGATGTGAAAGTGTGCGGTGACTTAGACACCCTCAATCGCGCGGCGGAACTGATGTGGGAATCTGACTGCGGCTGCATCCCCATCATCAGCGTGAACGGCGACAGCAGCGTGATTGGCGTCGTTACGGACCGCGATATAGCGATGGCTGCGTATACCCAGGGCAAGCAGCTCTGGGCCATCCCCGTGACGGAGGCTATGGCGCAAAAGGTCATCGCCTGTCATGCCAACGACGGCGTCAGCCAGGCCGAAACCTTGATGCGCGACAATCAGGTAAGGCGGCTGCCCGTGCTGGACGAGAACGAACACCTCGTCGGAATCCTCTCGCTGAACGATGTAGCGCGTGAGGCTCAGCGTCAAGCATCGACCGGCAAACGAGCGGAGGTCACAAAGGACGCAGTAGCCCAGACGCTTGCGACCGTATGCCAACCGCGACCGTCGCGAGAGGTAGCCGCGGCAGCCTGAGCGAGAACGGGGCGTGTCGTCTGCAATAAGGCGGGTGCTACTGCTTGAGAGTAGCGCCCGCCGCGCGGGACACGCTAAGGCCAACGAGCGGGCGGGTATCGTGTCTCTCAAATAAGTTGAAGTGCGGCTGCGTGAGCATCGGACGTTTCCCATGCGGCCCCGATGACTACCTGACATCAGTAGAACAGCTCATGTCAGGGGCGCACCTTGGATGTATGCGCTCATGCACGTGTTGCGATCAGTGAGCATGCGCGATTTTCGTGGTCCACGATTTGGACGCATCCGATGTCGTGGTCCCACATGATCTGCGCGGCCGTGTCCAGCAACTCTTCACTTCGGTTGTCATCAACTCTCTAAACTTTCATCACGTGCGTCTCCTTGATGCGCGCGCTCCGAGACGCCTGAGTCCGGCGCTACCCTTCGGCCGGTACCAGACCGGACAAAAGGGCAAACTGAGAACGCGTCTAGTGATCCAACTTCCACACTATCCCGGCTTCCGCGTGCAGCCAGTCTTGCAGGTCGCTTCCGGAACCGTCCTTACGAGCCAAGTACAATTCGTGGGCGCGTTTACGGATTTGCTTCTCGCGCCAATTGGCGTTGTTCGTTGGCGCGGCTTCTCTTTCGCAATTTTCTCCGCATTCATTCTGACGGCTCAGTTGCCCCGACAAAAAGATCGGCGGCATGAAAGATCTGGTGCCGCTTGCTGGAGGAGATCGTTCGCGCTGGACAAGCCCTGACGATTATTGCTGAAGATGTTGACGGCGAAGCCCTGGCCACGCTGGTGGTCAACAAGCTTCGCGGGGCGCTTAAGTGCGTCGCGGTCAAGGCGCCGGGCTTTGGCGACCGGCACAGGAGATGCTCGAAGACATCGCGGGTCTGACCAGTGGCCGCGTGATCTCCGAGGATTTGGGAATCAAGCTCGAGAAGGTCGATCTCTCGCAGTTGGGACGTGCTCAGCGGATTGTCGTCGACAAGGAGAAGGAATTGCCGTGGCCATGAGTCGCGCAGGACGTGGAGACGACGCAGATTCGGTCGCCTGCATGAGCCAGCAAAGCTTGCTCCTCACGCGACAGAAAGTCCGCCGCGCCTGGAGGTGATCATGGCTTGCGGAACCAGCGTTTCCCGTTATGGGGACGGCCCAACCCCGCTGCGAAGTGGAGCAAGAAAGCGGCGGACCCGGCTGGATGCCGTGAGGCACGGGTCGCGCGGCGGCGAAAGCGGGGCGTGAGGCAGCTGGTGTTCGCCTCACGCCCCGCGGACTGCAAAGCAAATAGCAGCCGGGTTAGAAGCCTGGCCGGGCTCCTTCTTGCTGTAGCGCCGATGGAGGCTGAGTGCCGGCAACGAACCACAATGATGGAACGATCACAGGGCGGGGCTCGGAGAAACGCGCCGCGTCCTGCGCCACACCTCGAAAGACGACATCTCCTGAGCCGGCTCGTGATTGTTCGCTGGGCGGCGCGCGTCACTCGTGATGCCCAATGAGATTCTGGATTACTACGCCTGGATATTCTGCCTGCGAGGTTTCGTGAACCTTCGAATGACGTTCGAGCAGTTTCTGACGGTTGCCGCCACGCTCTGGCCATCGAAATTGAGGGGCGACCACGGCGGCTGAGGTCGCTTGGCTTTTTCGGGATCAGGGAGCCGTTGTGTACGTTGTTATGGTGGCGCCGGAATGCGCGCCTGTCGTCCAGGCCGGAGGTCTTGGCGACGTTGTGTCCGGGCTCAGTCGCGAACTTGAGGTTCGAGGCAACGCGGTTGAGATCATCTTACCGAAATACGATCAGATGCGGTACGATTGCATCTCGGGGCTGACGCTCAATTATCGCGACCTCTCGGTGCCTTGGTACGGCGGCGCGATCAACTGTTCCGTTTACTTCGGTTTCGTCCAGGGCCGCAGGTGCTTCTTCATAGAGCCGCACTCCCGCGACGATTTTTTTAGGCGGCCGGCGACCTATGGCTATGCGGACGACGTCATGCGCTTCGCGTTTTTCAGCAAGGCAGCGTTGGAGTTCATGCTAAAGGCCAACAAGCGGCCCGATGTAATTCACTGCCACGACTGGCAGACCGGGCTCGTGCCGGTCCTGCTGTTTGAGATCTACAAGCACCACGGTATGCACAATCAGCGGGTCTGCTTCACCATCCACAATTTTCGCCATCAGGGCTTATATGGTGCGGAACTGCTCCGGGCCACGGGCCTGGGCCGGCCCGAGTACTATTTTCACTACGACCGTCTGCGCGACAACTTCAACCACAGCCTGCTGAACCTTACCAAGGCCGGGATCGTTTATTCGAACTTCGTCACCACCGTGTCACCGCACCACGCGTGGGAGGCGCTCAACACCAACTAGAATTTCGGGCTAGGACAGACGCTCTGGATCCATCGAGGCAAGTTCGGCGGAGTCCTCAACGGCGTCGATTACGAGACGTGGAACCCAGAGATCGATCCCTTTATCGCGCGCCGCTATGCGATCGATTCGCTGGATCTCAAGTACGACAACAAGCGAGCGCTGCGCGAGCGGTTCTGGCTGCGCGATGGGTTCAAGCCGATCGTCGCTTATGTTGGCCGGCTGGACAGCCAAAAGGGCGTGCACCTGGTTCGCCATGCGCTGTTTTACTCATTGTGGAACGGGGGCCCAGTTCGTGTTGTTGGGGCCCAGCCCCGAATCATCGATTAACGGCTATTTCTGGCACCTTAAGCACTACTTGAACGATAATCCGGACTGCCATCTGGAGTTGCGCTTCGACGCGGAGCTCGCTCACCTGGTCTATGCCGGCGCCGACCTGCTGGTCGCGCCGAGCAATTACGAACCTTGCGGGCTGGTGCAGATGATCGCGCTCAAATATGGGACGATCCCGCTCGTGCGCGCGGTCGGTGGGCTTGCGGATACTGTTTTCGACCGAGACTATGGCGAGCGCCCATACCACGAGCGCAACGGATACGTCTTCGACAACGCTGATTATCCCGGCGTCGAGTCGGCGCTCCGGCGCGCACTGGGATTATGGCACTTGTATCCGGAGGAATTTCGCAGGCTGATGGTGAACGGTATGCGCTACGACTATTCCTGGAACTATCCCGGCCAGCACTATCTGGACCCTACGAACACATTAGGCACAGATAGGGGCCGTCTCGATACGAGGAATCGCACCTAGGAGAGCAGCGTTATGAATGTCCTGCCAGAATATGTGGACGGGCTACCTAATATCTGCGGGTCTGAGCCGACTGTCGAGGAGGCGGTCCGACGGGGCAAAGACCAGAGGGTGTTCCTCGGCGAGAGCCGCGTCGATTTTGGCCGGATCAAAAGCGCGGCAGCCGTCGCGCTACACATGCACCAGCCGCTGATTCCGGCAGGCGGCGCTGACCTGCGCACCGCGGCCATCATCAGCAACCTGAAATACATGATGGACAACCCGAACATCGGCGATAGTCACAACGCGCCGGTTTTTCATTGGTGTTACAAGCGCATCGGCGAGTTCATTCCGCAGCTGCTCGACGAAGGGCGGGAACCACGTGTGATGCTCGATTATTCGGGCACCTTGCTTCACGGACTGCGCCAGATGGGGCTCAACGATGTGTTCGACAACCTGCGCCGGATCACCTGCGAGCCGCGGTACCGCCGCGCAGTCGAATGGCTGGGTTCCGCCTGGGGACATCCGGTTGCGCCTTCAACGGCCATGCAGGACTACCGGCTGCACGTGAAGGCCTGGCAGCATCACTTTGCCGCGATCTTCGGGCTGGAGGCACTCGGAAGAGTTCGGGGATTCTCACCTGCCGAGATGGCCCTGCCAAACCATCCCGATGTGGCGTATGAGTTCGTGAAGACACTTCGGGAATGCGGCTACCAATGGGTGCTGGTCCAAGAGCACACCGTCGAGCTGCCGGATGGACGAGGTCCCGAGCGCAAGCATCTGCCGCATCGGCTGACTTGCAGAAACTCGGAGGGCAAAGAAGCAGCCATCCTGGCGGTCATTAAGACCCAAGGCTCCGATACGAAATTGGTGGGCCAGATGCAGCCGTATTACGAGGCCAAAGGGCTTTCCCGCTGGGAGCTCGCCGGTCAATGGGTGCCGCTGCTGGTCAGCCAGATCGCCGATGGCGAAAACGGCGGCGTGATGATGAACGAGTTTCCGCCCAAGTACTGTGACGTGGTCAGGGAATGCGTGGGCTCGGAAACTCCGCTGATGAACGTCTCCGACTACCTCGAACATCTGTTCGCGATCGGGGTCACGGAAGAGCATCTGCCGGTCCTGCAGCCGCTGTTTCAGCAACGAATCTGGGACCGCTTCAGGCCGGGCGAGGGCCCTGAAAAGCTGGCCAGCGTCATGGACGATCTTGGCAAAGCGGATTCCCGATTTCACGTCGAGGGCGGGAGTTGGACCAACAACATCTCCTGGGTGAGAGGCTACGACGCGCTGCTCGGCCCGATGGAACGCCTGAGCTCCCTGTTTTACGAAAAAGTGCTCAAGCCCGGCCTGCCAAGCAGCGAGCATCGCTATCGCAACGCTCTATTTCATCTGCTGGCGTCGCAGACGAGCTGCTATCGGTATTGGGGACAGGGACTATGGGTCGACTATGGACGTGAAATATGCCGGCGCGCCACCGAGATCCTGAAGCACGACTTCTGAGCCGGGTGATGATGCCGCGTCCGAGAAATATGGATGGTCAGAAGACAGACAAGCGAAGGTGGAGCTGTTCGAGCAGATCCGGAGGGAGTACGAGTTCGGGGTCGGGACGGTGAAAGGCGTGGCGCGCCAGCTGGGAGTGCATCGGCGGATGGTGCGGCAGGCGCTGGCGAGTGCGGAGCCGCCGGCGCGCAGGCGGACACCGCGGGCGCGGCCGGCGGTGGGGCCGCTGATGGCGTTCATCGAGGCGATTCTCGCGGGCGACCGGCAGGCGCCGCGCAAGCAACGGCATACGGCGCATCGCATCTGGCAGCGGATTATCGCGGAAAGGCCGGAGCAGCGGGTGGCGGAATCGACGATTCGCAGGTACGTGCGCGAGCGCAAACGGGAGCTGGGTTGGGCCACGCTCGTGACGTGCGTGCCGCAGAGTTACGCGCCGGGCCAGGAGGGCCAGGTCGATTGGTACGAGGCGTGGGCGGAGTTGAACGGCCAGCCGGTCCTGCGGCAGGTGTTCGCGATGCGCAGCATGGTGAGCGGGGCCGCGTTCCATCGGGCGTATCCGCGCGCGACGCAGCAGGCCTTCCTCGCCGCCCACGAGCACGCGTTCGCGTATTTTGGCGGCGTCTTCCAGCTCCTCCGCTACGACAACCTCAAAGCCGCGGTGAAGAAGCTTCTGCGCGGCTATCAGCGCGAGGAGACCGCGCGGTTTATCGCCTTTCGCTCGCACGGGCGCTTCCAGAGCGAATTTTGTTCACCGTACGAAGCCCATGAGAAAGGCGGCATCAAGGGTGAGGCCGGCTACTTTCGGCGCACTGGGTACCCCTTCCGCAGGCGCGCGCTCTCGCCGACCTCAACGCCCGGTTGCTGACCGCCTGTCACGCCGATGAACGCCGGCAGATCGCTGGCCGCAACGAGTCGGTGGGCGAGTTGATGATCGCGGAGCGCGGGCAACTCTTGCCGCTGGCCGAGGAGGGCTTCGAACTGGCAGAGATCGCTTTCCCGCGCGTCGACGGGTTGGGATGCGTGCGGGTGCCGTCGAATCTTTATTCGGTGCCGGCCGCACCGGGCAAGACCGTCGAAGTGCGGCTCTATCCGAACGACGTCGAAATCCGCGACGAAGGCCGCTGCCTCGCGCGCCACATGGCGCGCGCGCGGCCGTGGAGAAAGCGGTCACGCTGGGCTGCGCCGATGCGGCGGCCATCCGCCATCTGGTGGATGCGGTGGAGTTGGCGCACGTCCCGCGGCGCGCTCATCGAGGTGGGCGAGCTGTCACGCTTCGAACGCCCCCTGCCGGTGCTGACGGCTTACGACGGCCTGCGCGACCAGGCGGTGGCGTCATGAACGCCCAGACCAGCGCGCTCGAAGTGGCCACCATCGAACAACAGTGCAAGGTCTTGCATCTGCCGGCGGTCGCCGCGCAGTGCGGACAATCGCCAGCACGTTGTTGGCGTTGTCGAGTTCCTGCACTGGATTCGCACCGTCATACAGGAACTGCGTCATCGTGCCGCTGACAGTCTTGTTGGCCCGGCGCCCGAAGGCGTCATAGACAAAACTTGCCGTGGCAGCTCCGCTGATCGCGGTCAGATGATTCCGGGCATCCCAGACATAGGTGTTGCCGTTGGCTTCGGTCAGATTGCCGTTGGCATCGTAGCTGAACGCGGGACCCGCAAAATTGGTCTGCTCGTTGTTAGCGTTGTAGCTAGTGCCGGCGACGGCTGTCGGCAGGCTGCCAGTTGCCAAGGTGCCACCCTTCGCGGTCCGCCGCCCGTCCGCATCGTAGGAATAGGTCAGCGCGCCCAGGTTGTTGGGGGGCACTCGCGTAGGTCCCGCCGGTCCCATAGGTCAGTGAAGTCAGCCGCGAGTCCGCGTCATAGCCGTAGGTCGCGATGACCCCGTTGGGGAGGGTCAGGCAGGTGCGTCGATTAGAAGCGTCGTAGCTGAAATCCACCGCGTTGACGCCTTGCGTAATGTTGAGCAACCGGTTAGCGACATCCCAACTGTAGCTGGAGTTTACCGCGCTCTGGCCCGTTCCCGCAGGTTGCACGGCCAGCGTGGCACGCCGGCTGCCGTTATCGTAGGTGTAATTCACCGTGCCTTGCGGAGTCTGCTCCAGCAGCAACCGATCAAGCCCGTCGTACTGCCGATTGATCGTGCCGGCGATCGAATCCACCGCCTGCGTCAGACCGACTATCGAAGAGGGCCAGACCACCTCTCAAGTTGCTTTACTCGCTTAACTGTGTCGAGTTTGGCTGAGTCCATCAATAGTCGGACGTCAGTTCCGGATAGTAGGGTCAGACTCATCGAACTTATTTCCGATTCGTCAGTTGAAAGGGTGGCAACCTCTGATTGTTGGGAATTCAGTATTGACCCGTCCAAAACGCTAACATTGGAATCTAGTCTTCCCCTTACCTCGAAAAATTT
This sequence comes from Binataceae bacterium (SeqCode), assembly GCA_052145175.1. GTDB lineage: Bacteria > Desulfobacterota > Binatia > Binatales > Binataceae > JAJPHI01. The sequence continues at coordinate 11,894 of JBKQPD010000151.1, read as the reverse complement.
TACCCCGTAGCACACAATCCTCGCAGTACAGGCCCAAACGTCGTACTCTTCCAACCCAGCGGCATAAAAACAATTGAGGTTATCGAAAGTTATGACGACAGACGAATTGCCGTGAAGCGTCACGTCTAGGATGACCGCGTCGTGAAAATCGATGAATGCGAGCTCCACCGGTTGATTTGCCATCGCATTCTCTCCAAGGGATCGAATCTGGCCCATACCTAAAAGAGATCTATTGTAAACGGAAATTCGGTTATTGGAATGTCATCAGGAACCGATACGCCGCCTTCGGGTACCGTCGGGGGAGGGGCCGCCTCTGGTGCAGGATTAGCGCCAGGCACTTCAGGCGGCATTTGGTCTCCTGGCGGAGCGCTCGATGGGTTGCCTCCGCCCGGCGGTGGGACATCAAGCTCTGGGATATCTTCACCGGGCTGAAGATGTTGCCCGGGTCGCGTCGAACAATGCCAGTGAGGTCTTTGATTCCAACCGCCGCGAGAGCTTGTGGGATTACCAGGGTGCCAGTCGAGCCACCGACCAAACGGATCTTTGTAACGTTGTCCAAATGGATATTGATGGGTCGGGTCGGGGCTCCATCCGGGCGGCAGTCCAGAAGGGTCAGAAGGTGGCTTTAGCAATCCTTGAGGATCTATCCAGTTTGTAGTGCCGTTAGAAACATAAGCAAACAAATTCGAATCGCCGCCACGAAATCCGATTGGATCTTGCGAGACGAACCTTTGATACGTTGAACTGTAGTAGCGTGCCCTGTCGAAATATAGCCCGGTGCCGTCATTTTCGCGACCGGTGAACTGATACGGATTGGAACTTGAACCGCTCACTGTCGTGTTGCCGAAGGGGTCGTAGGTGTAGCTGGTCGTGATGGATCCGGCGGATCCCACCAAGCCCACCGTCGAGCCGAGTGCATCGGTCAGGAATGCCGAGGTTCCGGAGGCATCCGTTCGCGCCAGGTACTCGTCGATATCGAGTCCGGTGAGCATGCTGGCCAGCACATTGTTGCCGCTGTCGAGTTCCTGCACAGGATTCGAGCCATCATAAAGGAACTGTGTCGTTGCGCCGCCTATGGTCTTGCTTATCCGCCGCCCAAGGGCGTCATAAACGAAGTTGGCGGCAGTGCCTCCGCCGATCGCCGTAAGGTGATTCCGAGCGTCCCAAGTATAGCTGTTCGCGGCATCCGTCGTGAGATTGCCGTTAGCATCGTAGGCAAATGCAGGGCCCGCAAAGTTGGTCTGCTCGTTGTCGGCGTTGTAGCTGGTGCCAGCGACGGCAGCCGGTAGGCCACCGGTTGCCAAGGTGCCACCCTTCGCCGTGCGCCGTCCGTCCGCGTCGTAGGCATAGGTCAGGGTGCCGAGATTGCTCGGCGCACTCGCGCAATTCCCGCCGGTTCCATAGGTCATCGAAATCAATCGTGAGTCCGCGTCATAGCCGTAGGTCGCAATCACCCCGTTCGGCAGAGTAAGGCAGGTCCGGCGATTCGAACTGTCGTAAGTGAAGCCCACCGCGTTGACGCCTTGAGTAATGCCGAGCAGCCGATTGGCGACGTCCCAACTGTAGCTCGAGTTTACAGCGTTCTGCGCCGTTCCCGCGGGCTGTACGGCTAGCGTAGCGCGCCGGCTACCATTGTCATAGGTGTAATTCACCGCGCCTTGGGGGGTCTGTTCCTGCGCTAACCGATCGAGTCCGTCGAACTGCCGATTGATCGCGCCGGCGAGTGAATCCAGCGCCTGCGTGAGGCGGTTGCCAGCATCCCAGGTATAGGCGATGGTGCTCTCGTAGCTGCTGCCATTCTGCCCGAAGCCGGCGAAGGTGCGGCGGTTCACCCCGTCGTACTGGTAAACCGCTACCTTGCCCCGCCGATCCACGTGTTGGGTCAGATTGGAGTTGCCGTCAAAAGTGTAACGGTCGCTCTGCCCGAGGGGGTCGATGCGGCGAGTCGCGCGGTCCATCCCGTCGTACGCATAGGAGGTGAGGTTGCCGTTAGCATCGATGAGTGTGAGCAGGTTGCTATCGGCGTCGTAAGTGAAGGCGGTGGTTGCACCGATCGCATCGATCACACTCGTCAAATTATCGAGTGAATCATAAGTATAGCTTGACAGGTAACCGAGCGGGTCCTTGAACTGGATCGGGCGACCGACGCCGTCGCTGCTTATAGTTGTCTGGTTTCCGAGTGGATCGGTGATGCCTGCGAGGAGACCCGCCGCATAAGCCAAGCTAGTCGTATTGCTGGTTGGATTGGTGACTGAGGCGAGTTGGCCCTCGGTGTTGTAGGTCGCGGTGGTCAGATTGCCGAGCGGGTCGGTCACCGAGGTGGCATTCCCGTGGCCATCCAGGCCCACCGTCCAGGTGTTACTCAATGGATCGGTAACACTGCTGATCTGGCTGAAAGTCGGATCGTAAGTCGCTGAGGTCGTAACCGCTTGCGACGTGCCGGAGAGGCGGGTCACGCTGGTCGTGTTGCCCTTGGCATCGTACGTAAACGCGGTCGTCCGACCGAGCTGGTCGGTCATCGAATTCAGGAGTTCGGTGTTGGGGGCGCGGCTGAAGGTGGTCGCCTGCTGCTCGGGCCTGCCCACCGCCCAAGTATCGCTCAGCGAATAGCCGTTGGAATCGAAGGTCAGATTGCACGACGATCCGATCGGATCGGTCATGTCGGCTTCGGTGACGTTGTTGTTGCCGTCGAGCAGATAGCTGAAATTGTACTGCCCACCGTCCGGCTGCGTTTGCAGGATCACGCGACTATTCGAATCGTACTGGTTTTTGCCACGGATGTTGCCGTTGGGCGTGGTGTAACTGACCATCCGGTTGGCCCCGTCATAGCTGTACGAGGTCAACCCGCCATTGGCGTCGTAGAATTTGGTGAGGTAACCCGCTGCATTGTAGATGTACCAGGTAGTGCGGCCGGTGTTGTCCTGCGCGCTGTAGACTCGGCCATTGCCATCATAATTTAACAGAATCCAGCGACCGTTGGGGGAAGTAATCTGCGTGCTGGTGGCAGTGCGCTGAATCTGCACGGTATTGCCGTTGCGATCGGTGATCGAGCTCAGCATTGATCGCGGGCCAAACAGCATCTGCGTGCCGTCCCGCAGCGCAAGGGTCCAGCCATAAGTACCGAAGGTGATGGTCGAGCCGAAATACATACCCGGGGTGGAGGTGTTCTGGAAAGCCACGCCTTGCACGCCGATCCCCGCGGAAGTCTGCTGATAGGGCACTTCCGCCGCATTGGGCAGCACCAGCGTGGCGGAGGTCCAGCCGCCATTGGCGTCACCGATCAGGTACATATCGTAATTGTCCGACATGCCGACGCCGAAGGCGCGGGAGACGGGATCGAATTCGCGGTAACTGCGCGTGAGCTGCAGCGGCATCACGTCGGCCACCGTTAGATCGGTGTGGTCATAGGTAAAGATACCGGAGGCCATATCGACCGGGTCGCCGCAGGTCGGGCCGTGGCCGGGCGAGGCCGCGGGGGGCGTCAACGGACAGACGCACTCGATATCCAGGGCCACGGTCAGCCCACCCACATCGCAGCAGGCAGAGGGCCCGCAGCCCGCCCGGAAGGCTGTGGCGGCGGCTTGGGCCGGAACCGCGCAATTGTCGAAGGCGCCCGGATCGCGCCTGAGTTGTTCAACGATACTACAGCCGGCCATTCCTTGAACATTACAGCCCTGAGCGGTAGCGCGCCGCGGCGACGCGACAAGGCTCAGCAGAAGACCGGCACCCACGGCCGCAATACGGATCAGGAGGCCAACAGATACGAGCAACCTGCCTGCCTGGCGCATGATAGAGTCGTGTTCCCGCACGGACATTAGTACTGACCTCGACTAATTCTGGCTGACACTAGCGGCGTTCTTCGGCGCACGTCTCGCGTCACCTTTCGCGGTGGCGGCGCGATGCTGGAGTTCGAGTTTGATCTCGTTGATGGCCATCTGGATATGGCGGGCGGCGAAGGCGCTGGGGCTCGCGTGGTCGTTACCCGCCGCCATTTCGAGCAGATGTTGCGCCCGCTGCAATTGCTGAATCTGGCGCTGCAGGGCCTCCGACGGGATCTGAACGGACGCCGCCGAGGGGGCGGACGCCCGGGTTCCCGCAGGTTGCGCCAGCTGGGCCGCCAGGGCCGTCGCGACCGGCCGCGAGCCGAACATGACGGCAAGCAGGGCGGCAAGCCCGATAGTGCTCCAATGGCTTGGCGCTTGGCGATTCTTGTTCATCTTCTTCCTCTCGTCACGGTGCGAAGAACAACTCGTTGCGTGATAGCCCATCCGCTTCATGGGCTCGTCAAGTTCAGACTCAGGCTCCCAGCCGCCCCGTAAGGCTGCACCAGGACTGAATAGGTGCCCGCCGTGGCCGTTGTCATCGAGCCGAGGGTCGCGGTCGCGCTACAGTTGTGGACTGAATCGAGATAACTCCCGTCGGGATTGTCGACCTCGACAGAGACGCAATCCTGATAGGTCGAGTTGGTCAGGTTCAGGGTGAGCGGCGCGCGGGCGCTCGCGCTGAAGGTGAGCCGACTCGGCTGACCCGGCACGTCGGAGGGCACGTTCACCGCGGCGCCGTTGACGTTGATCGTTCCGCTCAGGGTAGGAGCACTGAAGAGCTGCAGATTGGCGTTGAGCGCGCCGCAGCTCGCCTCGAAGGAGAGCACATAGGTCCCGGTCAGGGTGAGGACATTGCTGCCGTCCATCATGGTCGCGGTACCATCGGGCCACGACGACTGATAGAGCGCGGTCGAATCGACCGTATTACCGTCGGGGGCGGTTATCCAGGCGGTCGGCGCGCAATCGCTGAAGAACGGAAAATCGGTCGCAGCGAAGCTGATCTGCTGGCCGGCCGTCCCGGCGAAGGTGAAGCCATAGAGCTGGCCGGGCGTCGTGCTCGAAACGTTCACCGGCGACCCATCGATCGCGATAGTGCCGTTGATCGGCGGGGTCCCCACGGCCTGAAAATCGAAGCTCCCGGTGGCGTTCTCGGGATCAACAGAAAACGTGTACGTGCCGGTCGTGGCCAGCGGCGAGTAGATCAGGCTGCCGTTACCGCACAGGTAGGTCGCTGAACCGAATGAGCCATTCGGGTTAATCAAGCTCACATCGACGCAGGACAAGGTGGAATTGGTTATGTTGGCAGTGACCACCTGGCCCGCCATTCCGGTAAAGCTCAAATTGGCGGATTGACCAGCCTGAGTGATCGTGACTGGCAAGGCGGCGCCGCCCAGCGTGAGCGGAACGTATAGCGGCGTGGTCTCAACCAGCGAAACCGCGACGGTGCCGGGCGCCGGATAACCACCCAAATCCACCGTGTAGGTGCCGGTGACCGGCAGGCTTTGCACGGCGATCAAGTCGTTTGTGCTGCTAAAGAAGGAGGTCGAGGCCAGTTGATTGTAATTCGGATCCTCGATCAGCGCGTAGCCCTGAGCGAAGGTCGAATTCGCAACCGTCAGGACAACGTCCTGACCGGCGGTGCCGCTGAAGGTAAACAGCATGGGCTGGTACGGATTGGCACTTGCCGGCAAGGCGGGGCCGTTGGGCGCGAGTGTGCCAACGTTTACCGGGGTCGCGTCGTAGAGCTGGACGGTGGCGCTGCCCGGCGGAAAAGACCCGGTGAGTTCAGCGATGTAAGTACCAGTCGCCGGCAGCGAAAAGGCGCCCGTGTTGCCGCCGGAATAACCCAGGCCGACGGCAGAATCGAGCGAGCCGTCGGGATTCACCAATTGCAGACCAATGCTGCCGTAGGTGGAATTGAGCACACGCAAATCAGCCTGATCGCCCGCCGTCCCACTGAAGGAAAGTTCGTCGGGCTGCGACGGGTTGGTATTCATCGTGACCGGCGGACCATTGATCGCGATGGTCCCGGGGACCGGCGTGTCGTCGTAGAGCGTCAGGCTGAACGCGGCGGGCACGAGCGACGGCGTGCTCATCACCAGATAGATGCCGGTAGTTGGGAGCGTGATCGCCGGCAAATAGTATCCGCCCGCACTCGACGTGCTCGCCGTACCCAGAACAGCGCCGCCGGGCGCAATGAGCGATATCCCGACGGACGAGGTGCCGTTCGGGAACTGCGCACCCAGGGTGATTTCGCTGCCGACGACACCATTGAATGCAAGCGTGGTAATCTGGCCGACCGGCGCGCTGACATTCACGGCCGGCCCGCCATCGACGATCGCGGGTAGTTGCGTGACGTCCTGCACCCCGAGGCTGACGCTTCCCGGGTCGACTCCATCAGTCAGTTGAATCGAGTAGGTACCGGTCGAAGGCAACGTCTCAAGCAGGTATTGGGGACCATTGCAGAGATCCCTGACCGTAGCCAAGGTGCTGCTGTCCGGGTTGGTGACGGTCGCGGCCGCCAGACAGTCCAGCTGGGGATTGTCGAACGCGATCAGCACCTGTTCGCCCGCCGCTCCACTGAAAGTAAGCAGCGCCTGCTGCAGCTCGTCATTGAAGTCGAGCGTGGTCGGCGGCGCGTTGAGCGTGATCGGTCCCGAAAACACCGTTCCCGCCGGCAGCAAGCTGAAATTGCCGCTGCTCAACGCCGAGCCGGATTGCGTGGTGACGCTGATCGGACCCGAGGTCGCCCCGCTCGGCACGACCGCGGTGACGCTCGAAGGAGTCGTACTAGTGACAAGTGCGGCAACCCCATTGAACGTCACCTGGGGAGGGTTCGGGCCAAACCCACCACCGCTGATCTGGACGCTCGTCCCTACGTCGCCGGCGGATGGACTGAAACCGCTGAGGGTGGGAGCCAGCATCCCGCTCGCCCCGAACACCCCTGCGTTGAGCGTGCTCGTTCCGCAGGTCACGACCACCTCGCCATTCGTCGCTCCGCTCGGCACCACCGCCGTTATTTGCGTCAGGCTCGAGGCGGTAACCGTCGCGCCAATCCCGTTGAAGGTCAGCGTCGGAGTAGAACAAAAATCAGTGCCATAAACCGTAATGCTTGAACCAGTCGCAGCGTTGGTTGAACTCAAAAGGAAGGCCGTCATCACATTCGACGAATAGTTCTGGATCGAGAGCAGGTTCCCCACCGCGTCGTAGTTGTAGACCGCCGCATTCCCTGAACCGTCGTAGACCGCGACCAGGCGCCCCACAGCATCGTAGACATAGTTGATGGAACCGGATTGCCCGCCGGTACCACTCGGGGTAGCCGTTGGCACCGATGTACCCGTAGTCGTTGGCGTACTGGTCGGAATATCGGTTGGCGTCGGCGTTGGGATCGGCGTCGGCAATTCTGTCGGTGTGAGCGTCGCGGTCGGGGTCACAGTCGGCGCGGGCGTCGCAGTGACGGTCGGTGTTGGAGCCGCGGTTTCCCCCGTGGTCGCGGTCGCCGTTGGGGTCGGCGTCAGCGTCGCGGTCGGCGTGGAGCTCGCCAATTGCAATTGCAGGGCGATCTGGCTGCCGACCATCGCAGTCGCCGCGCCCGCCTGGGCGCACGTTTGCGCGCCGGGGGCGGTCGTCGTGGTCGCGCCGCCATAGTACCCGATCACATTGAGCGGAGCCTCAACTTCACCCGCACCGTCAATCCCAAGGAGTTGCGTGTAGACCGAGCTCGGGCCCGACCAGGGATTCGCGCCGGTGCCGCCCGCCGAGGTACAACCCATGACCAGGATCTCGGCACTCTGGGCCAGGTTCGCACGGAAGGCGGGAACGGTCAGGCTGGCGGCTGACGTGCTGTTGGCGCCAATGCCCGCTGGGTTGTTGGCATCGAGCGGGGTGCACGTATTGATCCCGGGGAAGCAAACGCTCCAACTGTCATAAGCGCTCCGGTACTGAGCCCAAAGGTCACCGACGACGGATCGCTGCCCGTGGTCGCGTACCAGTACCAGTAGGCCGCCACGCCGCTGGCGCCGGTCGTGTCGCTCCGGATGAAGTTCCAGCCGCTCGGGACCGACTGGACGGTGGCGTTGGCGACCGCCAGCGAGAATTCGCCAATACAGACTTCGTTGGGCGGTAGGTTCGAGCCCAGGTTCAAATTCAGCGGCCACGGCGTCGGCGTCGCCGTTGGAGTCGCGGTAACCGTCGCAGTGGCGGTCGCGGTCGGCGTCATGGTCGCTGTGGCAGTGGGCGTCGCGGTCGTGGTCGGGGTTGCGGTCGGCGTCGGCGTGGCCGTCGCGGTTTGTGTAGCCGTCGGAGTCAGGGTTGGAGTAATCGTTGGGGTCACCGTCGCGGTGGCGGTGGCCGTCGGAGTTGCAGTTGGCGTCGAGGTCGGCGTGGCCGCCAGTTGAAGCGCTATCTGGCTGCCGACGATGGCCGTCGCCGAGCCCGCTTGTTCGCAGCTCTGCGAGCCGGGCGTGCTTGATAAGGCGCTGCCATAGTAGGCAATCTCGTTGAGCGGAGCCTCGACCACACCTGAACCGCTGCTCCCAAGGAATTGCGTGAACACGTTCGTCGGACCCGACCAGGGATTCGAGCTGGTGCCGCCGGCCGAGGTGCAGGCCAGCACCAACTCCTCATTGCTCTCGGCGAGATTCGACCCGAACGCAGGAACCGTAAGACTCGTCGCGGACGATGTACTGGCCCCCACACTCGACGGGTTATTCGGATCGATCGGTGTGGTGGTGTTGATCCCGGGGAAGCACAGACTCCAGCTGATGTAGGTGCTCGGTGTAGCAACCGTGAAAGTAACCGACGACGGGTCCAATCCGGGGCCCAAGGTCTTGTACCAGTAGTAGAAATCCGCAACCCAAACTTGAGCCCGTGGTATCGCTGCGGATGAAGGTCCATCCGCTGGGTACCGACTGTACCGTATCGTTAGCCATCGCCAGCGAAAATTCGCCAATACAGATGTCGTTGGCCGGCAAACCCGACGTCAAACTCACCTTTACGGGATATGGCGTCGGTGTGGCTGTGGGCGTGGCCGTCGGGGTGAGGGTGGGGGTTTTCGTTGGTGTCGCGGTTGGTGTTGGTGTCCTGGTCGGCGTCGCGGTCTTGGTTGGGGTTGGCGTGCGCGTGGGTGTCCTGGTCGGCGTCGGCGTCCGGGCCGCGGCTGGAATCGACATTCCGGCCAGCGCCGACAGCGTAAGAACCGCGCCCACGCACAAGGAAGTCAGGGAGCGTCCGAAGGATTTCCTGAACGGGAACAACTTGTCCGGGTTGCTGCCATCCAAGACATGTTTTCTCACAATATCGACGTTTCCCTGCCGCGATTTGTCGTAGTGAGTATCCTAAATGCTCACAGGCAGTCAAATTTTCATTTAACTATGTATTCACAACTCGTCATCACGTGCTAACTAGGCGAAATCTTGTCGAAGTTTGACAAGCAAAGACCACGAGTGAGTTATCGGAGAGCATGCCCGGTCGGGATTTTCGCGCGCAATCGTCACACGATGCCGTTTCTCTCGCTACGCCGATACCATGTGGTAAGTCTCCTCCGGGGATGTCCAATAGCGCTTGCTGGCCCGACGGAAGTCCGACCGACAGTCTGGCGCCGCATCCACGTTGGCGCGCCTCCACCGGGTCATTCAGACCGTCATGGACTGGCAGGATTATCACCTGCACGAATTCACGGTTGGCGGCCGGCCCTACGCTGATCCCGATCTGGACGAGGAGAACCGGGTGCTCGACGAGCAGACTGTTCATCTGCGCTCTCTCGGCCTCGCGAGCGGCGCTCACTTCGAGTATGCCCATGACTTTGGCGACAACTGACAGCACGTGTTGGAGTTCGAAGATGAAGTGTCGCCTGACGCGGGAGCGGTTTATCCACGCTGCGTGGGCGGTGAATGCGGCGCACCGCCGGAAGACGTTGGCGGCGTTTCGGGATATGAGGAGTTGCGGGAGGCGCTTGCCGATCCGCGTCATGAGGAGCACGAAGCAATGAAGGAGTGGATCGGCCGGCCGTTCGACCCGACAGCCTTCTCGGTCGCCGCTGCGAACCGACGGCTGCGCAAAAAGCCGCGGCTGCCAAAAAGTCCGTAACGTTACGGCGCGCCGCCTATTTACATCTGATGCTTGATGCGTGATGATCCTAAAATGCCACGTTGGACATCGATGAAGACGTGCTAGAGACGGCCAAGGAGTTGGCGGCTAAGCGGGGGACCACCGCCGGACACGTGCTGTCCGAACTCGCCCGCAGCGCGCTGACGCCGCGAGCGGGAACGGCGCGCAAGCGCAACGGTGTGCCGACCTTGCCCCGGCGGAGAGGCCGGGGGGCTCGTGACGCCGGAGACTGTGAATCGGCTCCGTGACGAAGCCTAGACGCGTGGTCGCACTTCTTGACGTGAACGTACTGATTGCGCTGTTCGATCCCGCGCACGTGCATCATGAGGCGGCGCACATGTGGTTCGGGCTCAACCGCAAGCATTGATGGGCGACCTGTCCGCTGACCGAGAAGGCTTTCGTGCGGGTATTATCCAATCCGGCGTATCCTGGCCAAACCACCACCATAGAGGATGCAGTCTCGCGCCTGCGAAGTTTCTGTTCAGAACGCGAGCATGTGTTTTGGCCGGACTCTGCCAGCATACGCGAACGTGGCCGCTTCCGATCGAATCACGTCCAGGGCCATCGTCAGCTCACCGCCGTCTATTTACTCGCTTTGGCGGTATCGAATCAGGGACGCCTGGCAACCTTTGACTCCACTATCTCGCTCCGGGCGATTGAAGGTGCCAAGGAACAGAGTCTCGAACTCATCAGCACGTAAGTATTGCTGCCCGCGCGGTTGCATTTGCGTGACGTGCGTGTGCCCTACTCTCTGTCATTCCCGTTTATAGCACATAAGCCGCTTTATGTGCCGTCTGCACGGACATAGCTGAAAACGATGAATTCTTACGTTTGGGTGGCGCTATTACGAGACTGTGCCCGATGAGTTCTATATGGTGGCATTTCGCCGCAAGATCTACTCGGGCATCGAACAGTTGCAGGTCGACCCCGACGCTTGGTTGAGGGAGTATAAAGAACGCGGCCTCATCAGCCGCTCCAAACGAGGGATCAGCAATGCAACGAGCCACCTCGCACGCTTTGTCCCCGTCCGCAAGGGCTGCCGTTGTTGGTAAGTTCGCGGCGGCTTTTATGCTGGTGTGGTTATCTTCGCGTTGGTCGAAATATTGTACCGCGCGGGTTTCGGTCCGGTGATGTTCCTTAAAGAGTTCGACGATCGTGTTTACACGCGGTTGACCAAGCCACCACCAATCACTAAGTTCCGCATGGATGACGGCGCTGGTCGCTTGGTGCGCCCTCCTATGCGTTGTCGGCGTCCGCGGCGTCTTGGCTGACAACTGTCCGATACAGTCTCTCGCAGGGCAAATCCTAGATGGAGAGACCGACCAAGTCAGCTTGATAAGGGAGGGACACCAAGTACCGGTACAGGAGCATACCTGCATCCTATTTGGCGATCGGTTGGATGCTAGCCAAGTCCTGGAGGTACGAGTGAGCATCGGCGGCTGGCCTTTTGCAAGGGTTCCAGTTCCGACGGCCATCCGACACAGTTGACCTGGACATGATCGACGTCCACACGATCGGCCAATACGCTGCGGAGTTCCTGCGGCCAGAGCTCGTGGTCCCCGCGGACTTTCGGCCGACGCTCCGATATGGCGAGGAGATGGAGGAGCTCGAGTATCTGATCCGCTCCCTCCATCGGAGGTTCGATGGACCAGGCGCGAGTGTGTAGCGGACCGCGATGCCACGCTTGACGCCGCGCTTCGCCCGGCGCGTGCGCTCAGGGTTGCGTTGGCAGCTTAACTATCAGCCGGACGGAAGCAACCGCGCGTTGCGGCTACGCCCGTATGTGCGAGCACTTGCATATACCTCGTACGCTTCCAAAAAGATGACCGTCGCCTTCGAAGGAAACGGGGCGAACCAGTTCTCTTACATCAACGCGACCGAAATCGGCGAATATGATGATCAGCGACAATTAAATCTGCCGGAAGACGACAATTAGAAATGCCGGTGGTCGCCGTCCCGACG
>JBKQPD010000150.1:0-10418 GCA_052145175.1 Binataceae bacterium (SeqCode) | reverse complement strand
CGGCGCCGCCTGATGCGGCGCCGGCTCCAGAATGATCGGCATTTAGAGCGCAGCAAGATGGTCTGTGTTCCCGACCCCTTTGCCAGGTCCACCCGGTCTGCGCGGTAATTGTCGCAGTAGTGCACATCAACCATGCTATTCAGGTGATCGTCGACGCTTGATCCTTCTGACGCCGTATGAGTTCCGCAACACTCGAGGGCTTGGCGGGCAGGCAGGTGCTTCATCTGACCACTATCGGGCGGGTGACCGGGAAGCCGCGCGAAATAGAGATTTGGTTCATCGTCTGTCGCGAGAAGTTTTACCTATTCTCTGAACATCGCGAAGCCTCAGGCTGGGTCAAAAACATCCGGCGCAGCCCGCACGTAAGCGTCCGAATCGGAGGGCGCAGACTGAAGGCCGTCGCCAAGATGCTGGACTATCAAAAGGACCGGCAGTTATGGGACGAGGTCCAGGCCATCGCCCATCGCAAATACGGCTGGGGCGATGGCCTGCCCGTCGAGATAACGCCGGCTGCATAACGAGGATTCTGTGGTAATCAGGATGCGGTCAGTTTGGCGCGGTTCAGGAGACGTTTGATCGTGGCGAACGAGTGCCCAAATTTATGCCACTTTTTCCTGTGGGCCTGGCACCGGTCGCACCAGAACTTTCTCGATCCGGTGGCCAGCCATGTGCAGGATCTGAAAGTGCCATCGTCCCCAGGTAAAATAGGCATCCGCATGTGCCACGTGCTCAAGCTGCGACAGCACAAATCCCGCGAGGGTAAGGTAATCTCCGTGCGGCATGCTATGCAGTTCAAGGAGGTCCGCTACTTCAGAGATGGGCATCGTAGCGTCGATAAGAAACACGCCATCATCACGCCGTTCCACTTTGGGCTCCGCGTCGGCGTTAATATTTGGGAGGTCGCCGGCAACTGCTTCCAGCAGATCCGTGCGGGTGACGATGCCCTGAATACTGCCATATTCATCAACGATCACAGCCAAATGAACTGGCGTCTTTCGAAAGAGATCGAGAGTTCTTAAGATAGATGCGCCCTCGTGGACAATCAGGGCTTTGTGAAGAGCGCTTTCGAGATCCAGAGACCCGTTCCCTATATACTGGTCGAAAAGATCCTGCTTGCTGACTACGCCGGCGATTTCGTCCATTGCTCCACGGCTCACCAGGAGCTGCGCGTGGTGGCATTCGCCGAGTTTACGGAGGGTCGCGTCCTTGGCGTCGTCGAGGTCGATCCATAGCACGTCGGGCCGTGGCGTCATGATGGTCCGTACTGCCCTATCCGCCAAATCCAGCACCCCCTCGATCATGTCTCGCTCTTCGGCATGTATTGCTCCCGACTTTTCCCCCTGCTCAATAAGCTCATGTATCTCTTCCTCGGTCACCGGACGTTCAAAGCCCGGCCGCAATCCCATTAAGCTGACAATGAAATCGGTTGAGACACTGAGAAAGGAGACCAGCGGTGCGGCCGCTTTGGTCAGGAAGGTGAGCGGTCGCGCGACGCGTGAGGCGATTGCTTCCGGATCTTTTAGAGCGACATGTTTCGGGACGAGTTCGCCGATCACCAGAGTGAGATAGGTGACGATTAACACGACAATGCCAATGGCCAAAGTCTGGGCGTAAGGAGCGACCACTGAATAGGCAAGCAGGAAGTTCTGAAGCCTCTTGGCGAGCGTAGCGCCGCTGAAGGTACCAGCGACGATAGCGGTGAAGGTCATTCCGATCTGAACGCGGGCCAGAAACCGCTTCGGATCGTCCGCAAGCGCCAATGCGGCGCGCGCACCGCTTCGACCCTGTGCCGCAAGTTGCTCGAGTCGGCCTCGTCGCGAATTGACCACGGCAAGCTCGGACATGGCAAAAAAGCCGTTCAACAGGATGAGAAATAATACTACGCTAATCTCAACCATCCACATGGATGCTAGCAATAGCGTTCAGACAAAGGTCTGCGCCAGAAGGGCACGCAAATAAGCACGATAGCTGAGTGGACCTGCCACGGCACGCCAACGACCTCGGCAATCGTGCGACCGCGTTCAAGAACAATGCGATCGTTGAGGCGGGTATTCGTCAAGTAACGCTCGGGCGTGAGCGACCGAGTCCTAAGGCTGGACTCTTCACGGCATCAATCTCATGGCTCGCCCGACCAAACACGGTTTCTCTACCTTCATTGGAGGGTGCTCCGCTTTTGGTGCTGCCCTTGCCAGGCGAGGCTAGTCGTTTCCCGCCTCGATTTAAATCTCTTCCAAATATGGCTCATAGCATCAAAGACGGCGGCGAGCCGGCCGCGAGGGACGTCCGAGCGCGTAACCGGCCGGGTGAGCCGCGCATTCGCGACAGCCTCGCTGAAGACAGGGCACGGCCCCGCGCCAAACGTTGCAAGCCTTCTACCGGCTTCGGGCGCCCGGAGCAGGTTGCCGTCCTGATCAAGGGGTGTTACCGATACGCTATAGTCATCGACCAGAAAAACCCACTTACACCGAACGCAATAGTACAGGTGCAAGCGGCCCCGTGAGGTTCCGGACTTCTCCAAAGCCCAGATCGTAAAATTGTGTCGCGTCTCGGCGGGCGAAAGGAGAGGGCCTGACGGTGGAGCATCCGTATCGGGGGCGTTCGGCTTGCGGGAGCCTACTGGCGCCAAGCCGCGAAACGGAACCCTGCTGTCCAGGCTTACGCGAGGTCCCGCGACATTGGATTTGAATCCCACTGCTTTACTCCGAGGAACCCCTTAGGGTTCCCTGTCAGGAGTAAGGCACTTCGCATGCCAAACCACATCGAATTAATATGCCCAGCAATTGAACGGACGTGGACTGAGGCGATTCATCAGAACATTTCGGATTGCAACGACGCACTGTTGCTTCTTGAAGGGGTAATCATCTTTTTTAGCTTGCCGGTGTCTGTGTTTTCGGAGTTCTTCCCGCGTCAACGCCGAACCTACTCCAGTGAAGAAAACGTCGTCAGATTGACGCTTTACGATGCTTTACTGGCGATCTATAAGATCGCCCGAGAGTTCGAGTTGCCCTTGCTTCCGACACGAAATCCACGTCTGAGAGTCCTCGGCGAGAGCGTTACGTCTCTGGCAGTAACCGCCAGCTGGATCCGAGCTTCCTCAGCAGCCCAGATCTAAGCGCGCCCGTCTCTGGCGGCACCTGTATTTCTACCGCCTCGATTTGAGACCCGCGGCTCATCTGCGGCCTCGACCGAGCCTTCGACGAGCACTTCGGCATGACTGCGCAATAAGCGCCCCGCTGCCTTCACGTCACCCCGCGCCAGCGCTTCCACGATTTGTCGATGCTCCCTCGCGACCGCGACCATATCGTCCGCGGTGCGCGACGCACGGACTCGAGCGCCAACCGTGAAGCCCAAGGACTCCCAGGTCTGCCGCAGCACCGCGTTGTCAGCAGACTCCACGATAATCTGATGAAACCGGATATTATGGCGATGATAGCGGACTACATCGCTCCGCTTGGCCGCCGCCAAGGTCGCATCGGCTTCAGCACGCAGCTCTCTATGCCGCTCGCGCAGGCGAATGGCGCCAAGCTGCACGGCCAGTTCCTCGAGCACCGCTCGAACCTGGTAAGCCTCTGTGCACTCACGCTCTCCGACCCGGCGTACGCGCGTGCCGCGGTACGGCTCGTTTTCGACAAAGCGCGCAGCCTCGAGCGCACACAGCGCCTCGCGCACCGGGGCCTGGCTGATGCTGAGCTCACGTGCGATCTGCATCTCAATCAGGCGCGAACCGGGGGGGTAGGTTCCATCGATGATGCGCTCCATCAGAACCTGACGGACCCGGTCGGCGATTGACTCCCTGGCGATATCGACAGCTTTCAACACTTCACGCTCTGAATGCTTCCTCACCAATTCGATTATCGATTATCGATTATCAATGTCAAGTCATTGATTATCGATAATCTGCGTTTGCTTTTTGCCAAATGCGAACTCCCCGGCGCGCCGATGCGAAGAGAATCAAAGAGCTGCACGACGGCACGGATAATGCGTGACGAGACCTCCCATATGAGGCCCGCCGAGGGTTCGACCCATGTACCGGGTCCTCAGCTGGCTTCGAACAGGGAGAGTAACGGTCATGATGTGGTTGGTACGACTGGCACTGCGTCGGCCGCTATCGGTGGCGGTGATGGCCCTCCTGATGCTGGTGCTTGGCACTCTCTGTTTCGGCCTCATGAACGTTGATATCTTTCCGGCGATCAACATTCCGGTGGTGATGGTGGTCTGGAACTATCCGGGCCTTTCCGCGATCGACATGGAACGCCGGATGGTGATCATCAGCGAGCGCGCTTATTCCACCACGGTTGATGGCATCGAACATATGGAATCCGAGTCACTGACCGGCATCGGGCTGCTAAGGATCTATTTTCAGCCGGGCGTAGACATCGGAAGCGCGATAGCGCAGATAAACGCCGTTTCGGAAACGATTCTGCGTCAGGCTCCCCAGGGAACGACGCCGCCGCAGATAATCTCATACAACGCGGCCAACGTTCCGGTCGCGCAGCTGAATATCTTCAGCGATACGCTTTCGGGGCAGCAGTTGTTTGATTATGGCCTCAACTTCATTCGCTTGCAGCTTTTCACGATTCCGGGTTTTTCTTCGCCAGCGCCGCTCGGTGGAGTGCAGCGTGCGGTGGTGGTCAATCTCGACCCCAAGGCGATGTATGCCGACAATCTTTCCCCCGTTGACGTCGGTAATGCGTTAGCCGCCACCAACGTCGTGATTCCATCGGGTACCGCCCGGATGGGCAACTACGAGTACAACGTCGATCTGAACATCAGTCCCTCGAAGGTGGCGGACTTCAACCGCTTGCCCGTGCGGTTTGTGAACGGCGCACCGATCTTTCTGGGAGATGTCGCCCCTGTGAGCGATACGCATCAACCGCAGACCAATGTGGTGCGAATCGACGGGCGCCCCGGCACTTTTCTCCTGGTAATCAAGCATGCCGCGGCCTCAACGCTGAGCGTGGTCGACGCCGTGCGAGCGCGATTGCCGGATATCCTGGCGGTCGCGCCGAAGGGATTGAGGATCGCGCTGACGTTCGACCAGTCGGCTTTTGTTCGCGCGGCATTGTGGGAGGTCGTGCGAGAGGCGATTACGGCGGCCGCCCTGGTCGCGCTGATGGTATTGGTGTTCCTCGGCTCGCCACGCAGCATGTTGATCGTAATAACATCGATCCCGCTATCAATTCTGACCGCGATCGTGGCGCTCAAGCTGGCCGGCGAGACCATCAATACCATGACCTTGGGTGGAATCGCGCTTGCGGTTGGAATGCTGGTCGACGACGCCACGGTCGAGATCGAAAACATCCACCGCAATCAGGCGATGCACAAACCGTTGCTGACGGCGATTTTGGACGGTGCCGCGCAAATCGCCACGCCGACTTTCGTTGGTACTTTGTCAATCTGCATCGTGTTCTTCCCGGTCGTTCTGCTAACGGGAGTCGAGCGCTTCCTTTTTACACCGCTCGCGTTGGCGGTGGTGTTCGCAATGCTAACCTCATATCTGCTTTCGCGCACGCTCGTCCCGACGATGGCCTCCTATCTGCTACCGGAGCGACACGCGGAAGCTCCGCGCGACGGCTTCTGTCTATGGTTTCTGCGCAGGTTCGAAGCCGGCTTCGAACGAGTGCGCCGTGCTTACGTCGCAGCGCTCGAAACCTTCATTACTCGCAGGACCCTCTCGTTGGTGGGCGTGGCGCTATTGATCACGGGCACGCTGCCGCTGATCTGGGTTGTCGGCGAGGATTTCTTCCCCACTGTTGACGCGGGGCTGCTGAAGTTGCACGTGCGCGCACCCACTGGCACCCGTATCGAGCGCACCGAGCTTATCGTCGACGAAATCGAGCGTTCGATTCGTCGGATAATTCCGCCAGGCCAGCTCCAAGGCATGAGCGACAACCTCGACGTGCCGATCTCCTACGATCTGGCCTTTTATCCCACTGACAAATATCGGGCCCCAGGATGCCGAAATCCTGATTCAGTTGCGAAGCAAGCATCGGTCCACCGCAATGTATCAGGATCGCATCCGCAGCATGCTGCGCACCACCTTTCCAGACGTTGTTAGCTATTTTCAGGCCGCCGATATTGTTAACGAGGTGCTCAACTTCGGACTTCCGGCAGCGATCGACGTGCAGATTTCCGGCAACGACCTGAACTCTGATTACGCGATCGCGTTGCGCGTGCAATCAATGATGTCGCTCATTCCGGGCGTTACTGACTTACGTATCGCGGAGCCGCTCGACTATCCCTCTTTCAGGGTCGACGTTAACCGCGATAAAGCGCTCGAACTGGGGATCTCCGAGCAGCAGGTCGCGTCGGGCCTGCTCTCGTCGCTAAGCGGCAATAGCCTTATCTCTCCGAATTACTGGCTCGATCCGATCAGCGGCGTCAATTACAACGTGGTGACGCAGGCGCCCGTTGAGACTACTCAGTCGGTAGCGCAGATCGCGAATATCCCCTTGACCAACGGTGCGGTGGGTCAGCCCGCGCAATATCTGGGCAACCTCGCGAGCATTCGTCACGCCACCGACCCGGCAGTTATCGATCATTACACGGTGCAGCGCGTCATCGATGTTGACTGCGCGCCGCACGGGCGCGACCTTGGCAGCACGACCGCCGCGGTGCAGCGCGTCATCGACCGGACGGGTATGTTGCCACCCGGCACGAAGGTCGTCTTACGCGGGCAGAGCGCAGCCATGCGGGAGTCATTTCTCACAATGGGCCTGGGGCTGCTGCTGGCGATCGTCCTCGTCTATCTCCTAATGGTCGCGAACTTCCAGTCGTGGCTCGAACCCTTCATCATCATGATGGCGATTCCTGGCGCTTTGGCCGGCGTGCTCTGGATGCTCATTCTTACCGGTACCACGATCAACGTCGAATCGTTAATGGGCGCGATTATGGCGGTTGGTGTCGGCGTCGCTAACGGCAATCTGCTCATAACTTTTGCGAATGAGATGCGTGAAGAAGGCAAGGATTCGGTCACGGCGGCGATCGAGGCGGGCGCGATCCGCTTCCGTCCCATTATCATGACCGCCCTGGCGATGATCCTAGGCATGCTGCCTATGGCGTTCGCTTTGGGCTCGGGCTCGGAGCAGAACGCACCACTCGGGCGGGCGGTAATTGGCGGACTGCTCGGGGCGACCTTGATGACGCTGTTTACGGTGCCGGCGATCTACTCGATTTTCAGCCGCAAACTTATCGGCAAGCATCAGCGTGACGCGCGTATCAACGCTCTGTCAACGCCTGGAGCGTGAACTCAAGGAGCTTAAGTCGTGGAGCCACCGAACAAATCTCACCATAAACGGGGCCGCTTTCTTTCGCTTGGCTGGGCGATCGCGGTCGCCGGCGTCTTCATTGCGTCGGAGGGATTCGTCTTCGCGCACCAGACGCTTATTGCACGACAGAGTGGCCAACTCGAAGCGACGATGGCGCGCGGGCCGCGTGTACTCGTCGTGCCGCTGTCGAACGACAGCGACGTTCGCTCGATCCAGCTGCCGGCCAGTGTCCATGGTTACGTAGAGACTCCGGTATACGCCAAGGTCGCCGGATACCTGAGGAGCATACCGGTCGACAAGGGCGACCACGTGCGTAAGGGTGAGGTACTCGCGATTATCCAGTCGCCCGAAACTGACAAGCAGGTGGCTGACGCACTCGCTAACTATCGCCTTCAGCTGGTCACTGATCGCCGCTATCAGTACCTGCTCAAGAACGAAGTAATCGCACAGCAGGACGCGGACACCCAGCAGGCGTTGATGCTGCAGGCAAAGGCCACTTATGGACAGGAACTTGCGTTGCAGCAATACGAAATTGTCAGAGCGCCGTTCGACGGGATAGTCAGCGCACGTTATGTCGATCCCGGCACCTTGGTTCCGCAATCTACCACACCATCCGCGGGTAACCCGATTATCGCGATGGCAACGCTGACCCCGTTGCGGGTTTACGCCAACGTTCCCCAGAGCCTCGCTCCGTACGTCAATAACGGTGATTCGGCGACCGTGACGTCGAACAAATTTCCTGGACGCGAGTTCCGGGGAACCGTCACGCGCCACCCGGAGGCGCTGGACCCCAATACGCGCACGATGCTGGTGGAGGTCGACCTGCCTAACCCGGACGAGTCATTGTTGCCCGGGATGTACGCGGATATCCGCATCACTACATATGGGACGTCCGGCCGAATTGTCGTGCCTGACGACGCAGTCCTCTTTCGCGACAACAAAACCTATCTGCCCCTCGTGCGCAGCAAGCATCTTCATCTCGTCGAGGTCACGCTGGGCCGCGACGACGGCTATCGAGTCGAAGTGAGTGGTGAGGTGCAGGGGGGCGACCTGGTCGCGATGAATGTCGGGCAAGCCGCTCACGAAGGCGAGACCGTGCAGCCCGTGCGAAAACCCGGGGCTTAAAGCCCCGGGAACGATTCCAGGATAAGGGCGCGCTAGGTCGCCGACGTCGTGGGGGGACTGGTCACAAGAGCGCCTTGAAGCGCGGTGATCGACAGGAATCGCCAAAAAGGGATCCGCGTCAGGAGTTGAAAGGAGCAGGAACGATGATGGATTTCACGAAAATTGCGGGCACCGATCTTACCGTGTCGCGCATCGGGCTAGGGACCTGGGCGATTGGTGGATGGATGTGGGGTGGCAGCGAGGAAGCGGAGTCGATCAGAACGATCCGCGCGGCGCTCGAACACGAGATCACCCTCATCGATACGGCCCCGGTTTACGGTTTCGGCCGTTCCGAGGAAATAGTCGGGCGAGCGTTGGCCCGCGACGGCCTGCGGAATCGCGTGGTGTTAGCCACCAAAGCCGGCCTGGACTGGCAAACCGGAGCGCCGGCGCGCAACGCGAGCCGCCAGCGGATTTTCACCGAGGTCGAAGCGTCGCTCAGGCGACTGCGCACCGACCGCATCGACATCTACCAAATCCATTGGCCTGACCCTTTGACGCCGATCGCGGAGTGCGCCGAAGCGATGCTCGCGCTTTATCAACAGGGCAAGATCCGCGCGATCGGCGTGAGCAATTTTTCACGCCAGCAGATGCGCGAGTTTCGCACAATTGCGCGGCTTCACACGGTGCAGCCGCCCTACAACCTGTTCGAGCGCGAGGCCGAGGAGGAAGTGTTGCCGTACTGTTTCTGGCACGGCATCGCCACGTTAGTCTATGGGCCTATCTGCCGCGGCCTGCTAAGCGGGCGAATGGAGAGCGCTACGCGCTTCACGGGTGACGATCAGCGCAATACGGATCCCAAGTTTCGCGCGCCACGCTACGCGCAATATTTGCGTGCGGTCGCAGCGTTGGATCGCTTTGCTCGCGACAATTTTGGCAAACGTGTGATCCACCTCGCGCTGCGCTGGGTGCTCGATCAACCGGGCGTGACGGTCGCACTGATGGGTGCGCGCCATCCGTCACAACTCGAACCCTTGCTGCAAGTAATGGGATGGGCGCTAAGCAACGATGAGATGAGGGAAATCGACCGAATTGTGCACACTCATGTGCAGGATCCGATCGGGCCGGAATACATGGCTCCACCCGCGCGGCCTCTGTCGCAACCCGCCTTCATGGCGAGCTGAACAATGAGAGGCAAGGCAAAGTCGCGCACCTTGCCCGAGTCCGCGTATAGCGATCGCCGTCGAACTCGAGCACCATATATTCCGCGAACCGCTTGAGTGTTGCGGAGCCAGTTCGGACGGCGGCTTCGCTTCTAGTGGAAACCGGTCACGCCACGCCGTGTCAATATCCGTGTCGACGAATCCACGCGCCGAACAGCCGGCTTGTGACGATGACGAAAAATGCCACCCCCCAAGGTGCTTGGCTATTTCCGGTAAAGGGGCTACGCCTCGCTCCCGGGCCAATGCATAGGTGATACTGGTTAGCAGCAGACAGCCCCAAGAGAGCTCATGACGATGGCGGATGTTCCGCGGAAGCTGAACCTGCGAGGGTTGACCATTCCGCTGGGCAACCCCCTCTACTCGGACGTAGTAGTTCTTCGGACGGTTGCAGAGGGGGAACAATAGGCGCGTAGGGCGTGACGGGCAAGGCCCGAAACCGATACTCCAAAGGGCTTTGATTGACTCCTTCACTTAATCGCCTCGGCTCATCGACCGGCGTAGGGCCTCCTTAGCTGCATTCGGTGTCCCCTTTGAAACTCGCCGAACTCTGCGCTGTCGCTTGAGTCCGGGGCCAGCAAGCCGAGAACGGTGATTCATACTCCTGAGAGGAGAAGCGATGAAAATCAAATGTAAGAGCCGGTCGATCCGATAAGCTTCCATTCAATTGTGTTGTTTCTATCCATTGCTTAATTAGATCGTAAGCGAGTGACCAAAGACATCTCCCTGGGCGCCGGGCGGAAAGCGCAGAATGGGTTCAGAGGAATGAATCCATGGGAAGCATGGGATCGACGAGCTCGGCGCGGGCGCGGGAGATGCGCCGGGT
>JBKQPD010000149.1:0-4330 GCA_052145175.1 Binataceae bacterium (SeqCode) | reverse complement strand
CGGACGATCGGCGGGAAAACTTCGATATCTATCTTCCGGAGTGGCTGGCCAAGCACAACAAGCTCATCTTTGGCGCGCTGTATTTCGCCGGCGTTGTCTTCGCAATCGCACGGTGGGTGCACACTCAAAGCAGCTGATGAGCTACTTAGAAAATGAACTTCGAACTTCTATGGCAGATGGGGATAGACGCGCGGTTCGATCGTGGCCGCTGCCAGAACGCCGCCGATCATCGCTCCGGGTGTGACGACGTCCTGCCCGGTGAGAAACAGTCCGGGGATCGGAGTCTTGGCGCGCAAGCCGTTCCGCCGGACAACAAGTCGGTTTGTGTGGCCGTCAAGAATGCGACTGAAGCGGATGGTCCACTGCAAAGTGCCGTTATTACCGCGAAAAGGTCGGTCGTGGCTCAGGTGTCCGCTTTTGCTCATTTCGGTGGCTGCTATGGGGAACACCGGCCGTCTCTTGTGGGCACATAGTACTCATTCACTGCCGCGGTGAAGCGAGGTGGCGAATTAGATGTCATTTACGCATCTTAATCTAGGCTTGGTTTCGGCGGCTTTATCGTCGTTTCATTTTTCAGCCCCCTTTCTTGGCGGGGGTCGATGGACAGCAGCGGACGCTGGTGGCGCTCGGGGTGGGGAGCTCGCGGCAATTGACGCCCCGAGCGCCTTCGGCGCAAACCATGCGAGGCGACAATACGACGGTACCGACGCTTCAGGACCCCTTCCACCATTTTGGCTGGCGGTCAACGTAGAGCGTGCAGTCGGGAACACTGACGGAACCCTTCGACCATGCAGACCGCACCTTCATATTGAAGCTATGAGCAAGCAGGACCGGAACACCCAGTTTGGGGGTGCGCCACCGTCTAGAAATCCGATCGTATCCCCCTGCGCTTTGTTCGACGCCGCCCTCGCCGAACCAGCTGCTCGCCTCAACATGAATATAGTAAGGGTCAAAGTGAACAGTTCGGAGTCTCTGCCCGTCCTCCCAGTAATACACACGACCGTAGTACGCCGCATGACACCATTTTTCCCATGCGCGAGGGTATATCGCGGGGAAGTAAGATCCGGGGAAGTTAGGCCAATCCAAAGGACGGCAATTTGGAGCCGGTGATAATTTTGAGTGCGGGCTACAATCTCGTTAACGGTCAGCGAGCTTCGCTGAATTTCGACGGCAACGCGAACGCCGGAAATGCGGGCGTATACGTCCGCGACGGATCCGCCGAGGTCCTTCTCTAATTCCACGTCTGAGACAAGAGTGTTCACTCTCAGAGCGTCATAGATTGCAAGCTTGGCGCGGTGATGTTCCTCAGTTTCGCCTGCGCCTAATGAGCAAGTGACAGGAGGCTTATGCGCAAAGTGATGAACCTTAATCTTCCCTTTGCGCAATATCACTTCGCGGAGGCAAAGGGGACACAGAAACGGCGATTCAGCGCGTACGACAATCCGGGCGAGGACTTTCGTCTTATCGGACTGGCGGATGGCAGTGAGCATGAAGTGACAACTATCTCAAGGGGGCAGCCTCAGCTAATCAGAACATTGTGAAGCCGTAAGGGGTACCGGCGATGAACTTGGTATCCATAACATCCCATTCGATGTCCAACTCGTCGAGCCGCTTCTCGACGTAGTCGTGCACTCCAACCTTGGGAATGCTAGGGTAAATCCCCGCGACAAAAAAGCTGCGCATCACCGCGCCTTCCTGAGAACGAGTCTGTGCGCTGAAGACCTGTTGCGCGTCCCGCAACATATTGTCTATGCAGCGCTTCCAATCGGCATCTTGCTTAAGTATAGATCATTGAATCTTTCGAGCAGCGCTTTCGCCGAAAGCACAGGTCAACCGCGATGCAATCCTTTTCGACCGACCGGCGCAGGTCAGTGAAGAAGCGCTCTTCCATGTTCCAGTCGGCTACTTCGTCTTGGTCACTCAGGTAAAGAGCAAGCTCGACCTGCCACCATTTCTCCCAGCCGCTGACTTCGGTTTCGTTGATGGCGTCCAACGTGCGTTGGATTCGCTTTTGAGTGAAAAAGCTCGTGAGTACTTCCCAGGTGAACTCAAAGTCCGTCTCAATTTCCTTATTCCCAAGCATGGCGCCTATCCGTGGTTGATTCGATGCTCCAAATCTACCGCCGCTGGCTAGACGTGGACGTGACCGGCCACACGGTACGAAGCGTTGCAGCGGATTTGTTGTTGGAAGGAGCATCGAAAATGTTACGCCATTTTGCGCATTTTCACCCCGATCGGCTAGTTGCCATCTCGACCCTGAGAAACCCCCGCTCTCGCCCCCTCGTGCCGCTCTCCGTTAATGGCGCAGCTGTCTCCCCCGGGCGGGTCCACTTCAGAAGCGCGATTCTGTGACCAATCGCCTTGCGAAGACCAGGCGTGCAGACCGGCATCGCGTCATGAGGACAGCCGTAGTCGTCGGGATTGTCTTGGGAAACGTCGGAACGATTGCCTTTGAGAGGCTTTGACTGGACAAACAGGCAATTGCATTGCCGTCACCGACATCGACAGTCCAGCATGAGCACCCATTCGAGCTCTCGCGCTCGAAGATCATCTGTGACCGCGAGCACCTCGCCTTTGACTTGGCCGACTATGTATACTGCCAGCAACCGCCGAAGCAGATCATTACGGCCCGACCCCTCACGCCAGCGGAATTGCAAACGCTAGACGGGAAAGTAACAACTCTCGTCCTAACACCACGGAAGCCGGCGCCACAGTAATGAGCTTGGTCCAGGGTGTTAGAGGTAAGTTCGATGTCTACCCCTTATGACGGCAATCGGATTCACAAGTTCTTGAGCGCATCGCAGGCAGAGTTTGAGGTGCGCGGCAACTACATCTACAGATTCCTGAGTGCCGGTCAGCCAGTCTACGAGATTCGGGGAAACTATATTCACGAGTACATGAGCGCCTCGCAGGCCGTCTACGAAATCAGGAACGGTCGCTACATACACGCGTTTGCGAGCGCAACGCAGGCCATCTACGAATTTCACTGAGATAGTGAAACTATGCGGCGACAAGGCCTAGGTCGCCCGAGACCCCCGTTCGCTCTGCCCGCTCGCTACCTTGTCCTCGCCACGACTCGATATGAAAGACAGCAAGTTCGCACCCGCCACCATCGACGGTCATCAGTGTCTGCGGTTGGGCAGGCCGATCACCCATAACGCGGGGAATCTCAGCACGCGCTGAAGTTGCGCCCATGGAGACATTGGACATTATCTAATACCCGGTGTCGGACATCGCCATAAGTGCAATGTCTGTGCGTACCTTGGCACTAGCGGTCCTCCGAAGCGCGCTGATTGCCTTGCCAAAGACTTTGCACTTATCTTCCAATCCTGCTTCATTTGCAATGACGTAATGTGCGATCAGCTTAACCATGGCAATCTCTTCTTCGGTCATTGGCTCTTCACCCATCATGTCGTATCGGTGATGGAGCTCAGACGCAGCATAAGTGGCAGTTTTGTATGCCCCGGGGTCAACGTGCTTTGGTGAAAAACCGGTTAGAGAGCTAACGATGTCGTCTGCGCGGAGTAGCGTCGATGCCACGATTGCCATAAATATTCCCGGCTGGCGTTTTGCATTTTCTGTAAAAGCGTTTTCTAGCATAAGCCGCCATTTTTAGAGTGTGACCTGATTCCCGATTTTGCAGTCAGTTATAAACTGGAATAGATTCGCTGACAGCGAGAGTGAGCGGTTCTGGCCGGCACTTGCCGGTGAGTTTGCCTCACCCCCAGACCCAACTGATCGGCCGGTCCTTCCGTCGCCGCCAGCGTCGCGCGATATCCTTCTCCGGGATGATCGGGAGTGTCCGTATGCGCCTTCCCCGGTGAGGACTTGAGGTGCCGGATTAGATGTTGATCGCGCGCAAGTCAATGGACATGTGCGGTGGTTTCCGGTCGTGAGTTCAAACGGCATGCCACGTTTTGTTGGGTGTTCCGCGGACAACCTCGAACATTGCTGATAGTTGGAGTGGGGAGTTTTGCGGCGGATCACTCTCAAGCCCGGAGGGACGGACGCAGGTTCAAATCGTGGGGCTCGATTTGAGACTTATTTTCGACCTACGACAATTTAAGATTCGCCTCCGTTGAGCGATACCGACAGTCGGGCCAGCAGCATTCAAAGCGCATGGCCGGTTTGGAGAAGCAAATCGGTCAGCAGGCGGGCCAGGAGCCACCCCTGTGATTGGACGCTGGTCGGCGTCGCAACCATTTGATTTCTGATGTTATGCGCGCCAAAGAGCCGGTCAATATTCGATGCGTTTCTACAGTGCGAGACCCTCGATACCTCCTCGATGGGTACCAAATCGTGACGCGCGTAGTGGTTTTGTCATTTCGCC
>JBKQPD010000148.1:0-6933 GCA_052145175.1 Binataceae bacterium (SeqCode) | reverse complement strand
CCGGCTGGTCGGCTGGCAGGATCTGACTAATCCACAGATGGAGGCGGCGTAAGCAATTGCATCGTTAACTGCTCGCTCGTCGACGGCTGATGCCAATTACTTTTCTACCAATTGACCGACACCACCCCTCGATGTTGAATGGCTCCGTTTGCGCCAAGCTTGAAAGAAGCCTCCGCCAGAAGAATTCGCCTTCTGGATCACGAGAATATTCGTAAGGCGCTTTCTCGACGGCATTGAGCATGTCCATGGCCGTGTCAAAGGATCGCTTGCTTCTGATAATGGCATCTCGCAGTTGTGCTTTATCTCTGCGAGTTCGCCAGGCCCAGATGTTTCCGATGTCGTTATTGACTCTGCGACGCAGAGATTCATTGTGTGCGACTGCGCGCGAAACATCGTCCCAATCAGCCGCTATTGGTAGTGAGCGCAGGATATCGAGAGGTACTAGCACGACTGGCTGATTGCGGAGTTTGGGATTGGCAGCGAGCCTTACCTTCACGTCATCAAATTCATAATCTGTTGTGGGTATCTTTAACTCTCTCAGAATTCGTCGATTGAACTGAAATAGGTCTGGAAGAATAACGCGACAAGTCATGTCACTTATTCGGTCTGGACCCATGCCATCTTCGAAGAGTGCCATAGCGGCAAAAAGATCAGGATTGGTAACGCCCAAGTCAACGATCTCTTTAGCGGTGGTCATCAGCTCAGCGCGCATCGCGGCGCCTGAGCCACTGCCACTAACGGTCGCAGCTCCGTAACCGAGGCAGGTCCACTTAACTTCTCGAAAAGTCAATAGGCCTTCGGCGCTTCGCCAAGCAACATCACCTCTTGCACGCGACGCTGCGAGAAGATCGATGACTTTTGAAAAATGAGCTTCCCACGTAACACGCGCATTTTTGATTTCAGGATGTTTACTGTTTCTCAGTAGAAATGGATCGACGAAAAGCTTGGTGTCTACGTTCAGAGTCGGGTCCAATACACCGAGTCTCTCGAGAATCTTGGCTTCTAGCTCGTAGGCCCGGGAGAATGGCAGAGGATCAACAATCTTCGCCATTGAAGCTTCCCGGGACGCCGTCAGGTCAGTTCGAACGGGGTGACGGCGCCGTCGAGGAGCCCGCGGCCCGCGCGCGTGCGGCGCGCCCGAATCGCGGCGATCAACTCGCGGTCGGTGCGGACCGGCTCGGCGAACAGGGTCGTTACGACGCCCACCGAATTCGCCGAGTGGGAGTCCGAACCAGCCACCTCCGCAAGCCCGAGCGAACGCGCGACCCGGAGGGCGAACTGGTTCTCCTCTTCGGAACAGGCCGCGTTCAGGACTTCGATCGCGTCGCACATCTGGATGATTTCGAGTTTGGCCGCGCGCTCGGGATGCTCCACGTCGATCGGCTGATGGTCCGC
Organism: Binataceae bacterium (SeqCode); assembly: GCA_052145175.1. Classification (GTDB taxonomy): domain Bacteria; phylum Desulfobacterota; class Binatia; order Binatales; family Binataceae; genus JAJPHI01. The sequence goes on along the minus strand of JBKQPD010000148.1, from coordinate 5,538 downwards.
ATTGATAAAGGAGAACCGCGGATCGAGCTTGTAGCGGAAGGGATGGTTGGCGATCATGATGCCGCCGAACTCGTCGACCACCTTGCGCAGACCCGCCAGCTTGTAGATCCCGCCGATATACGCAGGCAGCCCGAAGACGCCGACATGGCCCATCTCGGTGGTTACTTCCATGCCGCGAATACAGATCACGCCGGCCTCTTCCGTCAGCGCCGCGATCTCTTGCAGGTCCCAGATATTGTCGTGCTCGGTGATACAGACGGCGCCAATCGCGATCGCCCTGGCGCGATCGATCAGGTCCTTCGGCGCGAGATTCGAATCCGCACTGCCGCGATTCGTATGCAGATGCAGATCAACCGTGAAGTAGGCCTCCGCCGGATGGCCGCTTCCTGACGCACCCATACTCGCTTGCCCTATTTGGGGAGCGAATCGCTGAGAACGATCTTGGTCATCTTGTCGCCGACTTTGATCTGATCGACCACGTTCATCCCTTCGACCACCGCACCGAAAAGGGTGTACTGGCCGTCGAGAAAGGGCGCCGGCGCGAGACAGATGTAGAACTGGCTGCCGCTGGATTTGCGCTCGGGGTTGACCTGATCGCCCGTCCGCGCCATCGCGATCGTGCCGCGCAGATGCTTTTCGGTCGGGCTGATCTCGGCCGGTATTTCGTAGCCGGGACCACCCGTTCCGTTGCCCTGCGGATCGCCGCCCTGCACCACGAAGCCGGGCTCGACGCGATGGAACGTCAGGCCGTTGTAGAAGCCGTCCTTCGATAATTTTTCGAAGTTCGCGACGGTCTTCGGGGCCACGGCCGGGTAGAGTTCAACCACGATATTGCCGCGGTTGGTCTCGATCGTTGCATAATGTCCGGTGTTGCGCACGGGTTGTCCATCCAGGGTTGAGTTCGCTTCGCCCCGGCAGGCGGCGACAGCGAGGGTTAGCGCCGCAATGGCGACGCAGATGATGCGGCGTACTTGGGTCTTCATTCCGGTCGAGTCTTGCTTCACAGACGAACCTCTCTCAACTATTCGAGCGCACGTTTTTGCGCAAGGGTCGCCTCACGGGTTGACCGTGAAGGACCACGTGTAATCTTGTCCGCTGGCGTTGAGCGTGACTGTGTAGCCGCCCGGCGCCAGCGATTTGCGCGGCACTATGATGACTGCCCCGTACGTGCGCAGCAACTCGCGTGCGACAGTTTGCGTTGCCGCATCCGGATTCACGTAGCTGTTGGCATCGATTCCACAGGCCTCGACAGCGGCCGACGGGTCACTGTTCAGTGTCAACGAATAGCTGGCGATGATGGGTGTGACGAGCGGGCCCAACTGCAGCGTGATCGGCAGGCCTGCTGGCGGCGCATAGCCGGCGCAACTCGTCAGCGGATCGGGCCATTCCGCCGTGAAATCGGCGCCCTTGATCGACGAACCATTCGGCGGATATTCGACCGTGGCTATCGGCGATCCGGGCGGTGACGACGGGTCAACGCCGCCGTGGACGTTCAGCGTCGCGATACATACTCCTGCCTCGCAGTAGTCGCCATAGCCGACATTTCGCAATCGAGGGTCAAGGAGCGACAGGCGGTGGAACGGTGCCAGCATCCAGTTGTCGATTGCCCAGGAACTCTCATGGATCGCGCCGGGGTCCCACATCTCATCGACGTCCCCGGCTAACCCGGCCGCCGCACCCGCCGCGCTAAACCCCGGCTTCGACGGATCTTCCTGATGCATCGCGCCGCCGAGATTGACTCTCTGGCGAATCTGATCGCTGTAATTTGTCGCGATATAGCGTGAATGCAACTTCGCGCCCGGGCTGAGACTGGGGTTGCTGCGCACTGCCGCGAGTCCGGCCGTCGCGCGATACCGGTTCAGGGCGTCGAGCCAGGGCTGCGGGCTCGCATCCTCGCTGGCGGGCGCAGCAACCGCGTTTGCTGGAGTGCTTGCAGCGGCCGGACTCGTCGAGGCCTTGGAGCCCTCGAGTTCCGTAGTTATGAGCCGGCTGAAGTTGATCACGAACAGCGCGACCACCATTGCCGAGGCAAACAGGGCGAGGATCATCGCCACAGAATGACGCAGCCACGAACGCTCGGGCGCAACCGGTCCAGCACCGACGTCCGGCGCCCCCTCGGCCTGAAAGAAGAACTTGAGTGCCCCGAAGCGTAACTCGTCGCCGTTGTGCACGGGAGTCGCGGCGGTGATGCGCCGACCGTTGACGAAGGTGCCGTTGGTGGAGCCGGCGTCGGCGACCGTGCAGGAATCCTGGGTAATTTCGAGGATCGCGTGGTGGCGCGAGACCGTTTTATCCGCCAGGACGACGCTGTTATCAGACGTGCTGCCGATAGTGACGCGTCCGCGGCTCAGGCTGATTTCAGCGCGCCCCCACGCCGCGCCACGGACTACAAGTCGCGCGCCCATCCGGGATCACGATCCCGTTGTTGGAAACTGGATGCCCGGTTGAGGCTGACTACCAATCACTTCTTAAGGAAGTCGCGAATCAGCCCGGCGACCGCCGCCGGCTGCTCGAAGGGCGCCATATGACCGGCGTTGGCGACCATCTCGAGACGCGCACCCGGGATGATCTTCCTGAAATCTTCGGCATAGACCGGTTTGGTCAAGCCGTCTTCCTTGCCCCAGACCAGCAGGGTCGGCGCCGCGATACGATGAGCCCGCTTGCGCAATCCACGCTCCGGAATCGGCCAGATGAACTTGCCCGTGCAACCGAGCGCCCAGGTCACCCGAATAATCGACTCCGGTTCTTCCAGGTTCATGAAGACGAGTTTACGCGCCGGATGGTTAGTATCGTGAAAGAAAAGCGGGTCGAGCTGCGCCTGCGGAGTGACCATGTAGTTCTGAATGGGAGTGTCGTCACGCCACAGTCCCAGCGGATCGATCAGGACGAGCCGTCCGACACGCTTGGGATTGGTCGCCGCGAGTTCCGCCGCGACCATCCCACCGAAGGAATGACCGACCACGGCCGGCGCTTCGAGCCCGAGTTTATCGAACAGCTCGTAATAGTAGAGGACGAGATCCCAGAAATCGTCGAGCGGTTTAATCGCGTCGGGGTCGCCCTCGCTGGTGCCCGGATGCTCCGGCGCATAGACCGTAAAATCGCGCGCGAGCTGGTCAAGGAAGTCGCTCCAAATCAATCCATATCCGCTGTGCAGGAAGACCACCGGCTGACCCTGCCCGGCGACCTTGACATGGGCGGTGATCCTGTTTTCCCAAAGATTAACCGTACGTTCTGATGTGGCGGCCATTTTTCCCCAGCTCTTTTCCCAATCGTTGCTAGCCAATACACGTCGCGCCGTTCGCAGCGTTACCCGGTCCGCAAACGGCGCGGCGCGCAGAATCCTGCCGGTTCACTCGACGGGCTATTTGCCCGCGCGCATCTCGGCTCCGCTCGCGTGGCGGGGTGCGGCAAAAGCCTGCTTGCCCTTGAGCCCCTGCGGCCACCAGCGGTTTTCCCACTGATCATCCCACAAATTACCGAGGTGTGGCTTCACCTCACTGGCGAAGAGGTCGATATTCTTGAGCGTCAACTCGTGCGGCATCGATCCGATATGCAGCAGGACCATCAAGTTACCGACGCGGAGACTCTTGACGGCCTCCGCCAGGCGATCGCGCACGGTCGCCGGGCTACCGGCAATCACGAAGCCGTTGTCGACGAAATCCTTGTATTTCCACTTCGGGATTTCGTTCATCATTCCCATCTGGAGCGGCATCAGGTTCTTCACGGTGTTGGCGAGACTCTTGTAATCCTGATTGCCGGGTACCATCTGGTATTCGTTCAGGATGTGCAGGGACTTGTCGTAGAAGTAGCGAATATGAGGATAGTATTCCTGCTCCGCCTTGGCGTCGGTCTCCGACACCACCACCAGTTGCAGGAAGCCCGCGCGATAAGGATTGTGGTCTACGCCAGCCTTGTCGGCGAATTCCCAGAAGCCGTCCATCACGCGCTTGCCAAGTTTGCTCCCGTAATAGCTCAGAAAACAGTAGCAATGGTCGTGTTTGGCGGCAAAATCCCAGGTGCTGAGGCTGCCCGCGCCCGGAACCCAAACCGGCGGATGGGGCTGCTGGATCGGCCGCGGCCATAGATTGACCATCGGGAGTTTGAAGTATTTGCCGTTCCAGGCGAAGGTTTCCCTCGATTGCCACGCCTTCATGATCAAATCGTGCGCTTCATAGTAGCGCTCACGATGCTCGATCGGAGTGATTCCGTAACATAGATTAGCGTCCATCGGCGTACCGAGCGGCATCCCGGCGACCAACCGGCCACCGCTGATACAGTCGAGCATCGCGTATTCCTCGGCGACGCGAATCGGCGGATTGCTGGTCGGGAGGGTGGCTCCCATCTGGACTACCGCGCAGTTTAGATCAGCGGTGGCCCGTGCCAGTGCGGAGCCCATCAGGTTCGGGCTGGGCATGAAGCCATAGGCGTTCTGATGGTGTTCATTGACGCAAATACCATCCATTCCGGCGCGCGCGGCATGAATCAGCTCGTCGAGGGTCCAGTTGTAATACTGGCCGATCCGGGTGGAGTCGGCGAGTTCCCAGTAGGGCGGATCGACCCATACCGACTGGTATTTCTTCTCAAAATCCGCTGGCAAGTCGCGGTACGGCATCAGATGGAACATGCAAATCTTCATTATTCCGGCTTCCTCCAGAGGAGCAGAATTCGACTCTCTTCGCTTATCATGACTCCCGCCCGAGCCACAATCGCAGCGGCCTCCAGTGCGGCAAGTCAGTCGAGCTTCCAGTAGGGCGAAAGGAAATGCCGGGCGCGATCGACAACCGGCGCGGATCGTGCGCTTTGCGGGGTGGGGCCGACCGTCTCAGCGTCGCGGCCGAACTCCTCGATCACGGCGCGGGCGCCGCCGGCGAGGGCCTGCAGATCGTAGCCGCCTTCCAGGATGGCAACGATTTTGCCGCCGCAGCATTCCGCCGCGAGCGCGGTCATCCGGCGCGTCATCGCGGTGAACCCTTCCTCGCTGACGCGCATCCCGCCGAGCGGATCGCGATGATGGCAATCGAAGCCCGCCGAGATCAAGACGAATTCGGGCTTGAACTGGCGCGCGATCGGCAGCATCAGATCGTCGAAAACGCGCAAATACTCACTATCGCCGAAAGTCGCAGGCATGGGGGCGTTTACAGTAAAGCCAGCACCGATTTCCGTGCCAACTTCGTCGAACCAGCCGGTACCCGGATAGAAGGGATACTGATGGGTCGACATGTAAAGCACCTTGGAAGTGTCATAGAACATCTCTTGGGTGCCATTGCCGTGATGCACGTCCCAGTCCAGTACCAGCACACGACTGAAGCCGCGGCTTTCGAGCAGCCATTTCGCGCCGATCGCCACATTATTGAAGAAGCAGAAACCCATCGCCTGATCGGGTCGTGCATGATGGCCCGGCGGACGAACGATCGCAAAGCCGTTGTCCGCGTCGCCGTCCGCCACCGCCTCGATCGCGGTCAGTACGCCGCCAGCCGCGAGCCGCGCCGTCGCCCAGGTCGCGGCCGAACTGTGCGTATCGCCGTCGAAGTCGAAGCG
>JBKQPD010000147.1:0-5309 GCA_052145175.1 Binataceae bacterium (SeqCode) | reverse complement strand
CTCTGGATATCGTAGCCGGGTTTTCCAACACCATCGGCCACTTCCGCAATTGCTGGGAACACTGCGGAACAAAATCGTCTAAAACCTTGCGCAGGAAAGGCGTTCGAGTATGGAACGAGCTGTATTGGAAAAGGAAATTCCCGCAATAAACCATCACGAACCGTCAAAACGTCGGATCGATTGATTCGAATCCAACCTCCGCCAGCCCCATCACGTTTCAGGAGGTAGTTTGACCAGGCGAGTCCGCCAGACTCGTTTTCAGGACAGTTTGTCGTAATTCTGGTGGTGCGCCCGCTCTGCTGCCGCTCATTGACGCTGGCCTGCAAGCTTGCGCAACATAAGGCCATTGCATGCCCTCGCTGTCGGTCGGAACCGATCGCGTAGGGACAGGAGGAACCCGTGGAAACCATCAGCTGTGTCACGTTCTGGAATAACTACAAGGACCACCTGCCTGATCCGGAGTTTATGAAGAAGGAGATCGCGATCAATAGGCTCATGGAACCTCTGGGTTTCGACATCATCTTCGCGGTCGAGCATCACTTTTCAAAACTACTCGATGGGCCCCGATCATTTTCAGTTCCTCGGGTATATGGCGGCGATTACTGACCGCATCAAATTGGGCACCTTGGGCGTCATCCTCCCGTGGAACGATCCGTTGCGCGTGGCGGAACGCGTAATCCTCCTCGATCATCTGTCGGAAGGGCGTGCCGTTTTCGGTATGGCGCGAGGCTTAGCGAAGCGCGAATACGTGGGGTTCCGCCAAGATATGGAGGAGTCACGCGGACGTTTCGATGAAGCCGCACGCATGATCTGTGCAGCCATCGAAGAGGGCTTTATTGAAGGCAACGGGAAATACTACCCGCAGCCGAAGACACCGATTCGGCCGCGGCCGCTGAAATCGTTCGCGGGCCGGCGCTATATGGTGGCGATGTCTCCGGATACCGTACCGGTGTGTGCGGAGGTTGGCGCGGTACAATGTTTATTTGCTTTCAAGCCGTGGCTGGAGGTGCCACCGACCATCGAGGAGTATCGATCCCTTTTTTCGAAAGCTTTCATCACGCGCCAGCGCCACCCGTGCTGACCGCGGACCTGTGTTATTGCGATAGCAGTGCCGATCGGGCGTACGAATTGGCGCATAACTACGTTGGAAAATACTTTGACAGTTTTGCCGAACATTACGAGATTTTCGGGCCGCATCTGACGGATTCGAAGAGCTATGCGAACTACAGCGGGGCCAAAGCCGTGCTCGATGCTGTAGGGATTGAGGCGATGGTGAAGGCATTTGTCGAAAGTAACGTTTGGGGCACACCGAAGTAGATTCTCGACAAGTATGAGAACGAGGCGCGATAATCGCTGATTTTCAAGCCAAGCGTGACGTTCAGTTTCTCGGGGATGACGTTTGACGAAGTCGAGGGCGGCATGACGACATATACCACCAAGGTCATGCCGGAGCTTCGTCGCTGGTCCAAGGGTCATGCCGGGAAAAGAGCCGCGTAAGCTGGTGCGCGCCGGCCGGTCGGCAAGGCACATCGATCCGCGCGTACTTGACGAGTCGGACAGCGGATCGGCGTATCGCGTTGGAAGGCGCGTCGTAAGCGATTGGTGAGGGGTTGTGCTGGAAATCGGTTAGCGGAGTCTCCGCGGAGCACGACACAAACGGGACATCGCGCGCAATAGAAAACAAATGTTGATCGACGTGCATGCCCATCACTTTCCGGGGAAGTTCACCGAGGCCATCGCAGCCCATGGTCGCCGGATCCCGAGCAGACTGACCGGCCAACCGATCGAGCAGCGGCTCCGATTAATGGACGAGGCCGGGGTCGACGTCCAGGTACTGTCTCCGGCCAATCTCGCCCCATACTTCACAAGCGAGGCCGACGCGCGCGAAGCCGCCCGCGTTCTTAACGATGGATATGCTGAAATGACCCACAGTCTCCCCACGCGATTCAAAGCGTATGTCTCGCTGCCATTGCCACACGTGGATGCTGCGCTGCGCGAAATGGAGTATGGGTTGGACCAACTCGGCTTCGCCGGGGTGACGCTGGGCTGCTTCATCCTGAATCGGCCGGTCATCGAAAAGGAGTTCGAGCCGCTTTACGAGGAAATGAACCGGCGGCGCGCTATCCTTTTCTTCCATCCGGTGGTAAACGGCCTGTGCTCGCCGTTACTTAACGATTTCGATCTCGCGGGCTCCGTAGGCACGACAATGGAAGACACCGTCGTCGCCCTTCACATGATTGTGGCGCAGATCCCGCATCGATACCCGAACATAAAAATCATCGTGCCGCATTTCGGCGGACTCATCCCGATGCTTCTCCATCGTATGGATAATCAGATAACCGCGACTTATCCTGACTTGCCCGAACGGCCCAGCGTGACAGTGAGGCGTTTTTGGTACGATACGGTCGGACATGGATCTCTGGCGGCTCTACGATGCGCGTGTGAGGCTTTCGGCCCGGAACATCTGGTGACCGGTAGCGACTATCCAGTCCTGCTGCCCTATGAAAGCTACGCTCGGACATTCTCCTACATCCGGGAGGCCGAATTGCCCGGCAATGCGGCCGAGCAGATTTTGTATCGCAGTGCACCGGCTTTATTCGGGCGGTAAAGAGGAAACCGTGTGTCTTCGGCGGAACGCCGTTGCTAGCCCTATGTCGCATCTTTCGATGACCTATTAGTTTCTGTCATCAGCCTACCTGCGGGGCTCAAGCGGATGGGAAACGGTGTTTGGCCGACTGCCCAAAAGTCTTTCTGATGGCAATTGAGCCAGTTGGTTGTCGTTTTTAGACGCTCTTCCTGGTCGACTTGAATTCCGCGGAAGACAAGCAAAAACAGCACAGTGGTGCCTGAACTCGTCCGAAACAGCTGCGTTACACTTGAGGCGAAACCGAACACTTCCAGAGGGCGCGAAGCGGGTAGCCTCGTCGGGGTTGATTCGCTCACCGAGGTTGACTCATAAACGAAGTGTGCAGGTTGCTCGCGCGTGCGAAGGCGCGGAGCGATTTCTCGAAGGAGAAGATCCGATGGCTGACCTGAGCTTTCACCAAAGACGACGGGAAGAGTTGAAGCAACGCTACCTGCCGGCCGAAGTGCGGATTACAGAGACGCCGTGGACGGGCGGGGTCGACCATCTTGCGCTGATCAGTTTTGATCTTGAGGCGACCATCGACTTTTACACGAAAGTGCTCGGCATGCGGCTCACGCGAATTGTGGAGAATCGCGACGAACCCACCTCAACCCACATCTTTCTCGATATGGGTGGCGGAAACCTGCTCGCGTTTTTCGACTTTCCCAAGAAAGGTCCGGCTCGAACCGTGCGTGGTGTGGGTAGCATGCATCATGTCGCAATTAAGGCTCAGCCGGAGAATTTCCGCGGCATCCTTTCAAAATTGCAGGAGAAGCATATCTCCTACTCATTGCATGGTTCGTCGGAATCCGGGTCGATATACGTGCATGATCCGGACGACATCTTGGTGGAGATCACGACGGGATACTGAATGCGGGATGCTGCGGTTCCGTCGCAAGCGGCGCGAAATGTGGAGAAGGGTATCGAAAAATCATCACTCGGGAGGTCCCGAGAGTTCGAATTCGCCTCCTCCGCCACCCAGTCCCGTTTTATCGGTTCTTAGCTTTCATTTGGGAATTGCCCGCGAACTATACCCTAATTTAGCGTACAACTCGGCCTCGGCTTTTGCCAGAGGTGAAGCCATAACCTCATTGAGTAGGCGCTGATAAATGAGCGTTCCGGTTTCCTGTTCCTTCGCCCACCGTGTGGCAAAAGTTCCATCCCTAATCTCTGCAATCGCCCTGCGCATGAGCGCCTCCGCATCGGCTCCGATGAATTGCGGGCCATGCGTGAGTTGTCCGAACTGGCTGGTATGGGAATGCAGTTTGAGTTGGTTCCACAATCCGACCGTGGCCATCGCCCGCCCGATTTCGCCAAGCTCGCCCGACGCGTAGAGCTCAAGCAGGGCGACTTCCGGGCTGACGCCGGCTTCCACCAGAAGCGCGAACGCTTTCTCAAGCAGAAAGAGCATGGCACCCGCCCAGGTGTGTTCCGAGAAAAGATCGACCAGCGTTTCCTCCGCGAAACTTGACTCGACCACTACTCCGTGCGGCAGGAACGCGCCGATGCCATGCGCAATTGCCAGCGCTCTAGCCAGCGCCTGGCAGCTTGCGTCTTGGTGGACTCCGACCAGGACGGGGAATCCTTCTCCACGTGCAGACAACTCAAGTACCCCCTGACCGATCATACGTGGCGCTACCAGGATCACGTCAACATGGTTAGGGGGCACGATGAACTTGTAGGTGATGTTATAGCCGCTGGCAAAGACCAAGGTCTTGCCGCTCGACAAATGCGGTCCAATCGTTCCCTGATAGGTCGCCGGTGCGATCTCGTCTGGCAGCAAAAGCATGACGAGATCCGCCCGAGAGCTTGCTTCGTCAATCGGCATTATTTGAAACTCGTCCTGCCGGGCCCGCTCCCAGCTTTCGTCAACCTGGTTTCCGACGATCACGTGATGTCCTGAGCGGCGGAGATTAATCGCCTGGCTGCGTCCCTGGTTGCCATACCCGATAATCGCGATCGCTTTCTCCGCAAGAACAGCTGGGTCGACCTGCGCCGATTGGAAGAATGTTGCCATCGTACCGTCCTCCTGTGATTTAGCGGCTATCACCGCGATCACTTCATGGCAACCCGTCGTGCTTTGAGCGTATGCGAAATGAATTCCGGCGACGGCGCGGTCACGGGCAAACGACAATAGGGGCTTTACTTGCTTTGCGCGGTCGTCCACGTTTGCATGATTTGGCGGAGTCGGCAACGCAGTTCATCCCGCCTTCCTCGAAAGGATCGAAAAAGATCAGGTGCATCAAAGCAAATGGCGCCTGGCGTTTCGACCAGCACCGAGGCGTGACCGCAGTTAGATCTTCACCGGACGACCTCCGAAAAAGTTTATAGCGGCATTGAGCAGGTTCAGACGGGGCAAATGCGAGATTTTTTTTGATAGTAGCAGCCCCAGCGCGAGGTTACGCTAAAAGCAAGTGTTAGCCATGATGCGCCCGTCGCCGCGCCTGAGGAGGATGTCCGCGTATGAGCAGTCAATTTCTCTCCATCGAGCACCCAACAGCGCATATCGCGTCGCTACCAATAGCCGGCGAAGTCTTCCGCGAGCGCGGTTTTCTTCCCGCGAGCGACCCGCTAACCGAGTTTCCCGGCAACTCCGAATTTTCAATATTGGACGAACTCGGCCGCGATCTGCCGAGCCTGTTGCATGACCGCGCGTTCCGGCAATACGCGCGCGGTCTCAAAA
>JBKQPD010000146.1:0-26776 GCA_052145175.1 Binataceae bacterium (SeqCode) | reverse complement strand
CGCTCCTGCTATCCGTCTCCATGGCGTCATCCTCCGGCACCCGCCGCCAAGCGGGTGTGAGTTGTGGCTCAACTCGCCGGATCTTGACGCCTTTTCACTTTTTCCACCAACTTCGCGACACTACCTCCACCCCAAAGGCTAACAAGGCTCCGGATTAGATAGTTTACCGGCCTGTCACAACTTGAACTCTGGCCGTTCCGCGCCTTGGTGTCAAGTCCGTAATAATTCCCAGTTGAGTGACACTAATGAATGTTTCGCTAACCCCCGAATTGGAAAAGATCGTCGCCGAGAGAGTTACATCGGGGCGCTACGCCTCGGCCAGCGAGGTGATCCGTGAAGCGCTCCGGTTGCTGGAGGAGCGCGATCAGCTCAATCAGTTGCGCCAGGAGGTGCGGCTGGGACTTGAGCAGCTCGACCAGGGACGGCGCCGGCCCTTCGATACCCCGGCTCTGGAACGCATCAAACGCCAGGGACGGGAACGAGTTGCCGCAGCGCTCCAGCCCAAAGACCGCGCGCGGTGACAGAGGTCGTACTCTCAGAGCTGGCCGAGGCCGATCTCGCCGACATCTGGGTTTTCGTGGCGCGAGACAATCCGGAAGCTGCCGATCGGCTCCTGAATCAGATCGTGAGAAGTGCCGGTTTTTGGCCACCACGCCCAAGGCAGGTCGACAGCGACCCGAACTGGACCCTTCGATCCGGAGCTTCGTGGCCGGCAGCTATGTTATCTTTTACCGCGAAGGCGCCAACGGCGTCGAAGTCGCTCGCGTGCTGCACGGCCGTCGCGACGTCCCCCCTCTTTTCCGTTCTTAAACGGCACGTGAGCACACGTCCGTCCGGTGATCAGCGCGCGGAAAACGATTTGGCGATCATGGTGACGCGTAGTACCCTCAACTTATGAAGGAGCGACTTACACCGGTCGTGCCAGCCCTCCAGGAAGCGCCGAGTCGTGAAGCGGATTTTTACGCCTGGCTTCTGTATCAGGCCAATGAGCTGCGCTCTCGTCAGCCCAATTTTATAGCTTGGGCCGATCTAGCCGAGGAACTCGAAGAAATGGCTGCCAGAACCAGAGATGCGCTTACCAGCCATTTGGAGCAATTGTTTATTCATCTGCTGAAGTTGCAATATGAACCAAGCGAAAATGAACGGCGCATGCGGGGTCGTCAATGGCAGCTCGATACAATGGAGCAACGCAATCGCGTCAATGATTTGCTGAGCGATTCCCGCACGTTACGTAATATGTATGATGCTTTTCAGAGTAAAGCATATCCGCGGGCGCGCCGGCATGTTGAAGTTCTGTTAGGCGCACGACTAACGGAAGCGCTGCCGATGGAATGCCCCTGGACCATTGCCCAAATACAAGATGACGACTTCTTTCCCTCTCCGGCCTCTGAACCAAACGGCCATTCTCGCTAACCTCGGGCCCGTCGCATCCAACCTGAGTCCACAAGCTCGAGAGTTCTCGGGATTTTGAGGTGAGCGAATGTGCAGGAATATCAAAATCCTTTTTAATTTCGATCCGCCGGTCACCCCCGAGGAGATCCGTGCGGCCTCGCTGCAGTTCGTGAGAAAAATCAGCGGCTTCAGCAAACCGTCCAAAGCGAACGAAGGCCCGTTTATGGCCGCGGTCGATGAAATCGCCGGGATCTCGACTCGTCTGCTGCGTTCGCTCGAAACGAATGCGCCGTCGCGGAATCGCGAACAAGAGGCCGAAAAAGCGAAAGCTCGCGGCGCAAGCAGATTCGCTACTTGAAGCAGAAATCAGAGATTTCAAGTCTATTTCAAATGCACCAGGTCGCGAGGCGGAAGCGAGAACCAGGCGCATAGAAGTCATGCTTCTTGACTGCTTGAAGCGTACACTGTTTGCGGGTGGTGATGCGCATGCGGCAGGTGGCAAGACCGAAATTGGCGATGGCGGATTCCGCCGATACGTCAAAACAAGATGCTGTGATGGTCGCTCGACGCTGGCGGGCGCTTCGTTGGTGCGCGGCGCTGGTCATGCTGGTGACCCTGATCACGTGGTCGCGCTGGCCGGGCGCGCGCGCGCAGATGTTGCCCTTCGAGCGCAATCCGTCGGTGCCGATCGATCCCCGTCAGGCGTTTGTCGAAGGGGTCCGGGCCGTACAGGGGCGTGACTTCCCGATGGCGATCGGCCGGCTGCAACTCGCGGTCGCCAAGTTGCCCGAAGTCGGCGACTACGCGCTCTTTTATCTTGGGCGGGCGCTCGACGGTAACGGTGATCGGCAGGGTGCGGCCGACGCCTATCGCCGGCTCGGCGAGACCTACCCGCAAAGCGTGCTGGCCGCTACCGCGGATATCGACTACGCGCGGCTCGAACTGGCGCTGGGCTATCCGGCGACCGCGAGTAGTATCGCCCAGCGGATCGCGGACCGCACCGACGACGGGGGTATCGACCAGGACGCACGGCTGATTATCGCGCAGGCCGCCTACGCCCAGAACCAGTTCGCCACGGCCTACCAAACGGCGCAGGCGCTGCGCGCAAGCTACCCGCAGGGTGCGCTCGACGCCCAGGCGCGCGCCCTGGCCTACCGGATTCTCGCGGCCTATCCCGACGTCGGCCATCCGTCCACGCTCCGCTACCGCCGTGACGAAGCCGCCTTGCTGATCCAGGAAGGGCAACGTGCCGCCGCGCTCGAGCAGGTGGACCGGGCGCTCGCGATCGCGCCGTCGGCCGACCTTTACTGGCTGCGCGCCAAGGCGGTCAGCGGCAATGACATCGAAGTGCGGAGCGCCCTGCTCCGCTATCTCGCGCTCGCCCCCGCCGGCGGGCATGCCGCGGCGGCCTTGAAAATGCTCGCCCGTCAGGCCTGGCGGATCAAGGACACGGCGCAGGCCCGGCATTATTTCGGCATGGTCGTAAGCCGCTTCCCCGGCGACAGCGCCGAGGCGATGTTCGAAATCGGCCGGACCTACGAGGATGACGGCGACCGTGGCGCGGCGCGCGCGGAGTTCCAGCGGCTCGCGAGCCGCTCGCCCGACAACGAATACGGCCAGGCGGCGCGGTTCCGGGCGCCCTTCATGCTTTATATGGAGGACCGCTACAGTGCGGCGGCGACCGAGTTCGAAGCGGCGCGGCGGATAGCGACGGCGGCCGCCGACCGCGACATGTTCAGCTACTGGGCGGCGCGCTCGCTGGAACGCGAGGGCCAAGGCGCCGCCGCCAACGCGATCTATCGCGAACTCGCCACCAGTGTCGCGAGCAACTATTACCCGACGCTGGCCGCGCACAGGGTCGGGGCCGCGCCGGTGGACCTCCCGGCCGCCACCGCGGCTGACCCGGCCGCCGGGCCGATCCCGGCCGCGACCGGCGCCGCCGGCTTCCATCTGACGCGAATCGCCGCCTTCCGCGCGATGGATCTCCGGGAATTCGAGCCCGCCGAATTGCGCGCGATCGCCCACGAGCCGGCCCTGCACGACTTCGTGCTGGCCGAGATGCAGGCCGCGGGCGCCTGGTACGACGCTATCCAGCTGACCAATGCGATGATCGCCCGGGGCGAACTCGACCCGGCTATCGCCGAGCGGGTGCGGTATCCGCGCGGCTTCTGGGATGTCGTCAATGAGGCGGCCACCCAGCGGCAACTCGATCCGTGGCTGGTGGCGGCGTTGATTCGCCAGGAGAGTCTCTACAATCCGCAGGCCCGCTCCGGCTCCGACGCGCGCGGCCTGATGCAGTTGCTGCCGACCACGGCCGAGCATTGGGCGCCCGCCGCGGGTCTGAGCCCGGCGGCGCTCGACCTCTACGACCCTGACGTGAGCGTGCGGATCGGCACGACTTACCTAAAGGGCCTGTTCGGGATGTTCGACGGCGACCCGTTCAAGGCCGTCGCGGCCTACAATGGCGGCGAGCACGCCGTCGCGGATTGGGTCGCCCAGTATCCGGGGGACGATGATCAGTGGGTCGAGAATATCGGCTTTCGCGAGACCCGGGAGTACGTCAAGAAGGTAATCGGCGGGATGCGGGAGTATCGACTGCTGTATGCGGGCAAATCCACGGCGGCCGTCTCCCGGCCGGCCGGGTCGTTGCCGGGATAGACGTCGGTGAAGATTACCTCGACCTCGCGCTGATCGACCCCGTCCGGCGCACGCTCGAACTGTCGCGGGTCGCCCTGCGCGGGATCGACGAAGCTGCCGCTGGCGCGCATCGCGAACTCGGCGGGCGGATCGGGAGAGCGGCACCGCGGTTGGATCGGGGCGCGATCGCGCTAATCGATTCGCCCCGCTGGCCCGTCGATCTCGATTGGTCAGAGTCGGGCGTTGTCCGGCGAGCGGACGATGCGACCGGCCGCGCGATCGATCGCAGCCTGCAAGGACTCGTGAAAGAGTTGCGCGGGGCGGGTGCGAGCAAGCTCAAACTCTCGATGTTTCCCACCCCGCGGCTCGACTACTTCGCGCGACAAATCGCGGCGCCCGGGTGCAAACCCCATCTGCGGGCGTTGGGCCGGGAGCTGTTTGGTCCTGGCGGGTCCGACCCCGGACCACCCAAGGGCGGAACCTTCACGCGGTTCATGCTGGCGGGCTTCGCCGCCTATCAAGCGCTCGCGATCCGGCGGGTTACCCGCTACGAGGGCTTTCCCGATCTGCAGTTCCGGCTGTGGAGTGGCGACGAGCCACTGCCGTCCAAGATGAAGAAAGGGATGAGACAGGCGGACCGCGCGGCAGCGCTCGCCGCCCGTCAACGATTGGTCGCCGAGCTGGCCGCCCGGCTCGACGTCGGGGGCGCCGCGGCGGTAGGCACGCTCGATCAGGCGGACGCGGCGATTCTCGCGCTTAGCCTGATCGCCGCCGAGTCGGAGGATTGTGGGCTGGTCGTCGAGGATCCGGCGGAGGGCCGTTTCTGGCTGACGATGCCGGCCGCGAAGGCGCGCTTGATCCGGCGCTTCGATGATTAGAAGCTTGCGTATGGGACCAAAGCGTAACGGAGGACCTCATCATCATGACCAAGGGAAAGAACTGGGGATACGCGATGCTGGCTTTGGGCGGAGGCTTTCTCGGCGGGCTGGTCGCCACGCAACTTGCTCCGGCGGTCGCCAACGCGGCGCACGCGGCGCACGCGGCTCACACGATCAAAGCCGAGCAGTTTGAGCTGGTCGACCGGGCGGGCACCCGGCGGGCCGCGTTGGAGGTGACAGCGAACGAGATGGCGGACCTGTTGCTCTACGACGGCGAGGGGCACGACCGCGCCGAGTTGCGCGTCTCGCGGGACGGCATCGCGACGCTGGGGTTTTATGACGACAAGGGCGCGCGGCGCGTGTTGGTTGGCGAGGCCCCGGGCCCGACCAACGGCATCGCGGTTTTCGGCAGTAAAGGCCGGGTGCAGGCGAGCCTGACGGTCAACGCCAATGACGAAGCCAGCGTGACCCTTTATGATCCAAACACCGGGCGCGCGCGAGTGGGTCTAGGCGTTGCCACGAGCGGAACGCCGGCGTTGGCGTTGTTTGACGAGAAGGGCAACGATCGCGCCGAGCTCCACGTGGGTGCGACGGGCAAGCCCGGTCTCGCGCTGGCGGATGAGGCCGGCAAATCAATCGCGGGCATGCCGGAGAAGGAACCCGAAACTTCCGCTCAACCGTAGGGCGATTTAGATAAGATCGCTGAACGAGGCTTATTAATGGCGTCGCGCGTGTGGGTGCAATCGCTATGCCGCCAGGTTTCAGATGAGGATCCCAATGAATTCGCTAATCGGTAAAACCATCGCTTTTCTGCTCGCGGCGACCCTGATGATAGGCGCGGTCGGATGCTCGGGGCAGCCTCTCTCGACGCGTGAGAAGGGCACCGGAATCGGCGCTCTGGTGGGTGCCGGAACCGGCGCGATAATCGGCGCGGCGGTCGGCGCACCGGGCGCGGGGGCGGCGATCGGCGGCGCGATCGGCGCGGCCGGCGGCTTTGCCGTAGGCAATTATATGCAGAATCAGGATACCCAGAATGCGCAGACCCAAACACAGTTGCAGAGCCAGCAGACTGAAATCGAGAATCAACGCCGACAGATCGAGCAGCTAAAGAACCAGCAGGAAGTCGAGTAACACTAGCGGAGCGTGAGCGAAGCGAGCTCAGGGGGCGGGCGAGTCTGCGAGCCGCGGCCAAAATAAAGACTCTGGAGGTGCGTCTGAGTGAAGATATAAGGAGCAGGCCGTGAGGACTTTCTGCCGCTATGGTTGGCCTCCGCCGTGCGGCTGAGCGGCGCCGTCCTGTGGCTCCATGTGCTCTGCGGGGTGAGCTGGGTGGGCGCCGCGGCGAGTTTCGTCCTCGCGACCGCGGCGCTCGCCGGCCAAAGCCAGGAACGCCGTGACTTCGCGGTCAGGGTCGCGCCGCGCCTCAACCGGCTCTGCCTGAGCTGCGCCGTTTTGCTACCGCTGACCGGGGTTGCCAACCTCGCGTTTGCCGCCGAGCAGCACGGCGGCACGCTGCCGCCGGAGTTTATTGGAATCGTGAGCGTCAAGCTCGGACTTTATGCCCTGATGGCCTGGATGCTATGGCGGGCGATGGAGCGCACGGCCACCGTCAGCCGTCTCCCGTCCGCAACGGTCAACGAGGACGATGACGGCGCCGCTACTTTGCGCGGCCTCGTTCGTCTGTACGGCCTGATGGTCGCGGCGGGCGCGGTCGCCTTGCTCATGGGCCTCTGGCTGGCCGGCGTAAGCTAAACCCGCGGCCAAAATATGGACACTGCAAATCGAATCCAGGTGGGCGAATTCACCGTCGCGTTTCTGACCGACGGGATCTGGCGCAACGACGGCGGATGCATGTTCGGGGTCGTGCCACGTGAATTGTGGCAGGGGAATCATCCGGCCGACGACGAGAATCGTATCCGGCTCAACCTGACCTGTCCGCTGATTATCAAGGGCCGCGAGGCGATCGTGGTCGACACCGGGATCGGTAACCGCCTGAGCGCGGTCGAGCGGCGGATCTTCGATCATGGTGACGGCTGGCTGCTCGACGGTCTCCGGCTGCTCGGGATGGAAGCGGGTGATATCACGCACGTGATGCTCTCCCATCTGCATTTCGATCACTGTGGCGGGCTGGTCCGGCGGAAGTCCTCCGGGGGCTTCGAGCCG
Organism: Binataceae bacterium (SeqCode); assembly: GCA_052145175.1. Lineage (GTDB taxonomy): Bacteria > Desulfobacterota > Binatia > Binatales > Binataceae > JAJPHI01. The sequence goes on along the minus strand of JBKQPD010000146.1, from coordinate 19,706 downwards.
GCGTTCCCCAAGGCGCGGATTTTTGTGCAGAAAAACGAAATCGAAGTCGCCCGCGGATCGAACAATGAACGTTTGCGCGCGGCCTATCGTCACGTCGAGGAGTGCCTCGCGCCGGTCGCCGGGCTGATCGAGGCAAACGTCGGCGACGTGGAACTGATTCCGGGCGTGACCGCCAAGGTCACCGGCGGCCATACGCGCGACCATCAGATCGCGCTGGTGCGTTCCGGCGACGAGGGTTTCGTCCACCTGGCGGATATCGTACCGACCCGCTCGCATATGCGCGGCCCGTGGAATCAGGCCTACGATCTAGACGCGCTGCGCACGATGGAGCAGAAGGCCGACTATCTGGCGCGCGCGATCGCGGGCCGCTGGTGGGTCTCCTTTGCGCACGACGAGCGGATCTTCGCGGCCCGGATCAGGCGGGAGGGCGGCCGCCTCGCGCTCGACGAGACCGTTCCCGTGCCAACACTAGCGGAGTGAGGCCTTGTGAACGGAGCGAGCAGGCGAGTCTGCGAGCTGCGTCAGGAATCCTAAGTCAGCGGAGTGAGGCCTTGTGAGCGGAGCGAGCAGGCGAGTCTGCGAGCTGCGTCAAGAATCTTAAGTTAGCGGAGTGAGGCCTTGTGAACGGAGCGAGCAGGCGAGTCTTGTCTTTGGCCGCGCCTCCGGTGGGTGGCCGAGTCTGCGAGGCACAACCAAGGTAAAGACTCGGCCGCCCCCCGGAGCTGCGTCAAGAATCTTAAGTTACCGGAGTGAGGCCTTACGCACGGAGCGCGCGGCTAAACTAAAGTCTCCGCAGCGAAATTTGAATGTCGCCGAAGATTTTACGTCAATATTAGTTAAGGGCATGGTCGTCACGGCCGAGGTTTGACCAAAAGGCCCGCTGCGGGCGGTGCAGAAGATGTTGAAAACGGACGGCGCGCGCGCGAATTAATCTTGCTTCGCTTTCGTAGCCGTCCTTATACTTGGATGGAGGATGCGCCTGAAACCAGCACGTCCAATTGTTTGCCCTTCCGAAGTCTTCCTGGTGTTCACCGCCCCGGTGAACATCGCTGTGGCATCGCTCGAACTAATCCAGGCTCGAACTGATCGGGCTCGTACTAATCAAGGAGTGGGCTGATGGCTGAAACGCTGACGTTTGAGCAGGTAATCAAGCGGGATCGTGCGGAGCGCGAGTCGAAACAATGGCGCGGCACGCTGCTGGATTATCTTGAGGTGGTGAAGGCGGATCCGACCGTGACCAAGATGTCGCATGCGCGCATCTACGACATGATGATGACGCCGGGCATGCATAACATCCATGATACCGATGACCCGCGCACCAAACGGCTCTACAAAGACGAGCCGATCAAAGTGTACAACTTTTTCGCCGACGAGTTTTTCGGGATCGAGCGGACGATCGCGCAAATCGTGCGCTACTTCCACTCGGCCTCGCTCAAGGGCGAGGAGAGCCGGCAGGTGCTCTACCTGATGGGGCCGGTGGGCTCGGGCAAGAGCTCGCTGGTCGAGCGGGTCCATCGCGGACTCGAGGGCGCGGCGCCGATTTATTGTATCGAGGGCTGCCCGATGCATGAGGAGCCGCTGCATCTGATCCCGCGCCATCTGCGGCGCGAGTTCGAAAAGATGCTCGGCGTCAATGTCGAGGGCGACCTCTGCCCGGTCTGCCGCTATCGGCTGAAAGAGGAATATCAACTCCGCTACGAGGATTTCCCGATCGAGACGCGGAACTTCTCCAAGCGCAACCGCGTGGGCGTCGGCGTGGTACCGCCGGTCGATCCGAACAATCAGGACACCTCGGTGCTGATCGGCTCGGAAGATATCTCGAAGCTCGATCAATACTCCGAGGGCGATCCGCGCGTGCTCGAATTGAACGGCGCGCTGAACGTCGGCAATCGCGGGATGGTCGAGTTCATCGAGGTGTTCAAGAACGAGACCGAGTATCTGCACGCGATGATCACGGCGACGCAGGAGAAAGTGATTCCGGCGCCCGGCCGCCACGGGATGGTCTACGTCGACACCTGCATCATCGCGCATTCGAACGAAGCCGAGTGGCAGAAGTTCAAGGCCGATCACACCAACGAGGCGATCCTCGTTCGTATCGTCGTCGTGAAGGTGCCCTACAACCTGCGGCTTTCGGAAGAGGTGAAGATCTATCAGAAGATCATCCGCAACTCCGATTTCCGCGCGCACGTTGCGCCCCATACGCTCGAGCTCGCCTCGATGTTCGCGATTCTGTCGCGGCTCGAACCCACCTCGAAGTGCGATCTGATGACCAAGCTGCGGCTCTACAATGGTGAAGAGGTGGTCGAGAAGGGCCGCACCAAGAAGATCGACGTCGCGGAACTGAAAGACGACACCAAGCGCGAGGGCATGAACGGCATCTCGACCCGCTTCATCATGAAGGCGCTGGACAATGCGCTCTCCGACAATGTATCCGGCAACTGTATCAATCCGATCAACGTGCGCGAGTCGATGATCGCGATGGTGAAGGAAGCGGATATGCCGGACGATGCGCGCAAGCAGTATCTCGAATTCCTGCAGGACACGCTCCACAAGGAGTATCTTGATTTGCTGGAGAAGGAGATCACGCGGGCTTTCGTCTTCTCCTATCAGGAGCAGGCCGAGTCGCTCTTCCAGAACTATCTCGATCACGCCGAAGCCTTCGTCAACAAGACCCGGGTGCGTGACCGCAATACCAAGGAAGAGCTGACGCCGGATGAGGGTTTCCTCAAATCGATCGAGGAACAGATCGCGATTATCGGGTCGGCCGCCGACGGCTTCCGGCAGGAAGTAATCGCCTATCTGTGGGCGTCGTCGCGGCGCGGCGAGAAGATCAGCTACCGCAGCTATGAGCCGCTCAAAGAGGCGATCGAGAAGAAGCTGATGACCTCGGTGCGCGATATCTCGCGGATTATCACGAAGGCGCGCACGCGCGACGAGGAGCAGAGCGACAAGTACGGCTCGATGGTCAAGAACCTGCTCGAGAACGGCTATTGCGAATCGTGCGTCGACGTCGTGCTCAAGTACGCGGCCAACAATCTGTGGAAAGATTGATCCGTCGCGGCCCGGCTTGATGGAACCCCGCCCGATGACACCTCGCGCAGAGGAATCACCGCGGCGGGGTTTTCATGTGCGTGGCTTATCGTGGATTGGAGAATCCGGGATTCCTCGCTTCGCAGACTCCGCTCAGAATGACAAAAAGGGGGCGCTTTGCCTCAATGTTACTTCCGGCCGTGACACCACTTTTGTCATTCTGAGCGCAGCGAAGAATCCCGGTTCTAAATGGTCGTGAAAAAACCCCGCCGTACCTACTATGTTTACATGATGGCCAGCCCATCGCAGACGTTGTACACGGGCGTGACCAACGACCTTGAACGGCGGGTTGCCGAACACCAGAGCGGCGCAGGCAGTGAGTTCGTCAGCCGCTACCGCGTTACGCAATTGGTCTACTTCGAAGAGTTCCGCTACATCAACGCGGCGATTGAGCGCGAAAAACAGATTAAGGGCTTACTACGAAAGAAAAAGATCGCGCTGGTGGATTCGATGAATCCCGCGTGGAAGGACCTGAGCGTGGCGGAGCGGGACCGGGATTCTTCGCTGCGCAGACTTCGCTCAGAATGACAAAAGGTGGGTTTTTTGCCCAAAAATTGCTTTGAGCCGCGAAGCCACCCTTGTCATTCTGAGCGCAGCCACCCACCAGCGACGAGTCTGCGAGGCGCGAGATAAAATGTCGCGCAGCGAAGAATCCCGATTCCGGCGTCCGAAACACGTCGTTTCTGCGGCGCGGCGGGAGTATAATCGCCCTGTCTAGGAGCGAGGACGAGAGATGAGCGACACCATTTTTCGCGAGTACCGTCCCTCGAATGCTGAACGATCCGATCGCTCAGCCGGCGACCGTTTGCGCCATCGGGAGAAGGTCCGCGAATCGATTCGCGAGAATATCGCCGATATCATCGCCGAAGAATCGATCATCGGCAAAAACAAGGACAAGGTCATCAAGGTTCCGTTGCGCGGAATCAAGGAATACCGCTTCGTCTACGGCGACAACGCGCCCGGTGTGGGCACTGGTGACGGCAGCGCGCAGCCGGGACAGGTCGTCGGCAAGACCGGCAAAGACGGCCCGGGTAAGGGCGAAGGCAAAGCGGGCGATCAGCCCGGCGTCGACTATTACGAAACCGACGTCTCGCTCGAGGAACTGATCGAGATCATGTTCGAGGATCTCGAACTGCCGAATCTCGAGCGCCGCGCCTTGCGCGAAATTCCCTCCGACCTGTCGAGCAAGCGCAAGGGCTTTCGCCACGTCGGCATCCGGGTGCGGCTGGACAAACGGCGGACGGCGCGCCAGCGGGTTACCCGCATGATGGCCACGCAGCGCCGCCGGACGGCGCGCGACGCGGCTGCCGTGGCGAATGGCGAAATCGAAGAGGCCGCGCAGCTTGAACTGGAAGGCGCCGATGAGCTGGGTGCAATCGTGACGCCGCCGGTCGCCGCTGCGCCGGTGATAGCGAAGCGGCGCTTCCCATTCCATCAGGACGACCTGCGCTACAAGCATCTCGAGATCGACACGCGCGAGGATTCCAACGCGGTCGTTATGTGTATCATGGATACGTCGGGCTCGATGGACACGATGAAGAAGTATCTGGCGCGGAGCTTCTTCTTCATGCTCTACCAGTTTATCGCGACCCGCTATCGCAACGTCGAGATCGTCTTTATCGGCCATCATACTGAAGCGAAAGAAGTGACTGAGGACGATTTCTTCCACAAGGGCGAAGGCGGCGGTACGTTCATCTCGTCGGGGTACCAGAAGGCGCTGGATATCATCGCCGAGCGGTACCATCCGTCGCTCTGGAATATCTACGCGTTCCACTGCTCCGACGGCGATAATTTCGATTCGGATAATCCGGCGGCGTTGCGCACCGCGAAGGAGCTGGCCGACATCTGCAATCTTTTCGGCTACGGCGAGATCAAACCGCTCGGCTCGCGCTACTACGAATCCTCGATGCTCAATGTATTCCGGCGGCTCGACGCGCCGAATTTCCAGGCCGTGCTGATCGAACGCAAGGAAGATATCTGGCCGTCGTTCAAGGCCTTTCTCTCGAAGGACAAGGTCAAAGAGTAAAACACAACAACGCAGCCAGAATAAACTATGGCGAATTACGAAATCACTGAACTCGTCGACTGGGATAACCGGATTCGTGAGAAGGCCGCGGCGTTCGGGCTGAGCTGGTATCCGCAGGAATTCGAGATTTGCGACCATACCGGGATGCTCGGTTACATGGCGTATTCCGGGATGCCGTCGCATTACCCGCATTGGTCGTACGGCAAATCCTACGAAAAGCTCAAGACGCTTTACGACTACGGCGTCAACGGTCTGCCGTACGAGATGGTGATCAACTCGAATCCGGCGATCGCCTACCTGATGCGTGACAATACGCTCCTGCTGCAGATTCTCACGATCGCGCATGTCTACGGCCATAACGATTTTTTCAAGAACAATTTCACTTTCAAGTCGACGCGCGCCGAGCTGACGATCGAGACCTTCAAGGCGCACGCGATGCGTGTGCGGCGTTACGTCGAAGATCCCTCGATCGGGATCGAGAAGGTCGAACGCGTGCTGGACGCCGCGCACGCCCTGGCCCTGCAGTGCCGGCGCAACCTGGCGATCAGGAAACTCACGCAGGAAGAGCAGGTCGAACGCGCAATCGATCAGGCGCAGCCCCGGGTCGATCCGTTTCATCGGCTGCACGCCCGTCCCGCATTCAAGGAGCCCGAGACCCGCCGCATCCCGCTCGAGCCCGACGAAGACCTGCTGCTCTTTATCCGCGATCACAATCCCTTTCTCGCCGAATGGGAAAGGGACCTGCTGACCATCGTCGACGAGGAAACCAAGTATTTCCTTCCGATGATGGAAACCAAGATCATGAACGAGGGCTGGGCCAGCTACTGGCACAAGAAAATCGTCGAGTCGCTCGCCCTCGACCAGGGGCTCCATCTCGAGTTCATCGTGCGGCACAACCAGGTGCTGCGCCCGATTCCCGGCCAGATCAATCCGTATCATCTGGGTTTCAAGATCTGGGAAGACCTCTACCGCCGGCATACCGAGCCGACCCGCGAGGAGATCAAGAAATACGGCGCGCCGGCCAAGGACGGGACCGCCAAAATCTTTGAGGCGCGCGAGGTCGAACGCGATACGTCCTTCCTGCGGCGCTACCTGACCGAAGAGCTGATGCGTGAGTTGGACATGTTCGAGTACGAGGCGCGCGGCGACGAGCTGGTGATCGACAAGGTTTCCGACGACGACGGCTGGTCGCAGGTCAAGGAAACCCTGATCAAGAGCGTCGGCACCGGGTCGATTCCGATTATCAAGATCGAAGACGCCGACCACGGCCACAATCGCACGCTCTACCTCAAGCACTTTCATGACGGCCGTGACCTGCAACTCGACTACGCGGAGAAGACCCTGAGCTTCGTCCAGCGGCTGTGGGGCCACGAATGTCTGCTCGAGACCACCTTGCAGGGCAAACGCTCGCTGCTCTGTTGCAACGAGCGCGGCTTCTCGATGCGCGCGCTTAAATAAGCTGCCGCGCTAGCACCATCCCGCATAGATGAATTTCGGGCCGAAATTCGACCAGGGCCTCAGGCTGATGCGCGAGGCGATCGTCGAGGCCCAGGCCGCCGGCCAGCCACCGCTCACGTCCGCCCAGATGCGCGCGGAACTCGATGAACTCGTTGTCCTGCGCGGGCGGCCGCCCTTCTTTCAGTATCTCGGCGCGGGCTTGGGCCAAGGATCCCGCGCGATGCTGGCGGACGGCCGCTGGGTGCTCGATCTGGCGCTCGGTATCGGGGTCCATCTCTTCGGTCATGGCGACCTCGATCTGATCGAGACGGCGTTGCGCGCGGCGGCGTCGGACCTCGTGATGCAAGGGCATCTGGTCTTCAATCGCGAATATCATGCGCTGATGAAGACTCTGCTGGCGCACGCGCCGCGCGGGATGGCGCATTGCTGGCTTTCGCTGTCCGGCGCCGACGCCAACGAAAACGCGCTCAAACTGGTGCGGCAAAAGCGCGCGGGCCGGCCTGGCGTGATCGCGTTTCGCGGATGCTTTCACGGACGGACCAGCGCGATGGCCGAAACCACCGACCGCCCGGATTACCGGCTCGGCCAGCCACGGACCTTTCCCGTCGAGTATCTGCCTTTCCACGATCGTGCGAATCCCGACTCCGCCGCGACCACGCTCGCGGCGATTCGGGAAATCATCGCACGCGACGGCGACCGGACAGCGGCGTTCATAGTCGAGCTGGTGCAGGGCGAAGCGGGCTTCGTCACCGCGCCGCGCGATTTCTTTGTCCCGCTGTTCGACGAATGCCGCCGCGCGGGAATCGCCATCTGGATCGACGAGGTGCAGACCTTCGCGCGCACCGGCGAGCTGTTCGCGACCACCGGGCTTGCGCTGGAGGATTATGCCGACGTGATCACGATCGGCAAGGTTTTCCAGGGCAGCGCGCTGCTGCATCGGTCGAACTTCGAGCCCGATCCGGCGCTGATCTCAGGCACCTACGCCGGGGCAACCGTCCCGATGGCGGTCGCCACCCGGATGATCGAACGCCTCACGACCGAGAGGATCTTCGGGCCGGAAGGGCGCGAGATGCAGTTGGAGCGGCTGACCCGCGAGCATCTCGCACGAATTGCGACCGCCCATGCCGGTGCGATCACGGCGATCGACGGGGTCGGCGCGATGATCGCGTTTCGGGTCGGCGATGGTTCCTTGGGGTCGACGCGCGATTTTATCCGCCGCTGCTTCGACGCGGGCCTGCTCCTCTACTATGGCGGCCACGATCCCGCCTGTGTGCGTCTTTTCCTCCCCGCCGCCGTGATTACCGACGCGGAACTCGCCGAGGCCTGCGCGATTATCGAGCGCTGTTTGTAATCCCCACTATATAGCCATTGCTCGGGCGCGTGTTTTTTGACGAAATGAGCGGGTGAGCCATGTTGTGCCCAACTCATGATAGTCCCTGTCGTCAAGGTTAAACGCGTCCGCCCGGAATCGCCTCCGGCGCCCCGCTATCAGACCGAACATGCGGCAGGCTTCGACCTTGCGGCGGACCTCGATGGCATACTCACGCTCAAGCCGCGCGAGCGCGCGGCCGTGCCGAGCGGAATCGCGCTCGAGATTCCACCGGGCTTCGAGGGGCAGGTGCGGGCGCGCAGCGGCCGGGCGCTCGCCGAGGGGTTGGCGCTCGTCAATGCGCCCGGCACGATCGACGCCGACTATCGCGGCGAGATCAAAGTGATCATGATCAATCTGGGCGACGAGCCGATTTTGATTCGACCGGGCGACCGAATCGCGCAACTGGTGATCGCGCCGGTCGCCCGCGCCGAACTGTTGGAAGTCGACGATTTGGCGGCGAGCCCGCGCGGCGCCGGCGGCTTCGGCCATACGGGACGGTGATTCACCAGGCACGATTCTGATGCAATGAAAGCGGCCAACGACAAACCTACGGAGCGGGATGAAGCGCTGCTGGCGGTAAGCCCGATCGACGGACGCTACCGCGGGCGCACCCGGGCGCTCGTGCCCTACTTCAGTGAATACGCGCTGATTCGTTATCGGGTGCGGATCGAAATCGAATGGCTGCTTTCGTTGGCCGATAATCCCGCGATCGACGCGATGCCGGCGCTGGAAGCTGCCGAGCGCCAACGGCTGACGGCGCTTTATAAGGACTTCGCGGTGGCCGACGCGCGCCGGATCAAGGAACTCGAAGCGGCGACCAATCACGACGTCAAGGCGCTCGAGTATTTCCTCAAGGAAAAGATCCCGGCGGCCGGAAGCAAAATCCCGCTCGACAAATTCCCCCTGGAGATGATCCACTTTGCCTGCACCTCGGAGGATATCAGCAACCTCGCCTACGCCCTGATGCTGAAGGAGTTCGCCAACGCCGAGCTGATTCCGGCGCTCGCGCGAATCGTCGAACAGCTCGGCGCGATGGCGCGACGCTATCAAGACGTCGCGATGATCGCGCGCACCCACGGGCAGGAGGCGTCGCCCACGACGGTCGGCAAGGAGCTGGCGATTTTCGCGTATCGCCTCGAGCGCCAGCTTGCGCAACTCCGCCGTCAGGAATACCTGGGCAAGGCCAACGGCGCCGTCGGCAATCTCAACGCCCATCGCTTCGCGTATCCCGGCGTCGACTGGATCGAGCACTCGCGCCGCTTCGTCGAAAGCCTCGGCCTGATCTGGAATCCGCTGACGACCCAGATCGAGAGTCACGACTTTCTCGCCGAGCTGTTTCATATCCTGATACGGGTCGGCACGATTCTGATCAGTTTTTCGCGCGACATCTGGGGCTACGTATCGCTCGGCTACTTCACGCAGAAGACCGTCGCGGGCGAAGTCGGCTCGTCGGTGATGCCGCATAAGGTAAATCCGATCGATTTCGAAAACTGCGAGGGCAATCTGGGCGTCGCCAACGCCCTGTTCGAGCATCTGGCGGCCAAGCTGCCGATTGCCCGCTGGCAGCGCGATCTGAGCGACAGCACCGCGATGCGCTCGATGGGCAATGCCTTCGGCCACGTGACGATCGCGCTCGATTCGCTGGTCCGCGGACTCGGCAAACTGGAACTCAACGGGGCGCGCCTCGCCGCCGACTTCGCCGAAGAGAAGTCGTGGGAAGTGGTGGCCGAGGCGATTCAAACCCTGATGCGCCGTTATGGGCTTGATCAGCCTTACGAGCGGCTCAAGGAGCTGACGCGTGGCCGTCCGGTGAATCGCAAGCTGATCGAGGAATTCGTCGCGACCCTGCCGCTCGACGACGCGGCGCGGGCGGAACTGGCGCGGCTCGCACCGCTGAACTACCTCGGGTTCGCGCACGAGCTGGTCGAGCGTTTCGCGCCCGGCAAGCCGAAATAAGCCGTCTCGCTGTGCATAAAGATGATATCGATGTGGATTGCCGTGGCAATCCGTACCGGCGGCCAGTTTGGTCACGGCGCGCCGCGCAAGTAAGATAATGCATATTTCCCGCTCGATTCGCCGGGAGGTTGCAGTGGAAAGCACGCTGGAAAAGCTTGAGATGTTCTATGAGGGCAAGGCCAAGAAGCTCTATGCGACGGCCGACCCCGATTTGGTAATCGCTTATTTCAAGGACGACGCCACCGCCTTCAACGCGAAAAAGCGCGGCACGATCGAGGACAAGGGCGTCATCAACAACCGCCTGTCGGAGCTGTTCTTCGGCCTGCTCGAAAAGCATGGCGTCAAGACGCATTTCGTCCGCCGGCTGAACGACCGCGACATGCTGTGCAAGCGGCTCCAGATTGTTCCGGTCGAGACCGTCGTGCGCAATATCTGCGCGGGCTCGATGGCCAAGCGGCTTGGCCGCGAAGAGGGCGAGGAGCTCAAGTTTCCCATCGTCGAGTACTACTACAAAGCGGACGCGCTGGACGATCCGTTGATCTATGGCGAGCATGCGATCCTGTTCGGCTGGGCGACCGAAGCCGAACTCCAGACGATTCACGCGCTCGCACTGAAAGTGAACGACGTCCTGCGCCGCTTCCTCGACGAGCGCGGAATTATCCTGGTCGATTTCAAGCTCGAATTCGGGCGCCACAAGGGCGAAATCCTGCTGGGCGACGAAATCTGTCCCGATACCTGCCGTTTCTGGGACAAGGCGACGCGCAAGAAGCTCGACAAGGATCGCTTCCGGCGCGATCTGGGCGACGTCGAGGGCGCCTATCAGGAGATGCTGCGCCGGGTCGAAGGATGATCACAACCGCGTATTGCGCACGGGCTCGCCCAACTTGATCGTCAAGGTCTTCGTCACGCCACGTCAGGGGATCCTTGATCCGCAGGGGCGCGCGGCTGAGGGCGCGCTCAAGAGTCTCGGCTTCACCAACGTCAGCTCGGTGCGCGTCGGCCGCTATATCGTGCTCGATATCGCCGCGCCGTCGGCGAGCACCGCCGCTGACGAAGCCAAAAAGATGTGCGAGCAGTTGCTCGTGAATCCGCTGATCGAGGATTACCGCTTCGAGGTTGACGACGCATGAAGTGGGGCGTCGTGCGTTTTCCGGGCTCGCTCGACGATCACGACGCGCTCCACGCGCTCCGCGACGTGCTTGGCCAGGACGCGCGGATGCTATGGCATAAGGACGCGCGGCTCGTGGGCGCGGAATGTATCGTCCTGCCGGGCGGCTTCAGCTACGGCGACTATTTGCGCTGCGGCGCGATCGCGCGCTTTTCGCCGATCATGCAGAGCGTCACGCGTTTTGCCGCCGAGGGCGGCCTGGTGCTCGGCATCTGCAATGGCTTTCAGATTCTCTGCGAGGCCCATCTGCTGCCGGGCGCGCTTACCCGCAACCGATCCTTGTCCTTCATCTGCGAGCAGGTGACGGTCCGCGTCGAAAATGCGCGCACGCCGTTTACCTGTGCCACGCGCGAGGGCGAGCTGCTGCGTCTGCCAATCAAGCACGGCGAAGGCTGCTACGTCGCGCCGGAGGCCGAGCTCCGGGAGATGGAGGAGCGGGGCCAGGTGCTGCTCCGCTACGTCGACGCCGGAGGCCGTGTGAGCGACGAGGCGAATCCCAACGGCTCGATGCGCGCGATCGCCGGCGTCGCCAATGAACGCTTCAACGTCTTCGGCCTGATGCCGCATCCGGAGCACGCGGTCGAGCGGACGCTGGCCGGCGGCGAAGACGGCTGCAAGCTGTTCCGCTCGCTGATCGAGCACGCCCGATGACGTCCCTGCCGGTAGCCTTGCCCGGCGAACCCGCGGTTGACGCCGCGCTCGCGCGGAGCCACGGCCTGACCGAGGACGAATACGGCGCGGTCGTCAAGCTGCTCGGGCGCACGCCGACTTTCACCGAGCTGGGCGTCTTCTCCGTGATGTGGTCGGAGCACTGCTCCTACAAGTCCTCGCGGATCCATCTGCGCAAGCTGCCGATGAGCGGCCCGCGCGTGGTCGGCGGCCCCGGCGAAAACGCGGGCGCGATCGACGTCGGCGACGGCTGGGTCGCGGTCTTCAAGATCGAAAGTCACAATCATCCGTCTTTCGTCGAACCCTATCAGGGAGCCGCGACCGGAGTCGGCGGAATTATCCGCGACATCTTCACGATGGGGGCGCGGCCGATCGCGAGCATGAATTCGCTCAAGTTCGGCTCGTTCGACCATCCGCGCACCCGCTATTTGCTGGCGGGCGTCGTCGCGGGAATCGGTGGCTACGGCAATTGCGTCGGCGTGCCGACGGTGGCGGGCGAGGTGATGTTCGACGCCGCCTACGACGCCAATATCCTGGTCAATGCCTTCTGTCTCGGCCTCGCGCGCAAGGAGGATTTGCAGAGCGCTCGCGCGCGCGGTGCCGGCAATCCCGTGCTCTATGTTGGTTCGGCGACCGGCCGCGACGGGATTCACGGCGCTAGCCTGCTCGCTTCGGCGGAATTCGACGCCACGAGCGCCGCGAAACGCCCGACCGTGCAGGTCGGCGATCCGTTCGCGGAGAAGCTGCTGATCGAGGCCTGCCTCGAAGCGATGAAGACCGGCGCGATCGTCGCGATTCAGGATATGGGCGCGGCCGGACTCAGCTCGTCCTCGAGCGAGATGGCAGGGCGCGGCGGGCTCGGGATCGAACTCGACCTGGATCGGATTCCATTGCGCGAGCCGGGGCTGACGCCTTACGAGATGCTGCTGTCGGAATCGCAAGAGCGGATGCTTCTCGTGGCCGCGCGCGGGCGCGAGGCCGAAGTCGCCGCGGTCTTTGCAAAATGGGACCTGCACGCGCCGGTGGTCGGGCGAATCACGGACGACGGGCGCTGGCGGGCAATCTATCGCGGGCAGGTCGTGGCCGACGTTCCCGTGCATGCGATCAGTGACGAGGCGCCGCTCTACGACCGTCCGGCGGCGCCCCCCAAACCCGCCGCGCAGGCGAAGCGGCGCGCAACGCTGGCGCCCACGCCGGATGAGGCTCTCCGCGCGCTCCTCGCGAGTCCCAACGTCGGCTCGAAGCGCTGGGTTTTCCGCCAGTACGATTCGCTGGTGCAGAGCAACACGGTCGTCGGCCCGGGGAGCGGCGCCGCGATCCTGCGAATCAAGGGTTCGCGGCGCGGGCTGGCGCTGACGGTCGATTCGAATCCGCGCGCGTGTGCGATCGATCCTTATCTCGGCGCCCTGGCGACCGTCTGCGAAGCGGCCCGCAATCTGGCATGCACGGGGGCGCGCCCGGCCGGCATCACCAACTGTCTCAACTATGGTAATCCGGAGCGGCCCGAGGTGATGTGGCAGTTTGTCCGCGGGGTCGAAGGATTGCGCGACGCGGCGCTGGCCCTCGACGTCCCGGTCATCAGCGGCAACGTCAGTTTTTATAACGAGACCGAGGGGCGCGCGATTCCGCCGACGCCGACGATTGCGATGGTCGGGACGCTCGACGACGTCACGCGGCATCTGACGCCGCACTTCCAGCGGGCCGGCGACCTGATCCTGATCGTGCGGACGGCAGCCCCGTCGCTCGCCGCGAGCGAATATGCGGCGCTCTTCGGTGATGGCGACCAAGCGGCACTTATCCCAATCGATCTGGCGCGCGAGCGGCGGCTGGTCGAAGGGCTGATTGAAGCCGCCGGAAGCGGGCTGATAAGCTCAGCTCACGACGTATCCGACGGTGGGATCGTCGTCGCGCTTGCCGAAGCGTGTTTCGGCGGGGTGCAAATCATGGGCGCGGAAATTGCCGAGGTCGCTGACACACCCGCTGAAATGTACGGCGAAGGCACCTCGACGGTGATCATTTCGACCGCGGCGGAAAGTCTGGAGGCGGTCCGCGCACTGTTTGCCCCGGTGGAAGTGCGGACGATTGGCCGGGTTACGGCGGCGCCGCGACTCGCAATACCGGCGGCGCGAATCGACCGCGAGGTCGCCGCCCTGCAACGGCTCTACGAAGAGGCTCTGCCCCGGAGGCTCGCATCGACATGACCGCCAACGAAGATCTCGCCGTCGTGGTGGACGAAGCGAAGCTCGACGCGTTTCACGAAGAATGCGGGGTGTTCGGCGTCTACGGGCATCCGGAGGCCGCCAACCTGGTCTATCTGGGACTCTACGCGCTGCAGCATCGGGGCCAGGAATCCGCGGGCATCGTCTCGTCGAACGGCAAGTCGCTGATTGCCCATCGCGGGATGGGGCTGGTTGCCGACATCTTCAATAACGAAGTGCTCGAGCAGCTCGAGGGTACCAGCGCGATCGGCCACAATCGCTACTCGACCACCGGGTCGACCTCGCTCAAGAATTGCCAGCCGCTGGTGGTCGAATATGCCCACGGCGGGCTCGCGCTTGCCCATAACGGCAATATCGTGAACTTTCAGCAGTTGCGCGAGCGGCTGGAGGGGAGCGGATCGATCTTTCAGTCGTCGTCGGACAGCGAGCTGATCATCCATCTGATCGCCGGCTCGCGCGCTGGCGATCTCCCCGCCCGCGTCGCCGAGGCGCTGGCCCAGGTTCGCGGCGCCTACTCGATGGCGATCCTGACCGAGCAGTGCATGATCGCGGCGCGCGATCCCTACGGCTTCCGGCCGCTGGTGATCGGCAAGCTCAACGACGCGATTATCGTGGCCTCCGAGACCTGCGCGCTCGATCTGGTGCGCGCCGAGTTAGTGCGCGAGATCGAACCGGGCGAGATCGTCGTAATCGACGACCAGGGTATCCGGTCATTCCGGCCTTTCGCGTCGGCGCCGGCCAAACGTTGCATCTTCGAATATGTCTATTTCGCGCGGCCCGACAGCTTCCATTTCGGGCGTAACGTCTACTCGGTGCGCAAGACGCACGGCCGCGCGCTCGCCAAGGAAAGTCCGGCCATCGCCGATATCGTCGTGCCGGTGCCCGATTCGGGCAATGCGGCGGCGTTGGGCTATGCGGAACAATCGGGCCTGCCGTTCGAGATGGCGCTGGTGCGCAGCCATTACATCGGCCGGACCTTTATCGAGCCGCGGCAGTCGATTCGCCATTTCGGGGTCAAGATAAAATTCAATCCGGTGGCCGAGCTTTTGCGCGACAAGCGGATCGTGCTGATCGAGGATTCGCTGGTGCGCGGGACCACGCTGCGCAAGGTAATCCCGATGCTCCGGCAGGCCGGTGCGCGCGAGGTCCATATGCGGATCGCGGCGCCGCCCACGACCAACTCCTGCTTCTACGGCATCGACACGCCGACGCGTGAGGAGCTGCTTGCCTCGTCGCACTCGGTCGAGGAAATCCGCCAGCACATCACGGCGGACTCGCTCGCCTATCTGAGCTGGGACGGGCTCTATTCCTTCATGGGCGAGAAGCGCGAGGGTTTCTGCGACGCCTGTTTCACCGGCAATTATCCCGTGGAGATCCCGCAGGGACAGGGACCTCATCAGCTCCGCCTGTTCGACGCCGGCGACCATCTGAACGGCGCCGCCCGCCGCTAAGGAACCTCTGCACAAGCCTGTTTGTCATCCTGAGCCTGCGAGCATCGCGAGCCGTGTCGAAGGATCGACGCGAAGCGATTCTAAAATAAACATCAACGGAGAGAACGAATGTGACGCTGTGGCGCCTCGATACACCTGCCGCTCGGTTTCGCGGCAGTTAAGATGAACTTCTGCGAGTAGGAAGTGCTATGCCTACTTGAGCGGTGACTCGATGCCACGCTTATGCTCAGTCTGCATTTATCCTGATCGATCCGAGATCGACCGCCAGCTTGTTAGCGGAACCGCGTTACGGAACATTGCGGAACAATTTCCGTTCAATGTTTCGCTTCCCCTTGAGTCTGGTGTCTGTGCTAGAAGCCGCGCGCTGGGCCGATCTGCGGCGCGCGCACTGGCTTAGCCATGCCGTAGAAGACTACGATCCCTTGACCACCGCAGCGGGTCGACACGCCCTCATCGGGCTTGCCGTAACAAGAAGCGGGATCCTGCCAGTTGTTGGACACCCAGACGTCGCCGGCGGGGTCGATGGAGGCGTCGACCAGCATCTGCATGCCGCCACCCTTGTAGCCGCCGGGCGGCGAAATTGGATCTCCGGTCTTCATGCCTGCCGGGCAGGTCTCGGTCCGCGCACCGCAGAGCTCCGTAAGGCCGCCCCCTGGTGCGAAGTTGGAAATCCAGGCGTGGTCGTTGCCATCGATCGAGACCGCCCAGGCGCCCCAGATACTGCCCGGATTAAACGGCGATCCTGGTGCAGGGCTCCCGTCCGGGCGCAGCATCGACACGCTTCCCAAACCGGGATGATCCAACAGATCCTGAAGAGCAACATGGTCGATCGCCGAGAGCGTTTTACCGGTTAGCTTGAGGTAAACAAGACGTGCTTTCGTTTTCAGGGTTAATCCCGAACCGATCGTGTTGGTAATCCAAGCATTGCCCTCGCTGTCGATCGCCATGCCCTTGCCGCTGCCGCCGCCAGTGCGAAACACTTCGACCTTGCTCGGATCGCTCGCCGGGAAGCGCGTGACCGTGTCACCGATGGCGTTGGTTATCCAGATCCGGTCTTGCTGGTCGATCGCAAGGGCGAACGGACCATTGAGCTTGCAGGGGCTGTCCTTGTTCGGCTTGCCGTCGGTGGACTGGCAATAGAACTTCACGTTGGCCGGATCGCCCTTCGGCAGGTAGACGACCTTGTCCTCACCGAAATCCAGCGCCCAGACATCGCCATTGGGTGTTACGATGATACCCTGCATGACGCCTAGCTTGCCGCCAAAATTGTAACCTTGGGGGGGCGAAAGCGGCTTTCCAGTCTTGTCGAACAGCGACATCGTCTGGCCGCTGGTGCTGTCCATCCATACGCGGTCGTTGGCGTCGATCACCGTGCCGAAGCCGGGACCGAACAGGCCGCCGCCGGTGAAGCCGAAGGTCATCGGGGACAGCGGCCGGCCGTTCGGGGCGAACTTCGACATGTTACCGTTCCACAAGTCGTCGTGCCCTTCCCACCCAACTAGGAAATTATCGCCGATCCAGGCGTTGCCCTCGCTGTCGAACATCACTTTCGCGCCTCCCGCGTTACCGCCACCGGCGAACTTGAGCGGCAAGACCCAAGAGCCCGGTGCCATGCTCAAATAGGGCATGAACGGAGTTGCACGCATGTGCTTTCCCTTCGGCACCGGATAGAACGCGTCCAGCAATGCGAAGACACGTTCCGGCTTGTATCCCGCGTTGTGGGCAATCGAGAGCGCCGCAGCCAGCGTGTCCGCGGGCACCTTGCCGTCCCGCCCTGTGCCAGCGGCGAAGAGGTCGCTACACGCGTCGGCCTTCACGCGGGTTGCGCAGCCAGCCATCACATTGGAAAGCGTGGCGAAGACCGCCATCGTGGGCGTCTGCGTGCTGTTGAAGCCGTCCTGGATCATGCCGCCGTATCCGCCGGTTTCGAGATCGACGAAATTGGGCACGTTGCCAGTAGCGATGTGCAGGCCAAGCGAATTGCCGCGGAGTCCAGTACCATCCAGAAACTGCGCGCCCGTCCATACCGACGCCACAGTGGTGAATTCATTGATTGTGACCTTGGCCGGCGATTTGCTGCCGAGGACGGCGAGGAGCGCGATCGCCGGATTGTCGCCGCCGGCTTTGTTGGCATTCGGTACTCCACCGGTCGCCACCAAGTACAGTATTCCGTCTGGCGACCCCTCCGCAGTCAGCTTGAAGTGACCCTCATCGCCGGTCTGAGTCTGCGCCAATTGCTTGGGTGCATCGGAACTCGCCTCCCAAAGAGTTACGGTCGATTTGGCGATCGGAGCACCCCCGCCGAGGACTTGACCTTCAATGGCGTCGGCGGAAGCCACGCCGGCCAGTGAGATTGCTGAAACGACAAGGGCGACAATATACAACCGAGCGGCTGCTGCGAGACCGCGAAGGTTCGCCTTCAGATCCATTTCTCTTGTCCTTTCTTCGCCCGAGCGGATCTGCGAATCCATTCTGTGCGAAGGTGTGCGGCCGCTTGATAAAATCATGTGACGGCCAGATTCGTTTTCATTTTGACGATGGATTTGTCCCTAGCTCTGCGCCGGAGACTTCCCCTGCAGTTGTAAGATCCGATTCGGAATTTTCTGTCCCCAATAATCCATCGCGTTCTGCGCGTCGCCCCATTGGAATGACGCCGCACCCTTCATCCCCATTCCGCCGGCGCGCTGATCGACAGCTTCGGCCAGCATCGCCCCACTGACCGAATCGGTCACCTTCATTTCGGCTTCGGCGGATCCCACGAACGCATAGCTGTCAGTTACCATCGACTGCGCGAGGTTGAGCACACGCGCCTGCGGCACAATCACCGAAATGGTGCGAAGTCCCGGTACTGCGGTCGTCGCGTCCATCAAGGCCACGTGCAAGGTCATAACGCCGGGTCCGGGTTGATCGACGAGGGTAAAACTCTTGGAGAGGTTGGTCTGGAGTTGGTTGTAGAAGTACTCGGTCAGCGTCGCCTGGTCTGCGGCTGGTACTTTCGAATCGGCCCCGGCCCAGAACTCAACCGGCAGCAGTTGTATCTTGGTGTAACTGCTCCATTGAGCGTCCGGATTTATCCAGGCCAGCGCGGCGCCGCCCTCTGGCCCGGGAGCCAGCTTGGACGCATCCGGGCCCAGAAATCCCGTGACTGCGCTAGGCAGAGGGCCGCCCGACTCTACTGCTTTCGCTGCCTCGGGCGTGCTCTGAACCGTGGTCGAGCATCCCGAAGCCATCAGGACGAGTGCGAGCCCCGCAGCTGCGATAACTCTTCCGCCTAATTTATTCCACATGATCGGTTGTCCTCCTCCATTTCTAATAAGATCAGATTCGTCAATTTAGTGTCGCTTATGTATCTAACTCAGACAAACCGACCGAGGAAGCATTATCAACAGTACGTTGCAAGAGCTAGATTCCCGCGATCGGACGGGCCTCTGGCGACCAGCGTGATTGGCATGATCAGGCTTTGTAGTCGGCCGAATGGTCTGTATTCGATCGCGGTCAAGTTCGATTTGTGAACCACAAAAACCTATGTTTCCAAAATGCGGATTTAACTAAGACATTCACTTGTGCAGAGCTTCCCTAACGGTGCACGCGCAGTTTTACGGAATAATCTCGAAGCGGCCGAGGCGGTGCGGCCGGTAAAGCGCAAAATCACGACGATCGATGGTAAAGACGCGGCGGACGCGTTCGCGTTCGGCTACGCGGACGAGCGCGGCGTCCGCGAGATCCATCGGCAGGTCACGGTGCTTCCACATCAGCTCGGGCATCCGCGGGCAGTCATCCAGGTTGAGTTCGGCGATTTGCAGCCCGCCGCTGTTCATCAGCTTCCAAAGGGCTTCCTGCGCCCGCGCCGATGGGCCGAGCAGATACATCGCCTCAGTCAAGGCGGGCCATACGGTGCCGAGCGGACCCGGTAAATCGACGAGCGCCCGCGCGCAGTCCGCGTGGCGCGAGTCTCCCGCCGTCACTCAGTGCGACCAGTGGACCGGCGTCGATTAAGACGGTAAACACGTGCTCGCTTTTCTTTCACGATTTGGGCAAAACGCTCGCCGGTACGCTCCGAAAGATTGAGACCGCCACTGTCCCAACAGCCGATGAAGCCGGCCATCAAATCGGCTACACGTTGGGTAGCGGGTGAATTTGATTTTTTTGTTGTCATGATCCTGTTGTCCCGCTGTTGAAACGATGCGGGGCAAAGACCGGGATTCTTCGCTGCGCTCAGAATGACAAAAGATACGCCTTAGTCTAGAGGTTACTTCCAGCTGTAACAGCCAGTTTGTCATTCTGAGCGCAGCGAAGA
>JBKQPD010000145.1:0-5791 GCA_052145175.1 Binataceae bacterium (SeqCode) | reverse complement strand
GTGAGTTTTCGTGGTTGTCCACAAGTCCACAGGCGGGATATCTCGGCGTGATCCCAGCGCCTGTGGACTTGTGGGCAACCCATCCGACTCCAGTCCAGAGGATTGACTTCTATGACAGTCGCTCCTTCTACCCAACCCGATCTTCCGATGGGGCGAGGATCGCCGCCACTCAATTCCTCAACAACCTTCAGGACATCGCGTGACGCGCGCCGCGTCCCTTCACGAACCAACCGCTCCTGTGCTACCGACAAGGTAACGTGGGTGGTCGGAAGTTAGCCGGATGCGCTGGCAGCGCCCGAACCGTCCGCTTAAGTCCACAATGCTCGAACCCTCGCGAGGGAGGAGACTACGCATGGCAAGTGAACAGCTCAACAAAGTGCTCGAGATAATCCGGTCGGTGCCGGCGGCCAAGCCCGACACCACGGTCGGCCAGATGCGCGGCGCGATGGAAAAGGTCGCGGAACGCGTCGCCAAAGATGTCACCTGCGAACCGGTCACCGCGGGTGGCGTACCGGCGGAATGGATCGTCGCACCCGGCGCCGCTCAGGAGCGCGTGATTCTGTATTTGCACGGCGGCGGCTATGTGATGGGCTCGATCAACACGCATCGCGCGATGATCGCGCGGATCAGCCGCGCTGCCCAGGCCAAGGCTCTGGCGCTCGACTATCGCCTGGCGCCCGAGCATCCGTTCCCAGCGGCGGTCGAGGACGCGGCGGCGGCGTATCGATGGCTGCTCGCGCAAGGCTACAAGCCCGGCAAAATCGTCATATCGGGTGATTCGGCCGGCGGCGGTCTCGTGCTGGCCACCCTGCTCGCGCTGCGTGACGCGCAGACCCCACTGCCCGCCGCGGCGGTGCCGATCTCCGCCTGGAGCGACATGGAGGGTACCGGCGCTTCGATGAAGACGAGGGCATCGAAAGACCCGATGGTCGCTAATGGGTCACTACTCGACATGGCAAAAGTCTACGTCGGCAACGCCGATCGCAGGAACCCCCTGGCCTCGCCGCTGCATGGCGACTATCGCGGATTGCCGCCGATGCTGATGCAAGTCGGTGACGCCGAGATTCTGCTCGACGACAGCACCCGGGTGGCCGAGAAGGCCAAGGCGGCCGGCGTCAAGGTCGATCTCGAAGTATGGCCCGAGATGGTCCATGTCTGGCACGTCTACGCGAAGATCCTGCCCGAAGGGCAGCAGGCGATTGATCGGATCGGTCGCTACGTGATCGAACACACCACCTGATCGAGACTTTCCTCATGCGAAAGGGGCGCGGGCCATCGACCCGCGCCCTCTTTCAGTTTCGAGCTGGACTCTGCGTCTCAGACGGTGGCGTCGATCAAGTTGACTTTGTAACGCTCGAACTGGGCATCCGCAGTCATAATTCTGAAGTTTTCGATCTGCGCTTGACCGATCAACAAGCGATCAAATGGATCTTCATGATGTCTGGGCAGTTCGGCGGCGGCCAAGGCGTGTTCCTGTGTCAAGGCTAGCGGGTGGATATCGCTCTGCCGCATTTCGGACGATAGCCATTTCGCGGTTGGGTGGGGTACTCGAAGCCTACCCAAGGATGCTTTGTTCGCGATCTCCCAAACACTTACGGCGCTGAGCCAAATTTCCGACGCGGGATCGACAATCATCGCACGAGCTCTTGCCCCCAGCCTGCGGTTGTTTTCTGTTGTCCAGAGCAAAACGTGCGTGTCGATCAATATACCCATCACTTCATTCCGTAGGCCCTTAACATCTCATCTGGCAGCGGCGCGTCGAAGTCGTCGCTGATCCAGATTTTCCCCTTGAGCCGTCCAAGTTTGCGCGGCTTGCGCGCGGGCGCGCATGAAACAAGTCGGGCGCGCGGCTTGCCCGCCTTCGCAATAATGATCTCGGTTCCTTCGGCAGCCTCTTCGACCAAGCGCGAGAGGTGCGTCTTCGCTTCGTGCATATTGACGGTCTTCATAGTGAACTAAGTCTAGTCCAGTTCGAATTGATGGAACAAGCCGCCGAATTCATCCCGGTGCGATCTAATACCCCTTCGGCAGGCCCAGCAGGCGCTCCGCGATGATGCTGCGCTGCACCTCCGACGTGCCTTCTTCGATCGTATTGCCGCGCGAGCGCAGCAACCCATATTGCCAGCGCCCGTCGTCGATGACATTCGCCGAACCCTCGGTGAGCGGCGCCAGCGGCCCCTGCAAAACCATCGCGAATTCGTGCATCCGCTGATTCAGCTCGCTCCACAAAAGCTTCGAGATTGACCCCTCCGGCCCCGGCGTGCCGCCGCGCTGGAGTCGCGAGAAATTACGGTAGGCGAGATATTTCATCGACTCGACGTCGATGTAGAACTGCGCGAGCGTGTCGCGAATCAGCCGCGGCTCAAACCGGCACGTTCCCTTGCGGACGACGCGCCGCGCCAGTTCGGCGAGGTCCTGGAAGGTGTTCTGAAAGCGCATCACGATCGCCAGCGACAACGTCGCCCGCTCGTTCATCAGCGTGGTCAGCGCGACGCCCCATCCACCGTTGAGCGGTCCAAGGAGATTTTCGCGCGGCACCCGCACGTCCTCGAAGAACATCTGGTTGAACTCCGCCTCACCGGTCAACTGGCGCAGCGGCTGCACCGTGATTCCGGGGCTGTGCATATCGACCAGCAGGTACGAGATACCCTTGTGCTTGGGCGCGTTCGCGTCGGTCCGCACGAGCAGCATGCACCAGTCGGACAGATGGCCGATCGAGGTCCACACCTTCTGGCCGTTGACCACGAAATGGTCGCCGTCGGCCACGGCTTTCGTCTGCAGCGCCGCCAGGTCGGAGCCTGATTGCGGCTCGGAGAACCCCTGGCACCAGATCTCTTCGCAGGTCAGGATTTTTTTGATGTACCGCCGCTTCTGCTCTTCCGTGCCGTGTTCAAGTATCGTTGGCGCGCCCATCGAGAGGCCGAGTTCGTTGAGCGGCGCCGGGGCGCGCACCCGCGCGACCTCCTCGTTGAAGATCGCACCTTCGATAATCGTCTTCCCTTGCCCGCCATACTCGACCGGCCACGAAATGCCGAGATAGCCCCCTTCGTACAGCTTGCGCTGCCACGCGGTCAGGGCCTTGACCGTCGCGTCGTCAATCGCCAGCGCAAAGCCGCGATCGGTGAAGTCGCGCGGCTTGTTGTGTTCGAGCCACGCGCGCGCCTTCGCACGAAATTCCGCCTGTTCCGGATTGTCACCAAGATCCATCGCTCACGTCCAAGGCCTTATCGGCGAGCCCAGTTTTAGCGTAAAGCCGCGCCGCCGTGTAGAGACGTGAGGGTTGGCGCGCCACGGCCGCATGATCCATATTTTCGTTATGAGCGAGTCAATCTATCGTGGCGGATGCCATTGCGGCCTTGTCGCGTACGAGGCTGATGGTCCAATCGAGAGCGCGGAGGACTGTAACTGTTCAATCTGCGTTATGAAAGGTTACGTTCACTGGATCATTCCCCACGAGCGTTTTCGTTTGCTGACGCGATGGGAGGATCTTGCGACCTACGGCTTCAACACGGGCGTGGCCAGGCATCATTTCTGCCCGCGATGCGGCGTCGCGTCCTTCTACATCCCACGTTCGGCTCCTGACAAGATCGATATCAACCTGCGCTGCGTCGCCAATATTGACCTCGACGCGCTGAGCCTGACGCACTTCGACGGCCGCAACTGGGAAGCCGCGTTCAAAAGCCGTTAGAATCAGATGAAATGGCGACGCTAGGTTTCACACCGGTCGATTTCGAGGTCTTCAAGGTCGACGACTTCAGCGAGCGGATGCAGCAGATCTACGCGCACGTGCGGCCCAAGCTGCTCCGGCTCGGCGAGGAGTTGGCCCCCCAGCTCGGGCGCAAGCTCCATCTCGATTTTTTCCCGCACGTCGCCAAGCACGCGCGGCGCACGGTAAATCCGCCGCCGGAGACGTGGGCCGCTTTCGGGCCGTCGCCCCGCGGCTACAAGCGTTACGGGTATCTCGCCCTCTGCATCTCGGCCGTCGGTCTGCATGCCCGGGTCGTCGTAAAATCCGAGGCGGATGACCGCCCCGCGATGGCGCGGAATCTCAAGACGCACACCGCGCAGCTAACCAAGGAGTTCAAGGGCAGCCCGCTCGCACGCTACGACAAGTGGGATTTTGCCCGACTTCCCGGGGACCAACGGATCGACCCGGAGCTGATCGACACGCTCGCGGCGAATGTCGCCAAGAAGACCGGCGGACTCGACCTCGGCTTCGGCTGGAATCTCAGGGAGTCGCTCCGGCTCGACCGCGCCGAGCTGCTCGACGCCTTCCGCGAACTCGCCCCGCTGTACCGGATTCTGCGCGATGTCTCCTTGACACCATAGAACCCCATGATAGCTTTTCACATATCAGGGCAAACTAAAGGTGAGCACGCCGTTTCAATCCTAGGACCGTAATGGACCCCAAGCGGTATCTGACTTACGGCTTGGCGGCTATGCCCAAACGCGAGCTCGAAGAGAAACTCACGAAGGGTAAGGCGAAGCGTCCAAAAAGCCGGAAGGCCGGATAAACCGGCCTCCACGGGCAACAAACTTTTTTTTTGACCGGTATAGCCTATCGGCTATTTCATGATGTATCGTTCAGCATGGAGCGTCTGACCTCCTTTCGCACCGGGGAAAATCGGTGCGGAATATTTGGGTGGGGGCAGGACTTGAACCCGCACTTTCCGGGTAACAGCCGGACGTGCTGCATTGACACCATCCCCACCAAAAAAATCGACGGCTCGGATGGGTAACAGACATCCGGGCCGTCGTGTTTCTACAACTACCTCTTTCATCCAGCGCAGCACCACGATCCCTTTTTATCGGATCTGCATCACGCCCGCAAGTGACAATCTTCGTGGTTTGCCTGTTCGCGTGCCGTCATGTCCTTAAGTCGCTGCATCGGTGCATTATGATGAAAGCATCTTGCCCGCGTTACAGGCACAGCCTATCATGGACTCATCCCTAGTGGAGGCGACTCGACCAATGGAACAGACCGAACAGGCGGTTCAGGAACAGCCGGTCAGCGACGGTGTCTCGGAGGCAAAGGTCTCGACCATCAACAAGAGTACCGATCATACAAAGCGGCCAAAATCGAAAATTCAATTCCCTTACGCAGACCTAGAGAACGCCATTGGTGTTGCGAAAAAGCTTTTCGAGAAAGCCGGTCAACAGCGTGCGGATATGTCGCAAGTCGTGGCTTGGCTCGGCCATGAATCGAGCGATAGCGGTGCTTTCCGGTTAAAGTTCAGTATAGCGCGCATCTTTGGGCTCATCGATGTTAGTGATGACGGAAAGCAAGTATGGCTTAGTGATATAGGGATTCGGATCGTGGACTCCGAAAACGATGCTTTGGCGAAAGTGCAGGCGTTCCTTGCCGTCCCTCTGTTCAAAGCGATGTTTGACCGATACAAGGGGCGAATGCTCCCCGGCGACGATGTTGTTGAAACGGAGATGGAAGGTCTCGGGGTCGTGCCTAAGCAGAAGGACCGTGCTCGACAGGTGTTCAGCAAGTCCGCAGAGCAGGCAGGACTGTTTACTTACGGCAAAGGAAGGCTCATTCTTCCGGGAGGGGTATCGGAAGCGATGCTTACTTCGGAAGCTCAGCCAAATGGCGCACGTCAATTGCCGCCAGCGGTTATCGAGTCGCAGGGTTCGGCGACGGATAATCCTATGATTACGCTTTTAGTGCAAACCTTGCCCGCACCTGGAACCGTGTTTCCGGAGGATGCACAGGAGCAATGGTTTCGCACGGTCAGAGCAATCTTCGATAGGGTCTATGTCAAGAATCCCCGCTAAGTCGGGT
>JBKQPD010000144.1:0-2767 GCA_052145175.1 Binataceae bacterium (SeqCode) | reverse complement strand
CTTGTCGCCGTGTTGATCGGTTACGAGTATCCGGCTGTGCGCGCGATCAACGGCGACCCCATAGGGCGAACCGCCGACGCGCACGCGAGTCAAGACGGCCTCGTTTCCGGTGTCGACGACGCTTATGTCCCCGCTTCTGACATTGGCGACGAACAGACGTTCGCCCGTCGCGTCGAGCGTAAGGGCAAACGGACCGTCGCCCACCTCAATTTCTGCGAAAGCGCGCATCGATCCGGTTTCGATGACGCTGACGGAACGGCTTTCGCGGTTCGCGACATATAGCCGGGCGCGCTTTGCGTCCAGCGCCAAACCGGCGGGCTCTCGTCCCACGGGCGTCTCCTGCAGAGTGGCGCCCGTCCCCGCATCGAGCTTGCGTACGACGTTTTTCTTCCAGTCTCCGACGTAGACAAAGCGACCCACGGGGTCGACGGCTATCCCGAAAGGCGTGCCGCCAGGGGTGAATATCTGTCGCGCGCCAAGATCAACGGTGTCCAGTTTCGTGATCCTGCCAGATTCGGGATGGGTGATGAAAAGCGCCCGCCCGTCGCGAGTCGCGGCGATCATCGCGGGTCCCGGCGCGACGCCGACGCGCGCCGTCACCGTTTCGCGACGCGTGTCGATCCGGATTAAACTCGCGTCGTCCTGACAGACCACGAACAGTTCGTGAGGAAAGCCAGTCGTCGGAACGATGATGCAGTGAAGGATTAGGCAGACGGCGAGTTGCGTCGCGACGCGCACGGATTATTTGCCCTCCACCTTCTTCTTCAATCCCAGGAGTCCCGCGTGCAAGAATTCGGACATCGCCGTGCGAGCCGCGTCGTCGTTGAGATTGTCCGGCGGCTCGTTGCCGGTGTCGCCGCGGTAGAGCCGGCCATACCATTGCACCTCGCTGCCGCCTCCGGCCGCGGGTTTGATCGTGAACGTAACCGAGTAGGAACTGATCGGCAGGGCGTCGAGATTTGGGTCGGACATGCGATAGGAATATTTGAAAGATGACGGGTCATATTCATCCAGCCCCTCCTTCAAAGTCCCACCCTTACGCAAAGTGATCTGGCGTTCGGCGCCTGTCGCATCGCCGCCCCGGGCCTTTACGCTCACGACATCGGGATGCCAATTCGCCAGACCGTCGAACTTGCCGGCGACCGCCCAGACCGCTTTGGGATCGGCCGCGATGACGATCGATTCATCGACCTTGATAGGTGTTGGACCGTGCGCCAGCGCCGGTGAAGCGAGCAAAGCTGCGATTATCGTCCACAAGATTTTCACGAGGTTCTCCTTTTTTCGGCTTCCGTGCATTTTGAGCGTGATCAAGTCGAACGGCGGCAAGCCATTCGAAAACAGGCACGAAGATGTAAAGCGCGATCAGCGCAACGCCAGCGGCAGCCCCGAGGAATGGGCGCAGATCGAGCGCTGCCTTACGGTATCGTGGCGTGGCGGCCGTCTCGAACGCGCGTAACAGACGATCCGCGTCGTCGAGATGGGCGTAGGTTAGCCCAGTCTTTTCGGAGAGGGATTGCAGATAGGATTCTCGAACGGACGAAAGATGTTCGACGCCGACGGCGACCGCAGCCCCAAAAGGCGCATTACACGCATTGTAGCCTTCGCGCATCTCCGCGCCCGCCGGCGGCAGGCCGAAGCGGTTGTCGTGAGGAACATCCTCGACCCCGTAAAAGCCGATCTCGCGTCCATTATCGTCGTATTTGGGGATCGGGGAGAGTTGGCGTCCCCCAATGCCCACGATCAGCCCACGCACCTCGCCGGGACGACCCTCGAAGGGAAGAGGTCCAGAAGGCGGAAGTGGTGGAGCCTCTTGTCCATCGGTGAGGAACAAGAGATCGGTCTTCAATTCGCGCGCCATCTCGATCGCGCGGAAGAGACCTGCCGCGATACGGCTGTCGCCCTCCCAGGCCATGCGCCAATCGAGAGCGCGGACCGAGCCCTCGAGCGGCGCGTAGTTGGCGCAGGTTTCGATCGGTTCAAACAGTAGAAAGGGGCGTCTTTCGGAGAACACCGCGAGAGCGACGCGCGAAGCGCAAGGAAGATTACCGATCATTTCCGCAAGCGCCGTCTTGACGAACTCCAGCCGGCCTATTGGACGTCCCGCCACGCTATAGTCGCGTGTGTTCATGCTGCCGGTGATATCGACGACGACGAGCACATCGAAGCTCGCGCGCTTGACCAACGCTTGTGGCGCAACCAGCGCAAGCAGCGCGAGCGACAGAGCCGTCGACAAAAGCAGCAGCCGCGGATCGCGGAAATCTCGGCGTGTCATGGCAAGCCCTTGGGAACGCCGGGCACATCGGTCCAAAGTTTCTTGGGTTCAGCTTGAAGCTCGTCTCCGTTTTCCTGCTCGAAGCTGGGGTAGTCCCGCACGAGGCGCGACGCAACGTCGAAGTTGAATTTGGCGTCCCAATAAGACGGCGCGAGCTGAAGCGCGCGCCGGTACTCGCGCTTCGACAGGTTGACGAACGGGCCCGCCCCGTCGAGATCGCCTCGTTCGATGAGGTCGAACGCCCGTCGCAGCAGCGCGTTGGCGAGCGTATAGCGGCCCGTGGCGGAAAGATCCTCTCGTCCGCCGCGGTCCAGGGCGTCTACGAGCACCCGCGCCCCATCAATTTCGTCGCGTTGCGCCAGGAATTCGATCCGAGCAAGCAGGAGTTCCGGCTTGGCGTCAGTGGCGACCGGCGTATCATGGCCCGCGCGCAGCGCCGAAATCTCCTTGTTGACGACGATCGCGTTCCGCCACTGCAATGCTGAAGAAAGAGTT
>JBKQPD010000143.1:0-15449 GCA_052145175.1 Binataceae bacterium (SeqCode) | reverse complement strand
GCCCCGCCCCCCAATGTTTTTGCCCACCCAAAGTTGTTGGCGATGCACGGGACGATTCGTGCAGCGCAGGCGCGTGCGCTCGGCGATCGCTGAGCCAACCTGGCTCGGCGACGAGTACACGCGGGCTAGGCGATGCGGCTGGTGGTGCGTTCGAGGAGATCGCGGAAGCGGCGGCCCGAGCCGGTCGCCGTTTCCAACTCGTCGGCGGTGAGGCCCGACAGGAGCGTATTGCGCAGGATATCGAGCGTCGGCAGATTCGCTTCCCTGACGCTCCGGGAATCCGTCTGTTTGGCCGCCCGGATAAGTCGATTAAGCGGCGCCTTTTTGCTACGTAACGAGGTCTCGGTTAGATTGTGCATGGGTCAATACCCCCTGAGTTGATTGTGGTTCGGTCATCCCGCACCACAATGATGCGATTCGTATCAATTTAGAGCAATATCTTTCATAAATGCCCCATTGGATGTTCTAATCTGATACACCGATATTTATCGCGGTTAATAGTGTTTATGTATCACTTAACATGTAGTGAGCGTCTTATTGTGCCTTGGTCGCGCGCCAAAATAACTGCCTTTTCTGCCAAAATCAACACAGATTGGGTCAGTTATGGCTATCGTGATGCGTGGACGCTTCGCTTGGTGCGCGTAGATGTGTGCTAACTGAAGATGCTTTCGCGTCTTATTAATTCAGATTATATCGGACATTAGATTTATAGTGACTGAAAAAGAACGACCAAACGGTTATGAAGAGCAACAACTTGTGGAATGCCGGTGCTGGGCACGTTGCCGATCGAGGATTCTTATCGATAATATAGGGTTATGCTATCGCACAAGTCGAAGTATGCCTTAAAAGCATTGATCGTCTTGAGTCAGGAATACGGCAAAGGCCCGCTTTTGATCTCGGAGATCGCCACCCGGGAGCAAATTCCCCGCCGTTTTCTGGAGATTATCCTGCTGGAGCTCAAAAACCAGGGGGTTTTGCGCAGCCGCAAGGGCAAGGGGGGTGGCTACGCCCTGAGCCGGCCGCCGGCGGAGATCTCCGTCGGGCGCGTGATGCGGATGCTCGAGGGGCCGCTTGCGCCCTTGCCTTGCGTCAGCAAGATGGCTTACGAGCGATGCGAAGATTGTCCCGACGAAAAATCGTGCGGCGTGCGGATTCTGATGAAGCAGGTCCGCGACGCTATTGCCACGGTGCTCGATTCGACGACCTTCGCCGATGTGATCCGCAAGACCCGGGGGGCGGGACGCGTTGCCAATTTGTTGACGGCGCCCTCGGTTTGAGCCTCTGACTGCCGCGTCAGCCCTGGCTTGTGACGGGGGCTGGTGAGCCCGCCTCTTCCCGCAGCATCGCGGCATGGCGCTGCTCGGCGTCCGGACGAATCGCCACCATCGCGTCGAGCATCTGCTGATGGATCCGGCCATTGCTCGCGACTATCTGCCCACCCGCCAGATCGAGCTCGGCGCCGTCGATATTCGTGACCCGGCCACCCGCCTCCGTGATCAGCAGCGCGCCCGCCGAGATATCCCACGGCTTGAGCCCGAACTCCCAGAACGCGTCCGCCCGCCCGCAGGCCACCCAGGCGAGGTCGAGCGCCGCTGATCCGCTGCGCCGCACGCCGTGTGTGCGCATCATGAAGCCTTCCCAGTAGGCCAGGTAGAAACGCCGGCGCTCGCGCCGGTCATAGGGGAAGCCGCTCACCAGCAAGGAGCTGTCGAGCGACGCGGTGCGGGTGACGCGGATCGGCTTGCCGTTAAGCCGGGCGCCGCCGCCGCGCCGTGCGACGAAGAGTTCCCGCTTGAACGCGTCGAAGATCACCCCGGCCTGGATCCGGTCGCCCCGCAGATAGGCGATGGAGACACAAAACTGCGGATAGTTGTGGGCGAAATTGGTCGTGCCGTCGAGCGGATCGATGATCCATCGATGTTCGCTGACGAACGCGTTCGCGCCGCTCTCTTCGGCCAGGATCGCGTGGGCCGGGAAGGCGCGTTGCAGTACTTCGATTGCGGCGACTTCGGATTCGCGATCGGCCTCGGTGACGAGATCGATCGCACTGGTCTTCCGCGCGACGCTGATATGGTTCAGGCGCTTCATGTGCACGCGGCCGGCCGCCCGGGCCGCGCGAATCGCGACTTTCTCGATTTCCTCGTTGGTCGGCACGCCACGACGCTACGCGAGCGCGACGCGCTACGCCAGCGCGCGGCCGCCGGATATGCACAATGCACAACGCTGACGGCTATTTGACGGCGCCCTGCGCGGCCATCAGGTCCTGCGCATAGGGCATCAGGGTGGCGAACAGATTGACCTGGGAGTCGAGCGTCTTGCCGAGGCCGCTCAGCATCCCCATCACGCGGTTGACGAGCAGCACGTCGGCGGGCACCTCGACGATCGGATTGGCCCGCAGCGTCCGCGGCAACAGATCCGAGAATTCCTCGACCAGGTCGTGATCGGCGTAGGCCCGGTTGCGCTGGACCGAGTTGCCCAGAAAGAGATTCGCGAGTAGCAACAGGGTTTCGGGCGACCCGTCGCGCGTGCGGAAGCCCAGGTCGTGGAACGCGGCGAGAATCTGCGCGCGATTCGTGGTCAGAATCGCGAAGGTCAGCCGTACCATCGCGTCGCGAAACGCCGGCGGAAAATCCTTGGCCAGGCCGAAATCGAGCAACACGATGCGCGGCCCCGGCTGGACGAGCAGATTGCCCGGATGCGGATCGGCATGAAAAAAGCCGTCGCGCAGGATCATCTGGGTGAAGATTTCGATCAGCTTCTGCGCGATCGCGTGCTTGTCGATACCCGCCGCCGCCAGCGCCGCGAGGTCCGTTACTTTGACGCCCTCGACCAGCTCCATCGTGAGCACGCGGCGGCTCGACAATTCATGATAGACGCGCGGGACCACCACGTCGGGGCGCGCCGCGAAGTTGCGCCGCACGGTCTCGCAGTTGCGCGCCTCGTTGACGAAGTCGAGCTCCATCGGGATATATTTCAGAATCTCCCGGGCGATCACCTGAAAGTCGAAGTCGGGCTCGAGGCGGGCCAGGACACGCAACGTGAGCATCAGGTTGCGCAGGTCGGTGCGCACGATCCCTTCGATCCCCGGGTATTGAACCTTGACCGCGCAGCGCCGGCCGTCGTGGGTGCGCGCTTCATGCACTTGCGCGAGGGAGGCGGCGGCGAGCGGCTCCGGCTTGAATTCGGCGAACGTCGCGGTCAGCGGCCGGCCGAGCTCGCGCTCGACGGTCGCGCGGATTAGCGCGAAGGGCCGCGGCGGCACCCGGTCATGCAGTCCGGACAGCGTGTCGACCCATTCGGCCGGCAGAATATCCGCGCGCGTTGCGATAAACTGGCCGGCTTTGATCAGCAGGCCTTCGAGCCGGATCGAAGTGCGGAAAAGGGCGCGCGCGGCGCGCAGGTCCTGACGGCGGTAACGTTGCTCCTTGCGCCTGGCGCCGGCCAGGCGCGACCAGAGCTGGATCGCCTTGTACGGGAGATAGATACGCACGGCGAGGCTCACGACGCTCGCCAGGCGCGCGACGCGCACCGGCCAACGCGGCTCGGCGGCGCCCTCCGGCCAGTCGCCGGTCGACGATGAATTCGTGCTTGGCATCAGCGGAAGCGAAACAAAGAGTCTAGAAGATGTTGCAGGAGCAGAGAACAGGGTCGGTCGTGTCGTCAGCCGGGCCGCCCGGCGGATCGCGGATGACTATCGAGCAGATTCTCTGGCGCTACTGCGGCGTCTGGGCCGCCTACTCGTTCGCGAGCGGCTTCCTCTTCGGCGTCTACCCGATCTTCCTGCACACCCGCGGTCTCAACCAGTTCCAGATCAATTCCGTGCTCGCGGTCTATTTCACCGTGACGTTCCTGACCGACGTCCCGACCGGCGCCTTTGCCGACGCGCTCGGCCGCCGCCGTTCCTTCATGCTCGGATGCACTCTGCGCGCGCTGGCCTTCATGGTCTATTTCTTCGCGTATCACTATCCGATGTTCATCCTTGGTGAGTTCATCGACGGGATCGGCACGACCTTCTGCAACGGCGCGATCGACGCCTGGGGCGTCGACGCGCTGGACGAAGCCGGCTATCGTGGCGCCAAGGATCGGCTCTTCTGGCGCCTCTCGCAGTTGATGAACCTCGGGTTCATGCTCGCGGCGATTATCGGGGCGTACGTCGCGAGTCACGATATCGCCTGGCCGTGGCTCCTGGGGGCAACGGGCTATCTCCTCAATGCGCTGTTCGTCGCGCGCCTGATGCGTGACGGCGCCCGTCCCCAGTTGAAAGTCCGCCTGGGCGCGCTTCCCCGCATGATCGCGGATCGGATGCGCGCGGGTATCCGCGCGGGCTTGCGGATGCGGACGCTGATGCTCCTCACCTTGGCCAACGCGATCTACTTTGCGGCCTGGGCGCCGTATTGGCTCGAATGGCCGCAATTCTTCAACGAGCGTTACGGGGTCGGGATTTGGCTGGTGGGATGGCTCTACGCGCTCTTCACGGTCTCCCGGATGATCGGCGCGGAGGTGATGATTCGTACGGCCAGCAGCAAGGTCAGCCGGGCCGATCGGCTGTGCATGCTGGCCGTCGCGCTGGCGCTCCTGATGTTCGCGGGGGGCAGCGTCGGTGGCCGGACCAACCTCGCGGTGGTGCTCTTCTGCGTCTTGAACGCCGCGATGGGGGCGCTGCTGCCGTTTGCGCAGAGCTGGATAAATGAAGAGATCAACGCCGACCAGCGCGCAACGCTGCTCTCGTTCCGCAGCACTTTTGAAACGCTCGGCGGCTCAATCGGCCTGCTGGCGACCGGCGTGGTGGCCGATCGCGGCGGGATCCCGCGCGCGTGGCAACTCGCGGGACTTATCTCAATCGCCGCACTGCCGTGTTACCTCGCGCTGCGACGGGCGGTTGTGCCCGCCGTCGCAGCCGTCGAAGCGGGACGCTCTTAAAACGAAATGGTGTACGGAACCATGCCTCCAGGCAACGGAAAAACCGGGCGCAAGCGCGACCTGCGTCGGATCAGCCCTTAAGGGTAACGAGGCCCCCGAGAGCGGGATCCGAGTAGCTGGGCTTTCCATTTTCAACATGACCCGCAAGCCGGTAGTTGAAAGTCGAGTCTTCCGCAACCGTGACGATGAGGTCGTACCAGCCATAGAACTGATTCAGCGACAACGCGTTTTCAAAACTCTGCTCGGGTTGGAGAAGCTGCGTGCTCACGTTGCCGGTATAGGCATCGAGCACGCTGACTTCAGCTTGGTTGCCGCTGACATTGGTGATGCTCCAATTGATTGCGCCGCCATGATTGGTGCCGTAACTGGATTGAACCTCGAGAGCCGCGGCGGTGGAGCCGATGCTGCCATTGAAGTAACGCACGAAGCCATTGGGGCCGTAAACCGACAAATTATAGGAAGAGGAGACAACGTTCCACGTACCAGACAGCGTCTTGCCGGATCCCACGGTGTAAAAGCGGACGACATCCGCAGGGTTGCCGGAACGCACCTGAAACACTGCAGCCGCGGTGCCGGTGTTGATGAACGTTAGAGTTATCGTGCTGTTCGAAACATCGACCGACGCCTGGGCATTCAACTCGTAGGGCAAGGCGCGCGCCGGGCGGATACCTTTCTCCTGCGCCGGCACGCCGACGGTCACGTCACCCAGAGTGGGAACGAAGGTGGTGACGCTACCGCCCGCGAGTTCGTCCACGGGCGGCAGATCGCCGCTAGTGCCCGGCAGCGTGGCGGCAGCCGTATTCGGATTGGCAAAGTTGAAGACCGACGTCAGGTCACCCGCTACCGCGCGGCGCCACGGGGAGATGTTTTTCTCATAGACTCCGAAACGCTGCTCGATGAACTGGATCACCGACGTGTGATCGAAGACCTGGGAATCGACGTAGCCTCCTTTGCTCCAGGGCGAGATCGCAAGAAACGGCACACGCGGGCCCAGCCCGATCGGGCCGGTCGGGGTCGACGTCGTGACGATCTCGTTTTCGATGCTGACCGTCGACGCCCCATTGGCCGATGTCGCTGGCACGGTAGGCGGCACGATGTGGTCGAAGCTCCCATCAGCCTCGTCGTAGTTGATGATGAGGACGGTCTTGCTGAACACCTCGGGGTTGTTCACCAGGATGTCCAGGACCTGGGAGATGTACCAAGCACCGTAGTTCACCGGATAATCCGGGTGTTCGCAATAGCCGGCCGGCGCGATGAGCCAGGAAACCTGCGGCAGTTTGCCACTCTGCGCGTCGCTTCGGAACTGACTGAACTGGCTCTCGGCCCAAGCCTCCCAGGCCTGCGCGGATGCCGATGAGCTCGGGATGGTGTTGCTGAGATCTGTGCCCGTAGCCGCGTTGTCGAACAGCGGCGTCCCGGGCGCGGCAATCGCGTACTGATTAAAGTAAAGCAGCGGATTGTCCGTGTAGTTGCCGGCGAAGGAATTGGAAGTTTCGTCTCCGAAATCCGGCGAGAAGGGTGAACCGGAGATGTCCTGGTAGACCTTCCAAGTTATACTGGCCTTCTGCAGCACTTCGGGGAAAGTCTCCCAGACCCAGTACGCACCATTGGGGCTGAGGCCGTTGGAGGTGGCCGGCCCGGCACCCAAACCATCGGTGCCCCCGCTGCCCAGGTAGTTCACGTTGCCAACGCACCCCGTCCACAGGTAGCAGCGATTCGGGTTCGTCGGCCCCATGATCGAGAGGTGGTAACTATCCCCGACCGTGAAGGCATCCGCCAAAGCGTAGTGGTACGGGATGTCTTCGCGGGTCATGTACGACATGGTCATGGGACCGTTTATGCTCGGCCACATGTCCCACTGACCCTGGTTCCAGCCCTCATGAGTGTTCTCCCAACTATGATTCGTTCCCGGAAAATACGTGAGACCCAAGCTCGTCAGGCCCGGGCTGATGCTTGCGGGATTTATGTGGAAGGGCGGGATCACAGGCGCCCCATCGGATGGGCCACCCAAGGTCCCGTAGTTCGGCGGTACGCCGAATCCCGCCGCCACATTAGCCGCGCCGGCCGGCTGCAAAAAGACCGAGGCTAGAGTGGTGCCGGTGCCTTGGAGCGGGAGATTGATGTTTACCGCCCGCGGATCGTTGAAGCCGCGCACACCGCGAAGGGTGCCGAAATGATGGTCGAATGGGCGGTTCTCCTGCATCAGGATGACGATGTGCTCGACATCTTGAATCGTTCCTTTGAGATTGTTTGCCGGAATCGCGAGTGCCTTGGCGATGTTCGTCGTCAGCGTGGTCGCCGACACGGCGGTCATGCCCATCAACTTCAGGAATTGACGCCGATCTACTATGTGGTGGTCGTTGCTCATAAAGTACCCCCATTTCTAACGTCGTGCGGCGCGGAAAAGGCCGGCCTCGAAGCTCCGGCCGATGGATGCCCAACGGGGCGAGAATTTACGCAGCTAACGTCGTCGCTCGATGACGCCACGATGAATTGGCGATGAATCGTTTTTAGCTGCGCTGCAAATGTCATGCAGCGCCGGTATGGTGAGCGGGTACCATGCGAATTCCATCCGCGTCCGCGCCGGTCGAACTCGAGGTGGGCCGCATCCGTGAGCTCAGCAAGGGCGGGCGGCACCGCGAAGCGCTCGCTGCGGCCGAAATGCTGGCGGCGGCAGCGCCCCCGAGCCGCGACGTCCTCTACCTGATCGCCGCCAACCAGCGGTGCCTGAACCGGATACACGAGGCGCTGGAAACCTTGCAGCGCCTGGAGCAACGGCATCCGCGGTTCAGCCTCCTCTACCAGGAGCGCGGTTATTGCTACACGACTCTGCGGGATGCGCCGCGCGCGATCGAGGCCTTTCTGCGAGGCGTGGAGATCAACCCGGCGCTGGTGACGAGCTGGAGCATGCTCGAACGCCTGTATCGCCTGACGGGGGACGAAAGAAATGCAGCGACCGCGGCCGAGCGCGTCTCAACCCTGAAACACCTGCCGCCCGAGGTCGTGAAGGCCGGAAGCCTGTTCTCGGACGGCGAGCTGTCTGCGGCGGAGAAGATCCTCCGGCCATATCTGCTGAAGTCCAGCGACGATGTCGAAGCGCTGCGGCTGCTGGCCAGGATCGAGCACCAACGCAACGTGCTGGATGAGGCCGAATTGCTGCTCGAAGCCGCTCTGAGGCTCGCACCGAATTATCTCGCTGCGCGGTTGGACTTGGTCCGCGTCCTGATTGACCAACAGAAATATCTGCGAGCGCGTGAAGGGATCGACACCCTGCTGAGGCTCGAACCCGGCAATAACTACTATCGTTCACTGTACGCAACCGTGTGTGTCGGTCTCGGCGAACACGCGCAGGCGATCGCGCTGTATCGCGAGCTCCTCGATGCGTCGCCGCGCTCCGCCGATCTTCACGTGTCGCTCGGCCACGCCCTTCAAACCATCGGACGGCGGAAGGAGGCGACCGAATCCTACCAAATGGCAGCAACCGTCAGACCGAGCTTCGGCGATGCCTGGTGGAGTCTCGCCAATCTCAAGACCTATCGCTTTTCGCCGAGCGCGATTGCGCAAATGCGCGCCGAGGAAGCCGCACCGGCCGCCCAGCTTGTCGATCGCTATCATCTGTGCTTCGCGCTCGGTAAGGCCTTCGAGGACCGGAACGAATATGCGGAATCATGGCAATTTTACGAGCGCGGCAACGCACTCAAGCGCACCGCCAGCCGCTACGATCCGGAAATCATCGAAATAAACACGCGCCAGCAAATCGAGGTGTGCACGGGGCAATTCTTCGCCGCGCGCATGGGTGTCGGCGCGCCGGACCCTGATCCGATTCTCGTTGTCGGGCTGCCACGCTCCGGATCCACGCTCATTGAGCAGATCCTTGCCTCTCACTCGCAGGTCGAGGGCACGCAGGAACTCGCCGAAATCCAGCGCCTCGTGCTTGAAATGCGGGGGCAGCAATCGCGTGATCCGCGCTTGCGTACAGTGAAAGATAATTCTTATCCGGGCGTGCTCGCCGAACTCGCGCCTGAAGATTTCCGCGTGCTCGGCGAGCGCTACATGATGGAGACGCGCGCTTACCGTAAAGATAAGCCATTCTTCATCGACAAGATGCCGAACAACTTCCGCCACCTCGGGCTCATCCATCTCATGCTGCCGCACGCCAAAATCATCGATGTGCGGCGCGAGCCCATGGCGTGCTGCTTTAGCAACTTGAAGCAGTTGTTTGCCAGCGGGCAGGAGTTCACCTACAGCATCGGCGATATCGCCCGCTACTACCGGACCCATCTCGAGCTCATGCGACACTGGGACGCGGTGCTTCCCGGGCGGATCCTGCGCGTCTGGTACGAGGACGTCGTGGAGGATCTCGAGGGCAACGTGCGGCGCATCCTGGAATTCTGCGGCCTTGCATTCGAACCGGCCTGCGTCGACTTCTACCAGACCGAACGTCCTGTCCGCACGGCAAGCTCAGAGCAGGTCCGCCAGCCGCTTTTCCGCGACGGGCTCCTCCAGTGGAGGAACTACGAGCCCTGGCTCGGCCCGGTCAAGGACAGTTTGGGCGATGCACTGATCCGCTACCGTGAATAGGGCTCGTTGGTGTACTCCGATCTGCTTCGTGGAAATAGTCCCTATTCCTTAACCGTGCGCTAACCGCAGCGTAATCGATAAAACCCTTCCCTGCTTGACTCGCCTACCCTTGGCTCGGTACGACTATAGGGCATGGCCGCCGCGGGACAGATCGCGATAGGTGGGGCTGTGCTGAACTCCAAAGTACTGGTCCTGAACCGTTCGTACCTTCCAGTCCACGTGACCTCGGTGAAGCGAGCGTTCGCTCTGCTCTACCAGGGGGTTGCCCGGGCCGTCGATGACCAGTATCGCACCTTCGATTTCGATAGCTGGCGCGACCTCGCGGTCGAAGCCGGTCACGAGCGGGTCGGCATCATCGGTGGCGCGATGCGCGTCCCGCGCGTGCTGTTGCTGGTCGCCTACGAGCGGGTACCGAAGCGCCACGTCCGCTTCTCGCGCTTCAATATCTACGCGCGCGATCACAACACCTGCCAGTATTGCGGCCGGCGCCTGCCGCGGACCGAACTCAATCTCGATCACGTCAAGCCGCGCTCGCGCGGCGGCCTCTCGACCTGGGAGAATATCGTCTGCTCGTGCCATAGCTGTAATCGGCGCAAGGGTGGACGCACGCCCGAAGAGGCGCGGATGCTGCTCATCCGCCGGCCCCAGCGGCCTCAATGGACCCCGTTCAGCAGCGAGATGTTCAGTCTCCGCCGTTACGAGGAATGGATGCCGTTCCTCAGCACGGTCGATACTGCCTACTGGAATACCGAGCTGATCCAAGACTAATTCCAGCAAGTTTGCCCACAGGTCCTATCCACAACAGGATGGACCTGTTAGTTAAGTGAGACACTAGTGGTAGAGGGTCACTTGACCCGTGACCGTGGTGTCGGGCTATGATTGCGGGGTTGGCGGAAGTGGTGGAGGCGAGGCCGTGGTATGCATCTCAAGAGCCTGGATGTCGTAGGCTTCAAGTCGTTTAACGACCCAACCGTTATCAGCTTTGACCCCGGGGTCACGGCGATCGTCGGTCCCAACGGCTGCGGCAAATCGAACGTCGTCGACGCGATTCGCTGGGTGCTGGGCGAGCAGGCGCTAACCCGCCTGCGCGGCAAATCTGCCGAAGACCTTATCTATGCGGGTAACGACGCCAATCCGCCCGCCGGGATGGCCGAAGTCACCCTGATGCTCGCGGCGGAGGAGGGCAGTCTCCTGCCCGAGCCCTACAGCGGGCTCAGCGAAGTCGCGATCACCCGCCGGGTCTATCGTTCGGGCGATTCCGAATACCTGATGAACCGGATTCCCTGTCGGCTCAAGGATATCACCGAGTTCTTCATGGCGGCGCAGATTCACAGCCGCGGCTACGCGCTGGTCGAGCAGGGCCGGATCGACGAGATTATCCAGGCCAAGCCCGCCGAGCTGCGGACGATGGTCGAAGAGGCCGCCGGGCTCGCCCTCTTCAAAGGGCGGCGCGAGCTGAGCGAGCGCAAGCTCGAGCGGGTGAGCGAAAACCTCGCCCGGGTCGACGACGTCCTGGCGGAAATCGAACGGCAGCTCAACTTCGCGCGCCGCCAAGCCAAGAAGGCCGAAGCCTACAAGTTGATTCGCGCCGAACTCGGCGAGCTCGAACAACTGGCCGCCGCCCGGCGTATTTTTGAACAACGGGCCGAACTGATCACGCAAACCGATCGCGAAGACGAACTGCGCGGTCAGCTCGATGACGCGCGATCCGAGGTCGACGTCGCGCAGCGTACGCTCGACGAATCGACCGCGGCGCTCGCCGGCGCGCGCGACGCGCTCGCGGCGACGGAGCGCGAGCTGACGAGTCTCCACACCTCCTTCGAGGAGCGCGGGCGCACCCGCGGCTTCCTTGAGCGGCGCCTCGCGCGGCTGAACGCGCAGGCCCCGGAACTCGAGCTGCGGCTGAGCCAACTGGACGGCCAGGCGCAGGCCGCCCGTGCCGCTCGCGCGGCGGCCGGCGCGCGCCTCGCGCGCGAGAGCAATGCCGGCGACGGCGAGGGCGAAGCGCAACTCGCCGCCCTGCGCGCGTCGCAGCGCGTCGCCGAGCAGGCGTTGCGCGAGGGTGAACGGCGGCTCGAAAATCTTAAAGATGAACTGGCCGAACTGATGCGCGAAGCGGCGGTCACGCGCGGCCGGCTCGGCGACCTCGCCGGCGAGCGCGCCGAGCACGAGGCGCGTCTGACCGCGATCGCCGACGAGGGGCCGCAACTGACGGCCGCCCTCGCTGACGCGCATGCCGCGCTCGGCGGCGCCGAAGCCCAGACCCGCGACGTGCACGACGAAGTCGCGCGGCTCGAAGCGGTGCAGCGCGCCACGAGCGAACGCGAGTTCGAGTTGCGCGCCGGACTCGAGCAGAGCGCGGGCCGGCTCGCCGCCAGGCGCGAGGCCGCGGAGCGCGCCGCCGTGAGCGCGCGCCGGATCATGCCCGGCAGCGCCGGCGCACGCTTGCGCGGCGTGCTCGAATCGCTCAACGGCGACGGTCCGGCGCGGCCACCCGCGATGCTGCTCGACGTCATGAAGGCGCCGCCGGCGCTCGAACCCGCACTGCGCGCCGTGCTCGGCGAGCAGCTCGACGCGGTAATCGTCGAGTCGCCATACTTCGCCTTGCGGGCCGTCGAAATTCTCAAGGAGCATGAGAGCGGGCGCCTGAGTTTCATTTCGGCGGGTATCGGCGCCGGGGCGGCGGCCCACGAGGTTATCCGCGCGCCCGGGATTACCGGACGGCTGCTCGAGATGGTCGAGGTCGAGCCCGGCTTCACGCCGCTGGCCGAAGCTCTGCTCGGGCATGTGATGCTCGCCGACGACCTGCGTGCGGCGCATGCGGCGTCGAACCTCAACGGCCACGGGACGGTCTTCGTTACGCCGGAGGGCGATACGCTCTGGCCCGAACGGATGATCAGTGGCGGTAGCGGGACGCAGGCGGAGAACGCCGCCGAACTCGGGATGCGCCAGCGCGAGCAGGCGCTCGCCGCCGCGGCGCGCGACGTCGCCGACGCCGAGGCGGATCACGAGACCCTCCTGCGCCGCTCCGAATGGGCGCGGCTGGCGCTACGCGACGATACCGAGGCGCTCGCCAGTGCGCGCGCGACGGTGGGCACGAGCGAGCGGCGGGCCAACGAAGCCCGCGCGGCGCTCGCCAAGGTCGAGCAGCGGATCGCCCTGACCGAGGCGAATCGCGCAGCCGCCCAGCGGCGGACCGCCGAGGTGGTCAATCTCGCGCTTACCGCCAACCAGCGGCTCGAGGAGCTGGCCCGCGCCGAACAGGAGGCGCGCGCGCGTCTGGCGGAGGTCGCGACCGCGCTGGCCGACGCCCGGGGCGAGGCGCGCCGGCTGGGCGAAGCGGTGGTCGATCTGGGCGCCCGGGTCGAGGCGCGCAAGGCCCGGCTCGCGGCGCTCACCCAGGAGCTGCGCCATCAGCGCGATAATGCGGAGGCGCTCGAAAAGCAGATCACCAGCGGTCGCGACGAAATGACGCGCGCCGCCGTTGAACGGATCGAGCTCGAACGCGAACGCGCGGCGCTGACCGTGCAGGACGAGGCGGCGGCGCTCAGCCAGCGGGAGTTGCAGGAGCGGCTCGCCGAACTGAACGTCCGGTGTGCCGCGACCGCGCACGAAGTCGAAGGCGCGCGGGTCGTGCTGAGGCAGGTGCGCGAGCAAGTTGCGGCGCTCGACGCCGACGCGACACAATGTCAGTTGCGGATCGAGCGGGCGCGCACCCTCAGTGCCGAGCTGATGCGCGGCTTCGTCGAGAAGTTCCAGGCGGAGTTCGACCCCGCGGCTGACGACTTGCGCGCGCGGCTGGCCGATCGCGACGCCGAGCATGACGCGACCCGCCTGAGCGAGCTGCGCGCGCGTGCCGAGCGGATCGGCGAGGTCAACCTGGCGGCCGAGGCCGAGGTCAAGGAGCTCGAGGAGCGCTCGAGCCAGCTCACCGCCGAGCGCACCGATTTGCAGACTGCCGCCAACGACCTTAGCCACACTATCCAAAAGCTCAACCGCGAGGCCCGCAAGCGCTTCGCCGAAACCTTCGAGGGCGCGGCGCGCAATTTTGCCGAGTTGTTCCCCAAGCTGATGCGGGGCGGCAAGGGCCGGCTCGAACTCACCGAAGCGACCGACGTGCAGGGGGCGGCCGAGTCCGCGAGGCGCGGCCAAGGACAAGAGCCGGGCGTCAATATCCTGGTCCAGCCCGCGGGCAAGAAGGTGAAGGAGATCGGGCTGCTCTCCGGTGGCGAGAAGGCGCTCTCCGCGATGGCGTTGATCTTCTCGCTATTCCTGTTGAATCCGAGCCCGTTCTGCGTGATGGACGAAGTCGACGCGCCGCTCGACGAGTTCAGCCTGGCGGCCTTCACCGGTCTGGTGCGCGAGCTCAAGGGGAGTTCACAGTTTATTATCATCACGCACAACCAGCGGACGATGCAGGCGGCGGACCATATCCATGGCGTGACGATGGAGCGGCCCGGCATTTCGCGTCTCATCTCGCTGAAGATTCCGCAAGCCGCGTAAACGCCCCAGGGAAGCTTTGCACCAATGGCTTTGGTCGTTCCTTTCACGCGCCCCGCACTTGGGGCCAAAGAGCGAGGACGCAGATCCTTCGCGGCTTTACCCTTGAGGAGCGCAGCGACCAAGGACGCGCGATGACACTGCGACTTTTTGTAATGATAAGCTCCTTTTTGTCATTCTGAGCCCTTCGTCGCTGCGCTCCTCAAGGGCAGGCTCCGTCTGCGCGCGAAGCATGCCCTGAGGCTTTGCGAAGGGAATCTAGCGGCCTCTTACCCACGATCCGGTAATCCGGGATTCTTGACCGCCCGCATGACATGATGAGGCTCGTGCAGAGCTTCCCTGCGGCGCTTGTAGATCGCACGCCACCTGAGTGATGATGCGCGCAAATCCGGATGCTCAAGCGGCATCGCAGAGATTCGCAAGGAGAGAGTGCAATGGAAATCGGATTTTTGGCCGCGATGACGGCGCAAGGTGGGGATATCACGGCGATCGCGCGGGCAACCGAGGACGCCGGCTTCGAGTCGCTGTGGATTCCCGAACATCCGGTCATCCCCGTCGGCTTCAAAACGCCGATGCCGGTTGGCGAGGGCCAATTACCCGAGCATTACGGCCGCTGGGCCGACCCCTTTATCGGCCTGACCGCGGCGGCCGTGGTCACCAAACGGATCAAACTGGGCACCGGGATCTGCCTGATTCCCGAGCGCGAGCCCCTGCTTACCGCCAAGTTGATCGCCAGTCTCGACCTGCTCTCGGGCGGACGTGTCCTGCTCGGGATCGGCGCCGGCTGGCTCCGCGAAGAGACCGAAGCGATGGGCGCCAATTTCGGCACACGCTGGAAGAAGACCCGCGAAAGTATCGAGGCGATGAAACTGCTCTGGACCAAGGGCACGGCGTCGTATAGCGGCGAGCTGGTGCATTTTCCCGAGCTGCGCTGCGAGCCGCGGCCGGTCCAGCCGGGCGGTCCGCCGGTGATTCTCGGCGCGCACGGCCCAAAGGCGCTCGAACGGGTCGCGCGCAGCTACGACGGCTGGATGCCGCTGCTGCCGAGTCCGGACGAGTTGGCGCGCGCGATGCCCACGCTGCGGAAGCTGCTGAAGGAGCGGGGCCGCGATGAACGCTCCGTCCAGATTTCGCCGCTGGTCGATCCGCTCGACAACGGCCCCTCGCGTGACGAATTGAAAGCCTGGCGCGACGCCGGCGCCAATCGTATCGTCCTGCTCTCGCAGAAGACCGTCGCCGCGACCGCCGACGGCAGGGCGCTGGAATTGATCAAGCGCTTCACCCGGGTCGTCGAGGATGCGCGCAAGCTCTAGGGAAGCTCCGCACTTTAGAATCGCTGCGCGCAGGCCTGTCCTGAGAGTTTGTGAACTTTTGCCGATTTGGTCCATCAAGGCGGCTACCGGTGGCCGCACGCACCGCAGCGTGAGTGGGGCGGGTGGGCTGGCGTG
>JBKQPD010000142.1:0-6047 GCA_052145175.1 Binataceae bacterium (SeqCode) | reverse complement strand
TCGCCGCCTTCTGGAAACAGGCCGATCTCCCATTCTGATGTTACTATGTTTATCAAAGATCAATAAGATCGCTAGTCTTTGCCCGCACGCGAACGCGATCTAGAATGGATTGAGCATTCCCGGTCGCAGTTGCTTGCGAGGCGTCTGCAGTCGGATTCGCGTCGCCGGGGGTGTCGCCGCGAGCGCTGGCCGCCGACTTGGCGGTACATGTGATTTTAAAGTAGCCTTCGCTAAAAACCGCTCCCACGAGCGACG
Source organism: Binataceae bacterium (SeqCode) (assembly GCA_052145175.1). Lineage (GTDB taxonomy): Bacteria > Desulfobacterota > Binatia > Binatales > Binataceae > JAJPHI01. The sequence goes on along the minus strand of JBKQPD010000142.1, from coordinate 5,792 downwards.
AAGACGCTGAAACGATAAGCGGTCTTTGTCTTGCTGTTAGACCGTTGGCGGCGTCGAGCGGGCTAAAGAGTAACGTCTTTTTTTTAGCGGCAGCTTGAACGCGCCTGGGGCATTCGAGACTCTATTGTTTTCCTTCGCGTCGTTCAACGCGTAATCCAGATCCATAACCAGTTGTTCTTGTCTATTGCCAGCGTCGGTGAACAGTGGCGTTTGACTGCCGACTCTGGTTGGACGTTTACCGGTCTTTTTATCCGGAGGGGCCCAGCACAATGCGATTTGCCTGGGAGTGGTGGGAGTAGGGGGCTCGCATAAGATTACTGATACTGCCCGTGTGTTCTCTTTTTCGCCAATGACGCCCGTATCGGTCCAATCGACCAGCGCCTGAGGGACGTTGTACTGCGCGAGAAGTGCACGAGCGAGATCATTTCGCGATACCGGTTCGCCCGACGGGGGACAGAATTGCGTCTCGTCGATGCCTTGAATTGTTGGAGTATCAGAGGCGGCCTGCGCTTCGCGTGTTGAAAAGAGCAAACAACCGAAGCACCCTACAGCGACCGCACCAAAAATTCGGACGCCGATTGAGACACGCATGATGCCTCCTTACGCCACGTAAGGCGAATGACTTATGACTCCATCCAGACCGAGGATTAGCGAACGAATGCTTTGAGACAGGTAGTATTGCGAGAATGTGTCGCCTGATTGCGGATCGCCTGGCAGGCTCTCCCAGTCCAGTTTGTGCATCAGGTTGAGCTTGGGATCCGTGTTGATCTTGTCCTGGATCAAATTCAACAAACCTTGGAACGAGCCCAAGCTCATCTGGAGGTCAGTGCTGAATTTCTTGTTTAAATCATTGTGGAACGGAATGTGCCGCGAAGACATGACAATGGTCACATCCTGAGTGATTTGCAGAACTCTTTGGGTCGGATCCATGGCTGTGCCTTGCTCTGCAACCGCGAGCATTAGTTAAGAATACCCGTTATTAGTGTGTCAAGGGCGCGCGACGCTTTATTTGGAGGGCGTTGCTTGCAGGACACAGCAGGCATTGATTGGATCCCAACGAATGGCGATGGCTGTATTGACGCGGGATTACGGCCGCTCACCTGCAGCGTTTCAACACTGGCCTGATGGCTGGCTGAAGCGACTTCAAAAAACGCGTCGAACGATTTCCGGAAGCGATGCCGCTCGTCTCGCGGCATATCGACAGTCCTAATAGCTTCAGCGCTCGTGGTGTCAGAGCCGGTTGGATTGCCGCATGAGGCGTTTCAATATTTGAATTTTATTCGTACACGTCAGAGTTGTTTTGACTGAAATATCGCGTTATAATGACCTTAGGGTAGCGACACGGCCGACAAAAAGGCACCTCCGTATGGTGACCTCCGTCGATAATTTGTTGAAGGCAAGCAACGATCAAAGCGCGCAAGCGCGCACCACGTGGTTCACATTTCTGCTCTTGACTGCATATCTTGCAGTAGCCGTTGGAGCCACGACTCATAAGCAGTTGCTGCTTGAAACGCCCATGGCGTTGCCTCTGCTGGGCGTAACGCTTCCCATGGTGGCCTTCTTCGAATTGACGCCGTGGCTATTCGTCCTGGCTCATTTCTTCATTCTCATTCAAATCTTTCTGTTGTCACGCACCTTAAGCACCTTCAATAAAGCCCTCGCCGCGGATCAGCCGAATACGACCCTACAAATTCCCATTAGAGCGCAGCTCGATGGATTTTTTCCAACTCAGTTACTTGCGGGCGTTCCGGGCACCTGGTTAGCAAGGCAGTTTGTGAGCCTTTCATGTTGGATCAGCCTGATTGTGGCTCCCTTAGCGCTACTTTTGTTTTTCCAGGTCCAATTTCTTGCCTATCACGACGTCACCGCGACTTATCTTCATCGCGCTGCAATCCTGGCGGATTTGATGATCGTGTGGCTTATCTGGCCGGCTATTTTAGATCCGGCCGGGCGTTTCGGCCCCGAGGTAATCCGAGGAATACCGACACTCATCTTTCAAGTTTTTGAGAGCGCTCGGGGGATGTTGCAGCGAATCGTTCGCCGGCTGCGCGCGAAAAGACCGGTTCGAGCCGGAAGTCCTCCCGAAGATGTCGCGCGTTCTTCGGCATCGCCTACACGGCATCTCACGAGCACCGAGGTGCTTTCGCATATTGTCGCTTTTGTGCTTAGCGCCCTGGTGGTTTCGTTCTCATTCCTTGTTGCAACAATTCCACAAGAGGCGATGGAGGAATGGGTGGCTAGCCGGCTTCCAGAGTTGAAGTCGGCAGACGTCCGAGCGATCTGTGGGTCGCGGCCAGAGCAGCCAGCTAGACTTCTGAACTTAAAGACTCTCAACTGTCTCCTCTCACCCAAAGTATGGACGGGCGTTCGATCTGCATCAAACGACGCGACTCTTGCAATGAATGGCTGGTCGACACCATGGAAAGTGTGGTGGCCAACGGTGATACTTTTTGAAGGGCCAGTTGACTACGAAAACGAGCGATCGACCAGTTGGTTTGCGCGTAACCTGGTTTTGGTGGAAGCCGACTTGGTAGGAACAAAGAACTCTGAGCGCACCGTATCGATTCGTCTTCGCGACCTTCGGTTTGCAAATTTTTTCAAGGCCAACCTGCAAAAGGTCGATCTTTCCAAAGCAGACCTGACTGGAGCTGATTTTCGAAAAGCACATCTACAAGAGGCAAACATGAATGGCATTGCCGCGACAACCGCCCGGTTCGATGAGGCAGACATGACCGGCGTGCAACTTGAGAAAGCACACTTACAGGGAGCTTCGATGCAGAGCGCGACGCTCGAAGAGGCCAAGATAAAGGATGCATCGCTAGACGGAGCAGACCTGACGCTTGTAGAAGCTTCAGGGGCGGATTTTACGAGTGCCTCGCTGATTGCCAGCACTTTCCGTACGTCGGTTCTGCAAAATGCTGATCTAACCGACGCGGATTTGTCCGGAGCGGATATGACGAACGCGAACCTCGCCGGCGCGTTCGTCACCTGCACAACCTTTACCGGCGCGACGTTGTCCGCTGCGAATTTGGTTGGGATACAAGGTCATCCCGATCCATGTGGAGAAAGCAGCGACCTTATGAAATTTGCCGATCTGCGCGGCGCCACTATCGAAGAAAGGAAAATAGGCAACAAAGGGCCGCAAGCCCAAGCGGTAGGAGGCGGCAATTCAGACCAATTGCCGACACCCAGCGACGACAGCGATGCATCTTGGAAAACCAGGGTCGATCACTCCTGGACTGAAGAGGATGAGACTGGCGCGGGTGACTTACTCGCCGACATGGCTTGCGACTGGACTCCGTACGTTGCGACCGGGATCGTTCGGAGAATGCGGCAAGCAAAGGACGCGCAGTTGGTGGCAGCCTTCGTAGGTCGGGTAGCTGCTCGCCTGCAAGACAACAAATGCAGGGGGGCGAGCACAATGTCGTTGGCTAATCGAAACCGTTTAGAAAATTTGAGGTCACCTCCGGCGCAGTAAGGGTACCCTGACACAAGCTGCCAAATTGGTCGAGGATGGATTTGCGGTGCGGAGCAAAGTTGATTGTCACGTTGCCCGTGAGTAGCTGCTCCAATATTCTTCACAATTCTCCACCAAATCGAACCGAGGGTGCAGGATAGAGACCCCTCGGCACGTGATTAATTGTCCTGATCGCGCGTGGATGGCATTGTTAGGCATGGAGATCTTTCTACACGTGCGGTTCCATGCGATGATAAACACCCGTTCGTTTGACTGCATGTAATCCCAGGCGATTTCGCCGTCGGTCTCGTGGAGGATTCTTCCAAAGAGGCGACTTAGGTCTGCTTTCCCGGACGCCTTTAGTCCGAGCGACACGTTGATGTATCGCGCGTCATTCGTAAATAGTGACAGCAGCGGGGCAAGCTGCCTCCGCTGCCAAGCCTGAAGCCATCGGTGCATCAGCTCACTGGCAACATTGGCGATTTTGAGCCTGCGAGCATCCGCTTGTTTGTCAAGTTCTTGTCTTTGAATTTCTTGAATGGCCTCGCGAAGTAGACGTCCAAGTTTTTCTGATTTTTCTGGATTTTCTGGATCAATTGCCCGGGCGAGTTCACGGTATTGTTTTGTAAAAATCTCTCTTAGGGCACATGCAAGTCACCACCATGGGTTTGGATATCGCCAAGAACGTGTTTCAAGTTCACGGGATCGACGCTGTCGAGAAGGTTGTGGTTCGGAAGCAGCTCCGGCGCAGCCAGGTGCGGGAGTTCTTCAAGGCGCAGCCGCCGTGCCTAGTCGGCATGGAGGCCTGCGCCACAGCCCACTATTGGGCGCGTGAACTCGCGAAGCTTGGCCACCAGGTTCGTCTGATGCCGGCGAAAGACGTGAAGGCATACGTCAAGCGCAACAAAAACGACGCAGCTGACGCCGAGGCGATCTGCGAGGCGGTACGACGTCCGACCATGCGGTTTGTGCAGGTCAAGTCGGCCGTGCAGCAGGGCCGGTTAATGCTGCATCGGACATGAGTCTTCACATGGCCCTGCATGCGACGAACCTGGTTTTGCAAACGCCGCTGCGCATGCTTGAAAGCATCATTGATCGCGAAATTAACGTCAGCGTGGCGCTCGTCGGCATCCGGCTTGTGCCCAACATTGACCTCCTTTTCATCCGGCAAAGCGATGCAGATACGGACCTCGAAAAAACCGCCGGTCCGGTGGTGCTGCCCTGGACTTTTCAACACCACGCGACAGCTTGTAATCCGGCCGTATCGTTTCTCGAGCGCCGCAACGTGCCGCGCAATGGCTACGCGCAGCCCCTCTTGCGGTTCCATGCCTTGAAACTCGATATGCACTGGGATTTCCACCTTGGCTCCTTGATTACCGTCGCGCGAAAGAGAGCGTGCTCGCCTCAAATTAAGAGTCAGAATGTCACCAATGCGCGAGCGGCAATTCGATCTGGATCAGCGATAGCGGGGCCGCCCACTGTTGCTGGCGGTAGCGAAGTTCGCGGCTACGGCCGCGATGCTGCGGACCACAGACGTCCGCCGCATCGTAACAAACACCCGGTAGCGACCTTTGAAAGCTATCAAGGTCCCGCGCAGCGCACCGCGTTAGCGTGGTGTGCAGAAATTCAGTGCAACCTAAATTCGCCGTCGACTGCGCGAATTTCGGCCGGCTTGATCAAGCGCGCATGCGCCACGGTGACCGAGTGCAGCGGGCCTTCGAGCTTTTCCAGCCAAAAGTTCAGGAACTTATTTAGGTGCGGAAATATCGGGCAGAGATCGTAATCCTGCCAGACGTAGGTCTGTAGCAGCCAAGGATGATCCGGTCGCCGATAGAGGATATTGGCCGTGGTCAGTCCGTAGCCTTCGAGCTGCCGGCGAAAGTCTTGCGAAACCATAGTGCTCTCCGTCCCATCACGGGATTGTTCCGAGACGCGCTACTTCATTGCAAGTCTCATGCCTAATCCGACAACATTTTGGCCCTGTCGTGGAATCCCTGCGCTGTCACGATTCGTCCGAAATTGTTGGCAATCCTGTCCAGTGAGTGCTAAAAAAGCTTCAGGCGCCTCTTGCGGCAGAAAAATCGCGCCCCATGTCGTTACCAAGCGGTCGACCGAGAACACGATCGGGGGCCGTCCCAACAACAAACTTTAGTCTCTTCAAAATCTTGGGAGGACAACATGAAGTTTCGTCCGCTTCACGACCGCGTCGTCGTCAAGCGCATCGATGCCGAGGAGAAATCAGCCGGCGGCATCATCATTCCAGACACCGCCAAAGAAAAGCCCTCACAGGGCGAGGTCATCGCCGTCGGCCCCGGCGGCCGTGATGAGGCCGGCA
>JBKQPD010000141.1:0-3967 GCA_052145175.1 Binataceae bacterium (SeqCode) | reverse complement strand
CCGGCTGGTCGGCTGGCAGGATCTGACTAATCCACAGATGGAGGCGGCGTAAGCAATTGCATCGTTAACTGCTCGCTCGTCGACGGCTGATGCCAATTACTTTTCTACCAATTGACCGACACCACCGAGTGCCTCTCTCCTCCGCCGGACTCTCCTCCACGAAATGGCGCATGCTGTCACCGAAGTGGGTCATAAGACGGTCGGTGGCGACCCGCACATCCGGCGACGATTTCAATTTGAGTTGCGAAGACTAGGTCGGCTCGGGGAGCGTTGGGCCGCGCTTGAAGCAAGGTACTTCCGATACGTTCCGGTGGAGCAACGCGGGACTACCGACCTAACTGATTGGCTCGAGTCCAATGGTTACGCGCGGGAGTATTACGCCGGCAGACCGCACCAATGATATGGGCGCACCTCACCTGAAGCGGAAAGGAAACAGACCTAAGCAGATCAGAACCGTCGGAATAAGCGCCCTCTGTTCCGGCCGAACACCGGCGCCAGACGGCACGGAAATGGCCCTCCTACGTTTTTTTTAGACTGAGGTCCGCATCATGTGTGTCCGGCGGGGGAAAACGGCCTTACTCGCGAATATGATTTTGCGCCAGATTTTTTCTTCAACGGACTAGACATAAATATGGATGAATCTGTCAGACGGACTTCTTTGAGCCTCTACATCACTCTGACCGCACCGTCTTCCGTCTGACCGCACCGTCTTCCGTCAAGCCCGCGACCAAAGCGAAGTGGTCCCTTTGGGCACAAAAGGCGACGTCCTCCAGTAAATCGGGATGGGCCAACAACCGCCGGCCATTGCGGGACTGGGCGAAGGCAGCCGACAGCTCTGGTTCCTCAATCAGGAACAGGCGGCGGGCTAAGAAGGCGGAATCAGCGACTATTCCCCGACTCCGTTGCTCCCAAAGCAAACCCGCTAAAGCCCCGGCGCAGAGAACGTCTTCATAGGCTGCCTGCTCGCCTGTGCCACTCCCTACCAGGATCAGGTCTTGCGGATTCTTTTCCGCTAGGTAAGCTGCGGTGGCGCGGAGGTTTAGAAAACAGCAGATCAGAGTGGCACTTGCGCCAGCACATGCGCGCAAGGCGCGAGTTCCGTTGGTCGTCGTCATCACAATGGATTTGCCCCTTACCTTCTCGGGCATAAATTCGCGGGGGGAGTTGCCGAGATCAAAATCAATGCCCCCAGTGAGATTCGACCGGATGCGCACGCCGTCGCGTTCCCCCGCCAGGAGGCAGCCCGGATGCCTTTCGCGAAGGCGCAGGGCCTCTGGGATCGTCGCTGCCGGCAGGATTTTCGCCGCGCCATTGCTCAAGGCGGTGACCATGCTGCTGGTAGCACGCAGAACATCAAACACAACACAGACTTTCCCGCTCAGGTCAGCGAGCCTCAGAGCCTCAAAATCAGCAGGAGTAAACAGCGCCTCTAAGGTCGTCATAAGTTTAGATTTCAGTCACTCGGTTCTTGGACCTGAGGCCGTCTTTCATTTCAATTAAACGAAATTTCGACCTTGACCGCGAAAGCGCGTCGCCATTGAGTTGAAAAAGCCCGTTTTCCTTGCTGCACACGGGCCGAGTGCGCGGCTTATTTATAATGCTGTCGTGCCCCCCGGCGAGTCACGGACTTTAGCGCGCGCCCGAATACGCCTACCCGCCAACCCTTTTTCAATCATGCAAGTCCCAGAAACTCACCGATAATGCCCCGACCCCCTGACCCTTTTTGAATCAAGCAATTCCAGATGCTGTCTGATTCAGCTTATCACGAGACTGGCCGGCGACAGGCCGTACCGGTAATCATGGGCATACGATGTTATGGATCATAATGGCCGACATCGTCGCAGTACTGCACGCGGCTTACATCGTCTTTGTCGTGGCCGGATTCGCAGCGATCATCGCCGGCTCAGCGGCGCATTGGGAATGGGTGCGAAACCCCTATTTTCGCACGGTGCACGCCGCGGCGATTCTGCTTGTATGCGTTGAGGTACTTATCGGGAGCACTTGTCCGCTCACAAGGCTTGAGAGCGCGTTTCGGCTTAAGGGCGGTGAAACCGGGTATGCGCGCGATTTCATCGGCTACTGGTTAGACCGGACTATCTTCTATGACGCACCGCCCTGGGTCTTCGCAGCAGCCTATTTCACCTTGGGCGCGCTCGTTCTGTTGAGCTTCTGGTTCGTACCAGTGCGATCATCATTTCGCCGGAGGCGCCGCCGGGGATCCTAGAGAGGCGACCCTGCGCGCCATCGATGCAGGCTGGTCGAACAGAAGAGAATTTCGAGAACTGCTTCCAGAAGCCGCAGAAACGACCTGTCCCAGGCTTTCACGCTGAGATCCGCATCTGGGCCGACAGACGTTCTTAATGGGAATAACGGCGCTACCTGCGATTTTCCTAAAGTTCAAGCGGGGCGGTTCAGAGTCCGAGCATGTCGTGCATCGAGTATAGGCCGGGAGGGCGATTCTCGATCCATTCCGCGGCACGAAGGGCGCCCCGCGCCAACGACTCGCGGCTCTGCGAGCGATGCGAGAGCTCGAGTCGCTCGCCCTGACCGCCGAAGTAGACCGTATGGTCGTCGACAGCGTCGCCGGCGCGCAGGCCAAAGATTGCGATCTGGTCAGGCTTGCGCAGGGCGCTGATGCTTTCGCGACTAAACACAGCGGTCGCTTTCAGTTCGAGGCCGCGCGCTTCCGCGATCACCCGCCCCAGCGCGAGCGCCGTGCCGCTCGGCGCATCGATTTTCGTCCGATGATGAAATTTCGAGCACGTCGGGGTCGAAGTTGCCCAGAATTTTGGCGACCTCCGCAGTGATTTTCATCAAGACGTTGACACCGAGGCTCATGTTGGGGGCGATCACGGTGCTCGTGCGTGCCGCGAGCGCTCTGGCCCGTGCTTCCATCTGGCGGGTAAAGCCCGTGGAGCCGATTACGATAGCGGCGCCGGTCGAGGCTGCAACCTCAAGGTGCTCCAGCGAAGCGGTCGCGTTAGTGAAGTCGAGCGTGACGGTATCGGGTCGCGCGATCGTAGCGTAGTCCGCGACTACCGGAACGCCGATTTTGCCGATCCCCGCGAGTTCACCGGCGTCCTGGCCGATAAAGCCAGACGTGGCGGTTCCGAGCGCACCGGTGAGTTCATGCCACTTTTCCCGAACGATCATCGAGACGATCAGGCGTCCCATCCGGCCACCAGCGCCTGATACGATTAGCTTGGCCATCGACGATAGTCCGTGCGCGGCGCTTGCAAATCTCCGACGCGCGAACAGGACAGCCGACGAAGATCTGAGCTTTTAGATGCGGTTAGAGTTCCCGTCGCGCCGCAAAGACGCGTACGGCTTTCTTGAAAAAACCTTTCCGCTTCAACAATTGGCACGTCAAAACGCAGTAGCGCTGAGCATTGTATACACAACTCGACCCCTGAACTTAGGAACCTCTCGGGTCCGCTGGTCTTTTCAGTCTCCCTTATGCGCCAGCGTTGACAATCAGTTCGCACCGTGACGCGCTGCGAGAGACGCAAATGCGTTAAACGTCTTCTCATAGCAGTTGCGGACATAAATTAATTTGGTCGCACGATGTCCACCTTTGTTCTTGCGGTTATGTGCGGAGCTGATTTGGCGATGGCCGAGCTTTTCATGGTTCCTCCCCCGGAACTTGAGTGCCTGCTCTCCGATCGGAGCGCGCCCGCCATGCCCCCGCGTCTCGTCCAGCATCGGACGTGTCATTCAATTCGCTGGCAAAGCATCGCATTAGCCGTCTCAGTGCGGAAGGGGCGAAAAAAGCAAACGTTTGAACTGCCCCGAGGGACATAGTGCTTAGTTCGGGGTAGCCATGTCGAAACCTACTCAACATCAGGGACAAGATAACCGTCAGCGAGATCGTTGATCTCGCTCACCTCGCCGAGGAACTTGAGTTCGATTCCGTTTGGACGCTGGACCGTATCGTGGTTCCGGAGGCGTCTGATCGTCAGGAGCTGCG
>JBKQPD010000140.1:0-8734 GCA_052145175.1 Binataceae bacterium (SeqCode) | reverse complement strand
CCGGCTGGTCGGCTGGCAGGATCTGACTAATCCACAGATGGAGGCGGCGTAAGCAATTGCATCGTTAACTGCTCGCTCGTCGACGGCTGATGCCAATTACTTTTCTACCAATTGACCGACACCACCTCACGCAGACGTATCATCTCAAACGCCTGGTCTATTTCGAAGCGTACGAAAACGTGAACGACGCAATCGCGCGCGAGAAGCAACTCAAAGGGTGGCGAAGAGCGAAGAAGGTCAAGTTAATTGAGGGGCTCAACCCAAAATGGTCTGACCTCAGCCGGGAAATGAGCTGAAGACGCTGCGCGTAGGTCCTTCGACCCTTCGGCTTCGCTCAGGGCAGGCTCGGCTCGCGCTGCTCGCCGGCTCAGGATGACAAGTGAGGACGTTCTTGCAAGAATCGAAAAATTCACAAGCTCTGAGCACAGCGAAAGCCTGCCCTGAGTCCCTCGAAGGGAATCCCGGGATTCTTGAGGTTCCCCAAGGCAACAATCCCGCGCAATTGAACTGTTTGCGGTCGCCGTTACGCGGAAATGAAATCCTCGCGATGGCGGAGTTCATAGACCTTCAGCAACGGAGAATTCATATGCCCGAAAAAATGCACTTCACCAGGATGGACCAAGGTACCGATGAGGACTTCAGGATCCTCAAGCGGGTCCATGAGAACACGCTCAAGCAGTTGCCCGGCCGGCTGATCGCGATGTTAAACGATCTGTCCGGCGACCAGGCTTACAACCTGAATCGCAAGGACCACAGTCTCCAGTCCGCGACACGAGCCCTGCGCGATGGAGCGGATGAGGAGCTGATCGTGGTAACGCTGTTCCACGATGTCGGCGAGGCGTTGGGACCGATGAACCACGGGGAGATCGCGGCCGCGATTCTGCATCCGTTCATCTCCGAGGATAATTACAACGTGCTCAAGTATCACGGCGTGTTTCAGACCTATTTTTTCGGCGCGCACCTGGGCCTCGACCCTAACGCGCGTGACAAGTACAAGAACGAATCGTGGTATCAGAAGACGGTTGATTTCTGCGCGAAGTACGACGAGGTATCGTTCGATCCTGCTTACAAGAATGAACCGATGGCGACATTCGAGCCGATGGTGCGGCGGTTATTAGACAAGCCGTGGCTGCCGCCCGCCAGCGTCCCAACCTGATCGTCGGCGGATCCGCAACTTACGTCCGTCCGCCACGAACTCCACGGTTCAGAGCTTGATGGGGTTCGTGGCGTCGACGAGCAGCACCATTTCTGAACCTAATTGGGAGTAGCTATAAGACTGCTCGCCCATTTGATTCTAATAGGGTAGCTACCATATTCTGTCCATACGGCGTTTCCCTTTTCTCGAAGGTAGCACTTAACGTGATGCTTCCCTACGCGGCCAATTGGCATTCCATTGACCTGGCCCGTAATACGGTGTTGTTCTGCCTTGAATTCAAAAAGCGAAATTGGTGATTGAAAGAGAATGTCACCGGAACTCGAAACAAAAGAAGTATAATGCTCGAATTTCTTGTTCTGATCACTAGGCTCCTGTTCGAGGGCTGTCACTATTGCCCACTGCATCGGCGAGCCCGCATTCGATGGTGGTGTTACCCCCGCCGGAACTTGAGCAGTTACCTCTTGTAGGAGTTTCATCAGCGAGATTGTATTACTCAGATCGGTAATGACCTGTTCGCACGCCACAAAAAGTAAGAGTCTCGGCATCTGAATCAAGAAATGGGAGCAGTTCGCGTTATCTTGATAGCATCGTTGAAATCGAATGTTTCAATATCGTACTCGATCGCGGTTTCACTCTCTTCGGGTCCGCTAGTCTGAAATCCGAAGCCGCTCTCCCAGAGCTGCGTCATTCCATCCCAATCTGCGGGCTGTGGACGAGCGCGACTAAACCAGCGCGCGCCGCCAGAAATCCATCTACTTCGGAGTTCTTCATGGGTTGTTGCATAATCATGGTAGCCAAAGTGGGTACCACAACACGGACAAATTGTATCATCTTGTGGCGGATGTGATAACTGCTTGTAACCGCAGACTGGACATTTGTTCATTTTTCGCACTGCCCCCTGAAATAGACTAAATTGCTCTCTTGTCTGTGCCAGTATACGTCCGGCTTGTAGTAGGTCTTGAGACGCCCGTCGCGGGCGCAAATGGCAAACTCGGCTGTTTTCTGATCGAATCGGATCCTGTCGCCGTTGCGCCGCACGCACTGACGCATCGAATCCGACAGCGGACAGGTAAGAAACGCAATCGCAGCGGCCTCATATTCGTCGGCTGACACAAATTCCGGCTCAAATTCACGATTGTGGTCCAGAAAATGGTTATCCTTCTCTTCTGGGTCCATAAAGCCGTAAACCAGGGTCGACATTCCTTGCGTCCGCCTGACGGCTTTGGGTCTAGCAGCACCGTGGCGTGTCTGTCTAACGGTGATAGTACCGATGCTTCCCGTCCTCGCTCGCAAAGCATCATATCATGAGATGGCGACATAAGGATGCAAAAAAGAAGTCTAATGCGCTTGTCACGTTATGATAATCCCAAAAGGGTCATGTCATTGATAGGGATGCAGGGTTCACTACACCGATCTACAAGACGTTCAATGCGGTGGAACAATTCGTTCAATCAAAACAAACAATGCCCGACCCGGCCTGTCACGCCCCATAAGCCTAACTGGCGCGACTGTCGGTTGCGCCAAAATCACCCTATTTTGCTAAGTTCCGATCGTCGCTAGCAATGCACTGTGCGAAGGTCATCTGGCGGGCGAATGCCCTCGTTCCCTTCTTAATTGTACCCAGCGGTGCATCTGACGTCTTCTCATATTTGGCCTGAGCCCACGACTGGAACTTCTCGCATTCTTGCTCGGAGGGAAATGTTCGATACACCTTCCAGTATAACACAGGGGCGTCCGTATCGACCTTGTACGGGGCATTGACCAAAGGCGGCACCATCAGATACCAGCCCACAAGCACGAGCGCAGCGGCGTGGCGAAGCTTCATGCACTCCATCTAGCAGCAAATCTTTTCTTATTAAATAGTCGCGAGGCGGGGGGTGGTGTCCTAATTTGAAACATTCTAACTCGCCGCGCTACCGTACCCCTTCAGGGAATTGCACTCTAGGGGAGCTTGCCTGTGGAGATTTACTTTACGCTGATTTTGTTGGCACTTACCGCTGCCGCCAACTTTTGGAGCGCATACGAAGCGCACGAAGCGAACGAGAAGGATCGAAGTACAACACAGGGTGGGCCTATGCCCGTTCACCCTAAACCCACGCGCAAACCCCTGTTGATGATGGCGGCACTAACGCTCCTGACGTGGAGTGCTGTCGGGTACGATTATTACGACCGACACCACGATATTGACGAAGGCGCGGGCGCGTGGTGGACGTACGGGAGCTCTCACTATCAAGATATTTGGAATCAACATTTTGAGAATCAAACTGTCAATCTAGACGGAAAATTCTTCCACAATTGCACCTTTAGAAACGTCACCTTTGATTATGAGGGGACCGCGCCCTTCGATTTCGATCCACGCCCCCCGTTTGTGATTGGTTCGCGTGATACGTGCACGAGAAATAACAGGGTCAAATATGCTTTTAATGCGGTTCAACTTGCGCATCCGGACGTATCCTTCAGCAATGCGCCCGCGCCGCCCTAAGCGGATGCCGCTTACCTGATCGATTTTAAAGACCGCTGTAATCCGGACAGCACCCATTTCCCGAGTGCGGCGCGCCGTGTTAACAAGACGAAATGAAATTCGGACTTTTTGGAATCAATTTCGGGCCCTGCGCTAATCCTTCCACCGCCGCGGCAGTTGCGCGCGCCGCCGAGGATACCGGCTTCGAGAGCCTCTGGACCGGGGAGCATGTCGTGCTGCCCGACCCGCAGGTCCCGCCCTCGCCGGTGCCCGCCGATACCGCGTTTATCGATTCGGCGGCGGCCCTCGCGTTTGTGGCGGCCCATACGAAAAAGGTCAAGCTCGGCACCGGCATCATCATCTTGCCGCAGCGCAATCCGGTGGTTCTCGCCAAGGAGCTGGCGTCGGTCGACGTGCTGTCGAACGGCCGGCTGATCTTTGGTATCGGGATCGGCTACCTCAAGCCCGAGTTTGCCGCGATCGGGGCCCCGTTCGACCATAAGGGACCGCGCAGCGAGGAGTTTCTTGCCGCCATGATCGCGCTCTGGAGCATGGAGAAGCCCGCCTATCAGGGACGCTTTGTTTCGTTCAGCGGGGTCAATGCGATGCCGCGTCCGGTCCAGCGTCCCCATCCCGAGATTGTGTTCGGCGGTCATACCAAAGAGGCCTACTCGCGCGCGGCCCGGCTGGCCAAAGGATGGTTCGGGTTCGCGCTCGACGCCGACGCCACCACGGCCTGTATCAACGGGCTCAAGACGGCTTGCAGTGCGAGCGGCCGCAAGTTCGAGGATCTTGAGATCAGTGTATGTCCGCGCGGCCGGATCGATCACGAGGGGGCCAAGCGCTTCGCCGACGCCGGGGTCCATCGCCTGATCCTGCTGCACGGCGCCAAGGACGAGCGCGGGATCCTCGACATGGTCGACGCTACCGGACGCAATCTTATCGGCAAGGTCTAGGCTGAAGTCCTCAGCGCCGGACATTCGAGGGTTAAGACGATCGTGCCAGAGGCACGGAATAGGGGGGAGGGCGAGTCCGCGAGCCGCGGCCAAAAATAAAGATATATTTGCGATGCCACGTCGTGAAGTGTCGTGCTTTGCCACAATCAGTTGCAGAAGAGCACGCGAAGAGAAGACTAAGCTGATTCAAGCCTAATACTGATTATAATTTTGAGCAGGCTACGGCATCGTCGCAGGTACCAGGCGGACCGCGCGCGTCCTCACGCATATAGAATGACGTTCGATTGAAAGATAGAGCGCGTATTCGCGATTCTTCCGCTATTGTGTGTCGTTTATGCTTGTTTAAGAATAGAATAGACTATGATATCTTCGCTGAATTTAGTGTTACGGCTGATTGGCCGATTCGATGGTGAAGCGGCTTTAACTTGTCAAAATCAGCTTGGGCACGGCCAATTTCGTGACGACTACGCCAAAATCCTGACGCCACGCTTCAGGCAATCTTCGCGAATATTGCAGAGTTTGAACGGTCTTGAGTGACGGCACGCCACTTGCTGTTAGCTAAAGCTGCGGTGTTGGTAGCAAAAGGGCAAGGGAGGCCATACGGATGAAGACAGACAACAGCCACGTCATGACCGTGAAGGAACTTTCGGACTACCTCAAGGTTCACCCTTCGACGGTTTACCGGCAGCTCAAACGGGGACAGCTACCGGCGTTCAAGGTGGGAAGCGATTGGCGGTTCAATGTTGAATCGATCGATCGCTGGCGGCTGGAGCAGGATAGCTTCAACGACGAGAATCAGCGCTAGGTCGTCTCGACCCGGGGGAGATGGCCGACGGGGGTGGTCTCAGGGGACGCCCTCCTCGGCCGTTGCCACGGTTTCCACGTAGTTGAGCGTTAACCATCCGCGGAGCGGATCGACGCGGGTCACGCGCACCAAAATCCGCGCCCGCGCCGGCAGATTAGGCGCACCGCGCAGTGCGCCGCGGGTCGCGTATGCGGTGAGCTCGGCGCTGGCGCCGTCGCGCAGGACGGTCGCCTCGAGCGGCTCTTCCATCAGACTGCGCTGCAGGTAGGTCAGGGTCCAGTAACGTTTGGCTCGCCGTTCCAGTTCCCGGCCTTCGGCCTCGGTGGATTCGGCCGCGGCGAGCACCGCCATCAGCGCGTCGCGATCGTACGCCGACGAGCCACCCCCGACCATCGCGACCAGCTGGCGCTGCAGCACCAGGTCAACGTAGCGCCGGATCGGCGAGCTGGCCTGCACGTAACCGTCGAGACCAACGCCGGCATGAAACCCGGGATAGAGCGACAGGCGCGCGCGTTGCGCGAAGGCTTCGTCCCCAGCCTGGGGCTGCACCCGGAAGATCATCGGGATATTGCGGTCCGCGGCAATCCGCGCCGCGATATGGTTGCTCAAGACCATGCACTCGGCCACCAACTCCCGGCTCGGTGACGAGCTGTCGATCACCTTGATCTCGATCACATCCCCGACGACCGTGACTTTCGGTTCCCGCCGCTGGATCAGATACGCCCCAGCGGCGAGCCGGCGTTCGCGCAGTCGGTTGGCGGCGTCGCGCAACCTGTTCAGCACTTCGAAGCTCGCGGCCTCGGTGTCGCTCGCACCGCCGTCGAGAATGCGATCGGCCGCGTCGTAGGTGAGCCGGGCGCCCACTTTGATCTGCTCCAGTGTGATCGTGTAGCTCTGCAGCTCACCGGTGGCCGAGACCCGCACGTCGGTCGTCAGAACGTGGCGCGTGGCGCCCGCGGTCAGACTGGCGGCCACGGTCGAGACCGGATCGGGCAGCATCCGGATAGTCGTTTCGGGCAAGTACACCGTAGTCCCGCGGGCGGCGGCGTCGGCGTCCATGGCGCCGCCCTTGGGGATGAAATCGGCGACCAGGGCGATATGTACCCGCACGCGCAGCTCGCCGTCGGCCAACGCCTCACACGAGAGGGCGTCGTCGATCTCGACGGTCTCCTCGTCGTCGATCGTGACCGCCCAATGAGGTTCGGCAGAGGGGCGCTCCGGCGCGCTCAGACTGAGCGCCTCGTGCTGGGCGGCCTCGCTGAAAGCAGTGCGGAGGCCGCCGATCAGCGCGAAGCGCGATCCCGCGGGGCGGGCGTTCAGCCGCTCGAGAATCTCGTAGGCGGCTTCGGCGGGCGCCAGGTCGCCGGCCACCGCTTCGAGCATCGCGGCTGTTTCGCGGCTCCGGGCAAAGGGGTTTTCCAGGTAGCGGGTGAGCTCCGCAATCAAGGGAGCGGCTTCCTCCCGTGGCGGCAATGGCCCGCCGTCCAGAATTCCGCTCAACAGCCGGCGGGTTTGTTGACCGCCCTCGCTACGCAAACGGATTTTCTCGTATTGCGTGCGCAACCGCTCGACCTGATCGGGGTCGCGCGCGACGAACTCCATATGGCGACGAACGAAGTAGAGGCGGTCGCCGAGCAGCGCCTCGAGCATCACGGCGATTTCCACCGGCGACGCCCGGCCGAAAAAGGTCTCGGCGAGGGCCGCCGCCGTATAACCGCGCTCATCGTCGTGGACGATCTCCCAGAGCAGGTTGAGATCGACTTCAGTCCCCAGCCGCCCGCGCTCGATGTTCAGTGCGGCGAGGGCTTCTTTCACATTATCGCGCGACGCCCGGCGGTCGGGATGACGGACCAGGATGAGTTCGCGAGGGATCCGGCGTTCGTTGCCGCTGGCGTCGGCCACCATGACGTGATCGCCCTGCTCGCGCGTGGCGAGGGCCGCGCGCAAACGTCCGTCGTCGAGATATTCGACCAGCATTCCCGCGTATTTTTCACTATTAGCCAATTGCTTTGACATCCTGACTGATTCAAGGTTAACACATCCCGGAGCGTCACTCAGGCGGAGGAGCGTGGCGAAGCGCGCGGAAACCCGAGGTTTCAGTATCGAGTTGATCCTGCCGGCGGAGCTCTTCGCGCAGCTCGGCCGGATCGCGGAGGCCAGCGGCCTGCGTGACGCCACCGAGGCGGCGATAGTTGGGCTGGCCGAATGGGCCGCCGCCCGTCAGGCGGAGCTCGACAATCGCGATCCCGCGCAGAAGTACTTCATCAATGACGCGCTCGACCAGCTCCTCGACCGCCGCAAATAATGCGGCGTGCTACCCACGGGACCGCCGCGGGGCGGTCGCTACCACGGCCGGTTGATGACCTCGGTGTCGCCACTCTCATCGTCGACGAGCACCATCTGGAGCTGCTTGTAATCACCCTTGGGGAAAAAGACGTAGCCACTCACCGTGAAGTTCCGGCGGACATCGCTCTGCTGCAACGCGAGCGCATTGAGCTGCGTGTCGGCCTGCTGGTCCGCCTTCCGCTGACCGGCCAGCGCTCCCTGGATACCCCCCTGACCGCCGCCAAGGGCGGCGCCGAGCGCCGCGCCGGTCGCGCCGCTGTGAATGAGCGAGCCGGCAATCGCGCCGAGCCCCGCGCCGACGCCCGCGCCGAGCACGCCACTGGTCGCGCCGCTCTCGAGCGCCGCCTTCAATTCACCGGAACCACCGGCCTGGCGGGCCGCCTCGCCAGCCGGCAGGGGCGCCACCCGATTCCCGGTTGCGTCGAGGGCAAAGATTTGACTCGGCACGACGGAGCGCGGCGTATCGCTCCCATTGGCAATCGAGACGTAGACCGGCTGGACGTCACCGATCAAAGCACCGGGCTGCGAACTTACGTCAAGTTCGCCGGGCTGCGGCGTCGCGACGATTTGCGACGTCGTCTTGATCGGCGCCTCTGCAATCGCGCATCCCGCGATGGTCGCGATCAGGCACAGCGCGGCGAAGTGAATTTCGAATCGTGTCACCAGCATCAATGATGCGCTTTCGCGGCGGCCTGGGCCAAGCTGCGTCAACCGCCGGGACTTCGTCCGGTTGCCGCGCTCTGCCGGATTTTCCCAATGAATAGACGCAGGAAAGCCGGCGGATGTTTACCGTCGTCGGCGGGTTGAACTGTCAGTCGAATCAAGCGGAAGGGGAGGCGCTTGCACGAGCGGAGGGTTCATTGAGAAAATCCGCGCATTGGCCATGCGGGACCGGCCGGGGTGGTGAAACGGCAGACACAGAGGACTTAAAATCCTAAATTAAATCGATTCATTTACAAAATCATCAGTTAAACAAAGCAGTTTTTCACCAAGAAAGCCGCTTGCCCGAC
>JBKQPD010000139.1:0-6136 GCA_052145175.1 Binataceae bacterium (SeqCode) | reverse complement strand
GTTGTCGCCCTTGATCCGGCAGTTCCTCCTGAGCCCGGAGCAAGGCGCCCGGACCACGTTGCATGTTGCGACCTCCCCCGCGCTGGCAACGGTGACCGGACGTTATTTCAAGGAAGGCAAGGAGGCGGTGCCCAATGCGCTGTCGCAGGATCGCGCCCTGGCTAAGGCCCTGTGGGAACGCTCGGCGATGTTGACGCGGGCGAAGGTCGATACCGGTCTCTGGTAGGCCTCGTAGCGGGCCGATCCCCGCGAACCGCGACCGGTTACCCGGGTAGGATCGATCCAAGCCCGCCTTGACGGTCCCGATCGGCTCCCGCCCGGAACCTGCACCGCCTAGTCTCTCGGGCCAAATGATCTGTCCGCGCAAGCTCGGAGGATCGAGCATGACCACTGCCTTTTTAGCAAGACAGCGCGCCGATTCCGTCGCGCCGGTTCGCAGGTAGTGCCGCAGCGCCTCCACCGGCTTTGTGCGGTCTACACCAATTAGAGAGCGACCGATCAGATCTACCCTGCGGCCGACGAAATCGGGGCGGTCATCCGAAGTCCCAAATTTAGGGTCGCCGAAATCCACTTGCCCTCGACGGCGATAGGGAAAAGGTCGGTCTGGCTGCTCCACATAGAAGCTCCAGACATCGAGATCCTTCACCCCGTTCTTACCGTCGATGAAATGTAACGCTGCGCCTTGGCACAGCGCCACGGCGAACAGCCGATTGGCGTATAGGCGACCAGTACCCCGCTTGCGGTGAAAAAGGTCGGCGCGATCCAATGCGGCAAGGGCGCTGAGCCGATCCAGATCCTTGGACGTGATTCGCGCGTAAGATCGGCTAGGTTGGTAAGGCATGCGCGAAGTATATGAGCAATCGCCACACGCGATTCTACTCATCCACTATCAGATGCCGGGGATGGATCGGCGCGCGATTAGCGTCTTTTGGTGCGGATGCGGCTCGGCGCCGCCGCTGGCTTCCGCTTAGCCTTCAACGCTTTCTCGATCAGACTCCAGGCTTCCTTGTAGTTCTCCACGTTCCTGATCTTATGCAGGTGACACTTAGGCCACTGGCCGCTCGGGCCAACTTCGATTACGCGGCGGACAACCGCTGCTGGAAACACGAAGCACTCTGGCGCGCGCACTCCATCTTTCGAGGTACTAGCAGCCTGTCGGACTTAATCGTTGGAAATACGCGATAATCATTGGCAGTTCTCTTAGCTTTGACGGTAGCCATGAACAACTTTCGACCGATCAACCGCGACACCGGATTCTTGCTGCCGCCCTCGGTGGATGAGTGGCTGCCACAGCGGCATCTGGCGCGCTTCGTGGTGGAAGTGATCGACGGATTGGATCTGTCGGAACTGATCAAAGCTTATCGCGGATCGGGCTCGGCCTCGTATCACCCGGCGATGCTGCTGGGGCTGCTGGTGTACGGGTATGCGACCAAGGTGTTCTCGAGCCGGGCGATTGAACGCGCGACGTACGACTCGGTGGCGTTTCGCTACATCGCGGGCAACGAGCATCCCGATCACGATACGATCGCGGCCTTTCGCAAGCGCTTTGTGTCGCAGCTTGGCCCCTTGTTCGTCGAGGTGTTGAAGCTTGCGGGTACGATGGGAATGCTCAAGCTTGGCACCGTGGCTCTGGATGGCACGAAGTTGCATGCCAATGCGAGCCGGCACAGTGCGTTGTCCTACGGACATGCCAAGAAGATCGAGAAGCAGCTCAAGCGCGAGGTCAAGCAGTTGTTGCGCCTCGCCGAGCGGGCGGATGCGCGGGATATCCCCGACGGGATGTCGATCCCGCAGGAGCTGGAACGGCGCGAGTCGCGCCTGGCGGCAATCGCTGAGGCGAAAGCGAAGATCGAGGCACGAGCCCAGGAGCGCTTGGCGCGCGAGCAAGCCGAACATCAAAGTAAACTCGCCGCGCGCGCCGAACACGAGAAGCGTACCGGCAAAAAATCGCGCGGTCGCCCGCCCGAACCGCCCACCGGCGGCGTGAAAGACAAGGATCAGGTCAATCTGACGGATGAAGAGTCGCGCATCATGAAAGTCGCCGGTGGCGGCTTTGATCAGTGTTACAACGCCCAGGCGGTCGTGGCGACCGACAGCATGCTGATCCTGGCCACGGAAGTCACCCAGGCGGCTAACGACAAAGAGCAACTCGTGCCGATGATCGAGAAGATCCAGGCGCTGCCCGAGGAACTGGGCCGCGCCGAGTGCCTGCTCGCCGACAACGGGTATCTGAGCCAGAGCAACGTCGAACAATGCGAGGCAGCGAATATCGAGCCGTTGATCGCGATGGGGCGCAGCCGCCATCACGTGAGCTGGAAGCAGCGCTTTGCCGCAGCGCCCAAATCCCCGCCCGACTCGGCCACGCCACTGGAGAAAATGGCGCATCGATTGCGCACGCCACGCGGGAAGGAACTGTACGGGCTGCGCAAGCAGACCCCGGAACCGGTGTTCGGCATCATCAAATCGGTAATGGGCTATCGCCAATGTCTGCTGCGGGGCCTGAAAAACGTCAAAGGCGAATGGAATTTGGTGACGATGAGCTGGAACATCAAGCGAATGTTCGCGATGCAGCCCTGCTGAGCGGGCATCACGACCCATTGGCCCATCAATATCGATCAAAATCGACATGAACCTACGCGCGTTGTCTGCTTTTCCGTTCAACCAAAACCCCAGTCCGACAGGCTGCTAGAGTCGAGATTCAGTTTTGCGAAGATGACAAAGTCGGCTTTCGGTTCCTTAATGGGAAAGCCGGTTGCGTTACGGTAGTAGCGGCTCTTGACTTGGAGTCCGACAGATGTGCCGCGTTTTGTGTCGGCGACGACGACATCGATTCCTGCACGCCCGCGCTCGCACTTGAAAGCGTCGATATCGCGGAACATGAGCTGGGCGAGGACGTAGTGTTCGGCGCCTGCGGCAGGCATGTGAGTGTCCCGCCAAGGCTTCGCCCACCTATAGCCGCGTTCGTCAGCCAAACGCCGCTTCGTTTCCGTCGCCTTCAATCCGGCGAAATGCTGTTTGGTTCTCTTGGTTTGCTTTATCGGCATTGCAGCGAGGCCTCCGCCCCACAACGGAGCTTAGCGACCGTAGCATAGGGGGTTGGATCACGGTCGATCAGTTATGGTTACGCTGTTACCTTCGGCGCACTCGCTTATGAAAGGTGAGCTGTCCGTCCAGTTCGGGAAGGAGTTCATCGTCCTCCGAGGGTTCGTGGTCGCCGGCATCGCGCACAGCGGTCTCATCGACCCATATGAGCGATACCGCTTGAGACCAAGTAGGCAGGACGACGATTTCTTCATAAAAGAAGTCGACGCCCCGTAAATCTCGATTGGTCCAAACGCAGGTTGGCACCTCGTCATAGGTTCGTGTCGATTCGCCGTGCTGGTACTGGCCGAGGAGGCTCCGTCTGGGTATCTCGACGCCCAGGTCTACCCAGAAGCCGAGTTCTTTCAGCGACTTTGATACTGAGACGAATCGAATCCTTCCGGCCTCCGTAAGGACCCACGCGCACATTGCATCGGTGCAAGCGGCGAACATTGAGCCCGTCGTAAGGAGAGAGGCTTCATATTTTCCCGCAAGTGCGTCAACGGACCTGATGCAGCAGGTCTGCTCACGACAATCAGGCAAAAAGAATGATCGTGGCAACAGGCACTCCGCAGCGAACAGATCGCACAGCACCTCTTCTCGGGAGCGAGAAGCGTAGCGTAGCAGCGCTTCGTTCGACATCGTTCCGCCGTGACTGGACGGCAATCCGAGGTATACGTGGGCCAACTCATGGAGGGCCGTAAACCGGCGACGTTCGGGTGTGTGATTCTTGTTGACTGAGATGATGAACTTCGATCTCCAGGGAAATACTAGACCCGCTTGGTCGTTGGGCATGTCGTCGCTGATTCGTAGCTCCGCATTACAAGCGGCCAGATACCGCGTGACATCCACCGGTACCGCATCGATGCCGGCTGCGCGCTGAAGCTCCAGCGCCCTATTTCTCACTGTCAGTTCGGTTATCTCCGCCACCGGTCATTTGCTCCAAACGGGACAGCATCGTTTTCCAATCGGCGATTGACCTCGGCTGGTTCCCGCGGAAGCTCATCCGCGCCAGCGCCTCAACGTTTTCCAGATCGGTCGAATCCGCGCAAGCTAGTTCGAATAACCCGTCATCCATCGTCTTCACCGTTACCAGTAGCCCCAGTAGCCGCTTTTTGTAAGGCGACAGCTTCAGTCCCCGTGCGAGCTTTTCGATCATTTCCGTTGACGGTGCTGTTTTGTCTGCGATCTCAAGTCGATGGATGTACGCATGGTCCACGCCGGTAATGGCTGCTAACTCGCGAAGGGAAAGCCCCCGCGCGTCGCGAAAGGATCTTAGTGCTTTGCCAAAATTAATCATTCGTATGTTGTCCGCTTGACGCAGTTTCGTGTATCGAGTATTAGTATGGGTGACCAGACATACAGCTGATGCGTCGCGTTAGTCCAACATAATCGGCCTCAATTGCGTGAACTGGCTCAAGTGTAGCTCTAATGGGGCGACACGTCGATAGGTGCTCCGGTTGGGTAGAACCGCCGGATTCAACTTTTTAAGTAACGCAATTATCGGAGGTTTTTATGGTAGCTTCAATGCGAAAACCCGGGTTCAACAAGAGTGGCAGTACTTTCGATGCCGCGACAATTGAGGCAGTGTGGCGAAAGGGTGAGGTTGCGGCCGGGTACGCCCCCAACATGGCGCGCCGGGATGCGTGCGGCGCTCTTATCTTCCGCAATTCCTATGGTGAGACGTCGAAGTACGGTTGGGAGATCGACCACATAGTTCCATTGACCCGGCAGGGTTCGGATGACCTGTCGAATCTCCAGCCGCTGCAGTGGGAGAATAATCGGTCAAAGGGCGATGACTACCCGCGCTATACATGCAAAGTAAGGAGCTGACGATATGCGCCGGGGTGCCCGTGGTCCCGGCGCGATTCAATAAGGGGTGACGATTATGGACGATATTTACGGAGAATTGGAAAGGCTCTCGGCGCGATACGCGAAGCTGCACGGCCTTTTTGCGGAATTCTACAAGGTGGGCACTCCGCTACTGATGGGCGGAAAACTCCGAGGAATTGAGGTTGGCCCTCTCATCGAGGATCGGTACTTCAATGTTACGTTAGCGGGCACTACTGCGCGATTCACTTTTTGTTTCCTCGGCGATGAATTCAAGGGGCGTGTCGTATGCGAGCGCGTCAATCCCCCGAACGGACAGGAATCGGGATGGCTCGAATCGATCGGCCACATCGACTTTAACGGCGAGGGCATCGTCGCCGGGATGAACATGCCGAAGGGGCCCTTTGAGGGCGATGCCATCCGCGTAAGCAACGACTCTCACGCTTGCTACTTGATTGCGGATCTCCTGCACAAGGCGATCACGACCCCGCCCGCAGAATCGTAGGCCGACCGGCGGCACCGGCGCGTCTTTATCCATCGCGTGCCCCGGGGTGCCCGGCGTGCGCGCGGGCGGGGTGGGTCGCGACGAAAAACCCCGGGCTAAGCGGACCGCGAAACTGCCTTGGACCTTGCGAAATCTGACACCTGTTATCAGACGGAGTCTGAGCTAATACACCGACATTGGCACTGACGTATCCTGAGCAAGTGACTAAACATCACTGCAGTCTTCCTCGTTAACGCAATCAAGCGCATGCCAGAACTCGACTAAAACCATCGAGTCCTCGCACCCCAATGCCTTGAGCTTCGAGATGGCGGCTTGGAACTCCGCGCGAATCTCGGCGAGTTGTGGACCGGGCGGAGGTGAGGAGCGGCTGCGCATCGCCGCTGGTTCGCGAACCGGTTTGCGCTTGTTCGGGGTCACTCCGCGACTCCATCAGATACATGGCGATTTTGGTTGGTCAAGTCTCTTTTTGCGCAAGCCGGACGACAGACATCCACAAGGGCGGCGTCCGCCATGGGGAGGGCGCTCAAAACCACTCCAATCGAACGCCCAGGAGCATCAGCAAATGCGCGGGATAAAACGCGTAGAACACCCACGTCAGGCGAGGGAGGCGAAGCGCGACACGGCCCACCAGGAGTACGATCGGAATGGCGGCCAACGCCCAGGCGTTACCATTGACGACGGTTAAGGACAGCGTTCCCAGAAACCACACAAGCAAGCGGC
>JBKQPD010000138.1:0-7727 GCA_052145175.1 Binataceae bacterium (SeqCode) | reverse complement strand
CTGGCGGAGTATAAGGTGAGCGCCCGCGGCTGGCAATTGCGGTTGACAAGCGCCGAGATCCGTTGCGTCACCTGCAACGGCGGATCAAGGCTCGTCAGAGACCATAGTTGCCGCGGGAACCTCGGCTCTTCGGGCGCAGCAGATCGGAATCGTTAGGCGGTCTCATCACCTCATCTGCCACCCGATGGGACTGTCCAAATCGCGCGATTGCCCGTCGACTCATCCCTTCTGAACACTCCCGGAAGCGACCGAAATCAGCGGGCAAATTCATGCTAATATGTCTGTTATGAGTATTCAGCAAAAGGATTTTGAGGCACGCTTCTGGCATCCACTCGACGATGGCCGGATTCGTTGCGATCTCTGCCCACGCTTCTGCAAACTCCACGACGGCCAGCGAGGCCTCTGCTTCGTTCGGGCCCGGCGCAGCAGCCGGATAGTGCTGACGACCTACGGCCGTTCGTCCGGCTTCTGCATCGATCCTATCGAGAAAAAACCGCTCAATCACTTTCTGCCAGGGTCCCCGGTGCTGTCATTTGGGACGGCAGGCTGCAATCTGACCTGCAAGTTCTGCCAGAACTGGGACATTTCCAAGGCGGGGGAGTTTGACAGGCTTACGGATGAGGCGTCGCCGGAGGCGATCGCGAGCGCGGCCGTCCGCAGCAACTGCCGCTCGGTCGCTTTCACCTACAATGATCCGGTCGTGTTCGCCGAATATGCAATAGATGTCGCCGAAGCTTGCAGAGAGCGGGGTGTGAAGACAGTCGCCGTCTCAGCGGGTTACATGTGCGACGCGCCGCGGCGGGAGTTTTATCGTCATATCGACGCTGCCAATATCGACCTCAAGGGCTTCACGGAAGGGTTCTACAAGAAGCTTTGCACCGGCTCGCTTGGCGCCGTGCTCGACACGCTCGCTTACCTCAAGCATGAGACCCCCGTGTGGCTCGAGATCACGACGCTGGTGATCCCGGGCGAAAACGACTCGCCCGCCGAACTCGAGGCGCTGAGCGCCTGGGTCTTCGAACATCTCGGCCCCGACGTGCCCCTGCACTTCACGGCCTTCCATCCGGACTGGAAGATGCTCGACCGGCCACCCACCCAAGCTGCGACGCTCGCGGCGGCACGGGCCATCGCACGCGGCGTGGGACTTCGCCACGTCTATATCGGCAACGTTCGTGACGAGGCCGGCCAGAGCACATACTGCCACGCCTGCGCGTCGCGCGTGATCGGCCGAGATTGGTACGACATCACGTCCTGGGATTTGACCGCCGACGGCCGTTGCAAGAGCTGCGGCACCGCTTGCGCCGGGATCTTCGACAGCCTTCCCAGTATGTGGGGTCGGCAGCGCCGACCTCTGATAATCGAAGCCGATAATGCAGGCCCCATGCGGTCGAGTTGATCGAGGTCGAAGCCGTCGCGTTGAACAGATTTTAAGGACAGCAGACAACGGTATGGCCCGCTTGCTTGTTGGAACGTCCGGCTGGAACTACTACGACTGGTAGGGGAATTTCTACCCACAAGACCTGCCCTCGCGCAGGTGGCTCTCATTTTATGCTGACCGCTTCAGCACCGTGGAAGTAAATTATTCCTTTTACCATCTTCCGCATGAAACGACTTATGCAAACTGGTAGAGATAACGCTAAAGAACTGATCCAGATTGGAGTGACCCCCAAAAGTACGAGCGTTATTTGGCGCGCGACGCCGGGGCCCTGGAAAGATGGCCAGTCGGCGCCGCGCCGCGTCTGGGAACAAACTCCCCGCGCCGGTGGCTGAGGCAGTGGTGGAACTCGCCCTCAAACAGCCGGAGCTGTCACCGCGCGAGCTGGCCACCACCTTCGTTGACCAGCAGCAGTACTTTGTTTCCGAAGCCTCGGTCTACCGGCTGCTGAAAGCCCACGACCTGATCACCAGTCCAGCGTTTATCCTGCTGAAGGCCGCCGACCACTT
Organism: Binataceae bacterium (SeqCode); assembly: GCA_052145175.1. Taxonomy (GTDB): domain Bacteria; phylum Desulfobacterota; class Binatia; order Binatales; family Binataceae; genus JAJPHI01. The sequence goes on along the minus strand of JBKQPD010000138.1, from coordinate 5,783 downwards.
CGCGCAGCCGACCACCGCGATTAATCAGTTGTGGCAAACCGATTTCAGTGCGCCATGACGACGAAGGAGGAAGAGATGATCTGAGTAATCGAATCTTTTTCGTCTGCTGGCGTTTGACCGGTGGCTGCAATGCCACCCGACCTGAGGAAGGAGCTTGGGTCGAAGGGGACCGTCCAAGTGCACCGGGTTCCGCCGGCGCGCCGGAAGAGCTGATGGTCTGAACTGTACCGGACATCGCCATCATCGATGGGCCGGGCTATCGCATGTCCTATGGCGAGACAACGAAGCGTGCGTCGGAAGGCTCTGTATTTAGTTTGCCAACGCTCCCGCAAGGCCAGATGGGGCTGGGAGTACTCGCGATCCGAATCGGCCAGCCTTGATATTGCTGGCTGATGGAGCCACCCGTTGGATCCGACGACGGCTCACTCCTTCATGCCCGTCGTCCAGTATCGCCAGGGCTAGAGCACGCCGCCTAAAGGACCACAGGGTCGAAAGCCGGAACATGGGAACCTTGATCTACTTCAGCCAGCAGCTCCTTGAGCTGACGCGCTTGCGCCTGGATCGCCTTGACCTCGTCGCTGGTCGCTTCACGGGCAGTGTCGCCTGCCAGCCGCTTCTTGCCGGCCTCCAGGAAGTCCTTGGACCAGCGGTAATAGAGATTCTGGTTGATGCCCTCCTTGCGGCACAGCTCGGCGACACTGTCCTCACCGCGCAATCCCGCAATCACAATCCGGAACTTCTCTTCAGCTGAATACTGGCGCCGGGTCGCTCGCCGAATATCGCGAACGGTCCCTCTGCCGCCTCTGAATGCAGCTCCGCTTTCGATCTCATCGCCGCTCCTTCGCGATTAAGATGAGCTCAATTTCCTCTCTTCCTCAATCACGCCTTTTTGTCCAACTTGCGCTGACGGGGAACAATCCTGACCACTAACCTGCCCTTCTCGGAATGGACCCAGGTCATCCCCAACGCCCGGCTCTGCAAGGCGCTGGTCGACCGCACTACCGACCGCGCCCATATCATCGAAACCGGCACCGAATCCTATCGCGTCAGGAGGACTCTCGAAAAACGCAAAAAATCCTGATTACCGCGCCGCCCCCGCCTCAAGGCGGCGGCGGATAAAGGTTATTTAACTCCCGTCGGGGTGGGGCCAAATCAGACTATCAAAAGGGGCCACGCCGGATTGACGAAATCAGCCGCTGTGCCTAAGGATTAAACGGCGTCAACTTGCGAGCGAGGAGGATCACAAGAGATGGCTTCGAAACAACAGGTGGCTGAGGCGACAGTGCAAGCGCTCGATCATGCAGCGCAGGCCATCGAGCACTTCTGTGTGGAAGTCGAACCCGGCACCGATTCGGGATTCGAGCTCCATTCCCTCGAACAGGTTGTCATGTCGGTCGACCAGCTCTTGTGCGCAATCGCAGGGATTCAGACGGCCCTCTACGTTGCCGCCCAACACGCTGCGCGCCGCGAGTAGGCCCGCGGCACCATTCATCGCTCGGTTATCTCAGACGTTAATGTAGGCCGCCGCGGCCGAGAGTCGGGCATTCTTGTGCAACGCGGCTGTCATCCAGTAGCGAAACTTGCCTCAGGAGTCTCAAAACAAATTAACGCTTTAGTGCGACAGGCGGTACTATGCCGAGCAGCAGCAGCTCTTGCCGGGCTGTCTCCTCGACGACCTGGCTTCTCCCGTGGTACACACCCTCGACGTCGGCCGTAAGTCTTTTAAGAAACCTGGACACGGCGCTATCGGGACGATGCAGAATGACGACATACAGACCAAAGGGATTTTCGTTCCCAAACGCACGAACCTTCAGATACTCGCCGAATATCTGATGGGAGATTAGTTAAACGACATGGTCAGGTTTCCCATTGGGAGATGCGTCGGGAACTCTCAAAGATTCGTGCGGTAACCGCCCCAAAGATGAACCCGCCAACGTGCGCCGCGTAAGCGACGCCGCCCGTCTGTACATCTGCCACGGAGCCGACCTGACTGAAGAGCTGAATCAGAAACCAAAGTCCTATTAAAAGCGCCGCGGGAATAAAAGTAATACGGGTGAACCAGCCTAACAGGAGCAGCGTGCGTATCTGATCATGAGGGTAGGTGACCAGAAAGGCACCCATCACACCCGCAATCGCGCCACTGGCGCCCAGATTGGGAACGGTGGAACCGGGCATGAGTACGATCTGCGCCAGCGAAGCGGCCAAACCGCTGACCAGGTAAAACGCCGAGTACTGTGGCCGCCGCATCGCGTCCTCGACCTCCGGGCCGAATGCCCATAGGAACACCATATTGCCTATAATGTGCATCCAACTGGCGTGCATGAACATCGCCGTCACGATGGTGACCCAATGGTGGCCTGCGACAATTTCGGCGGGGATCACCGACCACTGATCTACAAATGCGTCGCCACCCATCAGTTCCAACACAAAGACGAACACGTTCACAAGGATGATTGCCGTGGTGACGACGGGAAAACGTCCCGGCCGTCGAGATGCGTCCGTTAATGGGATCATACCCGCCATTGAGTCTTCCCCCATTTCTCGCGACAAACATCCGCTTCAGCGAAACGCACCATGGACTTGCTCCTCGTTCATAGCTCCACACCGGATTCTCCTCGGTCAATCTTTCGTTCATTAACACGCCTTCCCGAGGCCATAGCGGATCAGGACGTTGATCCGTTTACGAAGGACCCGACTGGGTGCACTTCGGTGAGCGCGTGGTGCTGGCGGCGATAGGGTTGATGAACGCGGCGGCGGTTAAAGCCTTTGTGTATCTGCTGCGAAAGCCCTCGGCTGGAAGCCCGGCGCCGACAAGCAATATGAGCGATAGACGCCGATACATCGCAGGACCTCCAGGAGAGTCAATGGACTTTACTTCGCGTTGTGCGAGATCAGCGAGCGCATTAAATCGCAATTGTCAAGTTACAAGGCCTGATAGATGCCGGATGCGGGAATGGCGGTTTGATGGGCGTCGGTGGTGGTGGGGAAATTGGTCGAAACCGTGGAGCGGGGATGTTGGCGTTGCCGCTGGAGCCCCGCGCGATACCGGTCGTATGGTCCTTGGTGACTGCCGCCCTCGTAAATCGAATAGGTGCTCTTTCCCGCCCTTCAGGCGCCGTAGAATCTCGCCGGCTTCTTGTGGCGAGCGTAGATGATCTGCCCGATCCCAACAATAGCCAGGCCTGGAAGCGCAAAGCTCAACCACCATGGGAGCCACTGACCCAAGAGCAAAACCAAGGCAGCTATCAGGCAGCCACCTCCAACCACGGCTGACGCAAGCAGAAACAGGTTCGCGATCGCGCGATCTACCGCTATTCTGAGCGCCGCAGCAAGATTCGCCTCGAATCGATGCAACTCAGAGCGTGTGATGTCTTCCATCATCCGGGCCATGAACTTGGGCCATTCGCGCTCGCTGGCGACTTCGCTTGTTTTTGGTTCCTGTTCAGCCGTCATTGGTCAATGCTTTGTGGTGGCAGGATCATGTGATTTGACCGCGCCACGCAGGTGGCGCGCGTGGCGCTCCAACCGGTGAGGAATCGCGTCGAATGTCTCGCGGATCGCCAGAGCCGGAATTTTCATTTTCAACCGAGATTTCCTTTTTTTCTTTCCAATTCCAACTCGTTCCCTAGATTAAACGGCTTCCCCTGCAAGGTTTTAGCTCAAGTGCCATCGTGGCACATTCTTCCAACCCAGGACTGATTTGGCGGCACCTATAGCAGTGGGGGATCTAACGGTTTGTGACTACGGTTGTGGCGGCGGCGGTGTTTGTTGATCTCGCCGCGTACCATACCCTCGTTGGCTAAGCCTGGCGGGAGTTTCGACCGTTCTCAGCTGAATTCGCCACGAATGTATCGTTGAGTCTCTGGCGCCTTAGGGTCGTCGAAAATCTGGGCGGTCTCGCCATACTCGACCATATAGCCCGTCCGCCCGCCGGCCGACGTATCGACGTAAAGAAAGCAGGTCATATCGGCCACGCGCTTCGCCTGTTGTAGATTATCGGTGACAATCGCGATTGTATGCTTTTTCTTCAACTCGTGCATCAGCTCCTCGATCCGATGAGTGGCCACCGGATCGAGTGCGGAGCATGGTTCGTCCATCAGCAGAACGGCCGGTTCGGTTGCGATCGCGCGGGCGATACACAGGCGTTGTTGCTGGCCGCCGGAGAGCGACAGTCCATTCGTGACCTCATCCCACAGTGCCGCGCTGCGTAACGCCTGCTCGACTTTCTGCCCGTGGTTGCCTTTGTACCGGTTGAGGCGAAGCCCGAAGCCTACATTCCGGAAGATACTCATCGCGAAAGGATTGGGCTGCTGGAAGACCATTCCGATATGCCGGCGCACCGACACTGGATCAATTTTGCTGGCGTAGATGTCCTGACCCTGGAAAAGGACGCGCCCCTTGAAACGGAAGCCTCGGACCAAGTCGTTCATGCGGTTGAGACAGCGCAAGGCAGTGCTCTTGCCGCACCCTGAGGGTCCAATGAAAGCGGTGACTGTACCTCGCTTGATCTTCAACGTAACGTCGCGGAGCGCCTTGAACATTCCGTAATGCAACTCCGAGATTTGGCAATCGATCACAGTATCCGGATCAAACCCGTCGGCCGTTTTCAGTAACGCTGCCATTGATTTTTCCTATTTGTTGTGGCTTTTCGCAAAGTTTGGCCAAGTATGTTCACAAGATGGATCGCGGCTATTGGCACTGAACCGGTTCGCCTTCCCGACATGATCCGATTGTCGAACGGTGATTCCGAGACGTTGTCAGCGAGAACCGCGCCAGCGATTCTCTTTGATCACGTCGCTCATTCGCGACGGCAACACCGTCGGTCTCGTAAGTCGGCCAGTCAGTTTAACCAATCTTGCTTACATCCCGCTTACGCTTAATGTTTCAGAAGTGTTACGTCATCGTTAAGATCGAGCGTATTAAATTCCACGGCAGCAGCGGCTATCCATCAATTTGCTAAGCGCGGGATTGCTAGGTGCTTCACAGCATCTGTGGCTGAGGTAGGCAGAATAAGCAATAAAACTCCGGATGGTCGAAGGCTTCGTGTCGCGGCATAACGACCGTGTCCGCGCTTGTATAATAGGCCTCCAATCCGACGACCGCGAATGATGGAGACCGGCGCCGTCTTCGAGATTCCGCCGGTTCGGCTTGTTGGAATAGACGGCTTAGCAAACCTCAATCGGATTGAACACTGACGTTTCCGAAGGGCCGACTTCGGCTGGCAGAGGGCATCCGTCGATCTGCTCGGCTTCGTCAAAACCGTGTAGCAGCGCAGCATCGTGAAATGACTCGCAGCAACATCGCCATCGCTTCCTTCAACATCGCAGCTGAGCCGTTTATGCGCCAAGAGGCGTCAACTGATCCACTTGGAGCGGACGGTTAGGGCTCGATTTTGGATTCGCCTCGATCTCTTAGTTGACCCCCGTACCCCTAACAGGGGAGCGCGCGAAACCCGTAAAGGCCTTTCGAAAATGGAATCAGGATCAGCGCAGAAACGAGCGCCGTTGTTCAGCACGAAACGGAGTCTCCCAGGGGACTACTTCGTTTACAGGAATTGGTCCCGAATTTGACAATGCCGTAATAGGCTCGGATTCCCGTTTCAGATATTGACTACGATGCTAGAAGCAAGATCAAAAATCGAAGTCTGGTTAATGGCGAGGTAGTGTCGCGAAGTTGGTGGAAAAAGTGAAAAGGCGTCAAGATCCGGCGAGTTGAGCCACAACTCACACCCGCTTGGCGGCGGGTGCCGGAGGATGACGCCATGGAGACGGATAGCAGGAGCG
>JBKQPD010000137.1:0-21927 GCA_052145175.1 Binataceae bacterium (SeqCode) | reverse complement strand
CTTCCGGTCTGTTAAGCATCGCGAACTCGGTCGGTGTCAAGGCGCCGAGGCTGCCGTGTGGTCGCAGGTGATTGTAATCCTGACGCCATGCTGCGAAGACCGCGTTCCCGCCAGCCCGAACCAGAATTTCGGCGCCCCGGCGGCCTGGGGCTGACCACCCTTAAACGGAACGATCCCGTTCATACCGCATCCATGCCGGCGCTGTAGCCACCCGCGATTTCATAGACGATAACATGCTTTATCGTCTAGCAAAGAGAGATTGAACACCCTCCGCGTCCGCAGCGGGAAATTCCATTCGCTCGCTGAGGTAATCGCGACACGATCAACCCCACGGGACTCTACCTCATTTCGGCGGAGTTTTCGGGGTGCAGGCCAGCGGAGAGCAACTCCGCGGCTTCAACTCGACGGGCTTTGCCTGACTCTCACTAATGGAACTTCCTGTGTTCGCAAGTCTCTTATCTGGAATTCCCGTTCGGAACTCGGCACGTTCAATTCGAGCATTTCAACAAAGGCTACTTTGACTTCCGCTCCAACTTTTGCCGTCCCGCGTCCGATTCGCTCTTGCGTTTCTCGACTTGTTGGAGAAGGAAGACCAGCCCCTCGGACATTGTCGGGTGAGCGAAGATCGCGTCGCGCAACACGGTGTACGGCAGTCGCCCAACCATCGCCGTCTGAACCGCCGACATCAGCTCGCTTGCCTCGATACCAAACGCGGTGAAGCCAACAATTTCGTCGCGCTCTTTGCCGATCAGCATCTTCATGAAGCCGCGCGGCTCGGCGATTGTCTCCGTGCGGAGCACACTCGCCATCGGCAGTTTCGCGACGCGATATTCGATTTTGTCGCGCTTCGCCTCGGTCTCGTTGCGGCGGACGCGCGCCAGTTCCGGATCGGTGAACATGCAGAACGGCACGATGCGATCCTTCGTAGTTCGATTGCCGCCCTTCAAGTTGTCGCGTACGACGCGGAAGTCGTGGTACGCGACGTGTGTGAATTGCGGACTGCCCGAGCAATCGCCCATCGCCCACACATTGGATGCCGTCGTTTCCAGCCGGTCGTTTACCATGATATATCCACGCACGTCGAGCACGACGCCGACTTGCTCCAGTCCGATTCCCCGCGTATTAGGCGTCCGACCGACGGTGACGAGTAGATGGGTCCCTTCGATGATCCGTTCACCGGCGCCGTTTTTTGCGTGGACCCGAACCTCTTTGCCTGAAAGTCCTTCAACCTGAGACACGTGGGTGCCGAGCAACACTTCGATTCCTTCGTCGTGAAACAAATCAAGGAGAGCCGCGCCAACGTCAGGATCTTCCCGCTCGGCAAGCTGCGCGCCTTGTTCGATCACGGTCACATCCGATCCGAACCGCCGTACCGCCTGCGCGAGTTCAAGGCCTATGTAGCCGCCGCCAATCACTGTGAGATGACGTGGCAGGCGATCTAGCTCGAGCGCTTCGATATGGGTCATCGGATTCGCCGCGTTCAGCCCGGGAACATTGGGCATCGCCGAGTGCGAACCCAGGTCGAGGAACACACGCTCGCCAACAATCCGCCGACTGCCGCCATCGTTGAGCGCGATCTCGACCGTTTTCGGAGCAACGAAGCGGCCTTCACCCATGATCAATTCTATTCCGGCGTCCTTGGTACGCTTGGCATGGAACTGATGTTCCGCTTCGACCATCTTGCGTTTGCGCTGCTGGACGCCGGCCATGTTGATTCGGAGTTTGTCCATTTCTAGTCCGAATTCGGCGCCGCGCCGCGCCAGCGATGCTATTCGCGCGGAGTAGATCACGTTCTTGCTCGGCAAGCACGCGATATTCGGGCACGAACCGCCGAGCCATTTCCGCTCGACCATTGCCGTGCGATGACCCTCATCGGCCATCGTCCAGGCCGTCCACTTACCGGCTTCTCCGCTTCCTAGAACCAGAGTTTCGTATTTTTCCGGGTCAGGCATGGGCCCATCTCCTTAAAAATGATCATGGGTTTGTCCTAGCTTTACGGACCGGACTCCATCCTCGGCGGTTTCGGCCGTCGTTCAACGCATGCGCAAGAAACCTATGTGCGGGGGGTGTCGGGCGTCATTGCGGCGAGCACTTTGCGCGCCTGATCCTGCACGACGGTACCTTCGAAGAATTGCGGATTCATCCCGCAGTGCAGCTTGATCGGATTAGTGAAAACGAAGTTGCGGAAATCGTCTTCCGTCATCAAGCCGTGCTCGACCCCTTCGTAGGCTTCGACCGCCGCGTCGCGCATATCGAGCAGGTCATAATGACCGAGGTCGGAGCCGTAGACCGCATTGAGCCGCGCGCCGAGCGGATTGCGTTTGGCGTCGAAGGCCCACGAAGTCACCCGGTCGTCGCCTTCGCAACCAAAGAAGAAATTCGGGATGAAGCGGTCGTAGACGTCGCGCGCCCGCTCGATTCCGCAGTGGCGCCATTCATCCCACTCCGACGGATCGCCGCCGCCACCACCTTCGAGTTCCGAGAGCACGAGCGCGCCGTCGAGCCGCCCCTGCGTGAAGCTGTCGCCGTACTCGCGGCAAAGCTGGCGGTAGAGTTCGAGGTCGAGATTCCGGGGATTAACCTGGTCGAGCGTTTTGAGATTCCGCTTGTGCCAGCGCTCGTAAAGCGAGCAATAAAGACTGACCGCCCAGCCGACGCCGCCCTCCTTGAAAGCGAACTTGAGCTGGGGGAAGCGCCGCGTCACGCCGCCCAGAAAGAGCGCCTTGCAAATCCCTTCGGCGGCCGCCGCGAAATGGCCGATCTGGTTGTACATGAAGTTCGAGATCGACGTCCGCATCCCCCAGTTGAGGCCAAACGAATGGAACGATGGCGTGATCTTCAGCTCGATACATTTGGCCCAGACCGGATCGTAGTCGTATGCGCTGTCGAGGCAGAGGTTGTCCATCCAGGTGAGATAGCGAGCCATTTCCGGCGCCTGTCTGGCGAGAGCCGGAATCGGGCGTTTGACGAATCCGGCCATCATCGCGACCTTGAAGCCGAGCTGCGCGGCGTGCTCCAGCTCCGCGATCGCTTCCGCCGGCGTATGCATCGGGACGCAGGCGGCGGGCGTGATCCGGTCGGCGTACTCGCGGAAAATTTCGGCGTGATAGTTGTTGAAACCGCGGCAAACGGCACGGCGCAGCTCTTCGTCCTCGATATGCGGCGCGAAGAGTCCCTGGCTTGGATTCAGGATCGTGAAGTCGAGCCCCATCTCGTCGAGCCGCTGGTAGAGGAGTCGCGGCAGGGCGGCGGTCGCGCGGTCGTAGGTGTTTTTCGCGGGATAGGGCCAGAAGACGGGTCGCGGCGCCCGCTGTTCCCGGCGTTCCGCGGGCGTCAGATGGTTCCAGCGGAAATAGAAAGCCGTATCAAAGGCGGTCTTGTAGCGCTCGAGAATCTTCACGCCGCCGGCGTCACGGATATAATCGAGCAGCGCGGGCTCGAATTCGACGACGTGGCCGTCAGAATCGATAATCGGATGGCCCACCCGCTCGCGGACTTTCGCGGAGCGGGTTCGGCTGGTATTCGCGGTACTCATCAGTCGCCCTCACACTTGGTACGCCCAGCAGCTTGCCGTTCCACGAGGGGCGAGGCAACTCGCGGCGATCTGAATCAGGGGCGCAGTTCGTACAGGATCGCGAAGTCATCCTTGATCGGCAGCCGCGTGAAACGGCTGAAACCGGCGCCGGTGGCGAGTTCGCGCGCCTTCCGCTCGCCCATCGCCACGCCGATTCCCGTGCCACCGTGGGCGAGCGAGGTCGTCATGCAGTAGAGCGTGCTTACCGAGTAGACCATCTTGCCCATCGGACGGAGGTTTTCGCCGACCTGATCGGAGACGTTGACCTCCTGCACCAGGTAGGTGCCGTCGGGCTTCAGCGCGTGGCGGATTCCCGCCATCAGGCCGAGCGGGTCGACCGCGTCGTGGACGACGTCGAAAGTCGAAACGAAGTCGAATTTACCCGCCGGCAGTTGCGCGCCGTTGGCGACCTCGAACGTCACCCGATCGGCGACCCCGGCGGTCCGCGCGTTGCGTCGCGCGCGTTCGACCGACTCCGCGTGAACGTCGTAACCGACCATGCGCGCGGTGGGGAACGCCTGCGCGATCATAATCGCGGCGCGTCCGCCACCACATCCGACGTCCGCGCCCGTGCCGCCCGCCTTGAGGACCTCGACCACCTGCGGCATCGCCGGAATCCACTTGCGCAGCAGCTTATGCAGGTAGCGGGTGCGGGAGTTGCGCTCGGCGGCCTCGAAGAACGACGGCGGGTACTCGGCCTGCGTCACGCCCTTGCCGCTCTTGAACGCCTCGGCGACCTTCGGCGCAACCGTGACGGCGGCCTGCGCCATCTGAAAGTAACTGCCGATGAAGAACGGCGAATCCTCGTCGGCGAGCGCCGCGGCGTACTCCGGCGTGAACAGATAGGTGTCGGCGCCCGCGTCGTATTCCACGTAATGCGCGGCGGCCATCGCGCCCAGCCACTCGCGCACGTAGCGCGCGTTCAATTCGCTCTTCGCCGCGAGCTGCTCGACGGTCAACGGACCGGCGTCCATCATCGCCTTGAAGAGGCCCATGCGATCACCGATGTAACAGAGCGCGCCGTGCACGACGGTCGCGACGTCGCCGACCACGGTCTGCGCGACTTGTTTGGCTTTCTCCAGGTCCAGGTTGGCTTTCGACGCCATCGTTGGCTTCTCCTTAATTAATTCGAGTTATCGTCAGGTTGCGCGCGTCGCTCAGCCGACCATCGTCAGGCCGCCGCTTACGCTGATTACCTGCCCCGTAACGTAATCCGCGTCAGTCGACGCCAGGAAAGCGACCGCACCCGCCAGATCCTGCGGCTGGCCCAGGCGGCGCATCGGGATACCGCGCTTCATCGCGTCGAGCACCTTGGGCTGCTTGTCCATCACGCCGTGCAGGAGGGCGGTTTCCGTCGGTCCCGGGCAGACGACGTTGACGTTGATATTGTTGCGCGCGAGCTCGCGGGCGAGGGTTTTCGAGAACGCGATAATCGCGCCCTTGCAGCCGGAATAGACCGCCTCGCCCATCGAGCCGACCCGGCCCGCGTCCGAAGCGATCGAGACGATCTTGCCGCCGCCGCGCGACTGCAACTGGGGAATGACCGCCTTGCAGCAATGAATCACGCCACGGAAATTGATCGCGATTACCTTGTCCCAGGTCTCCGGCGTGCTCTCGATAAACGGTTCGAGCTTGTCCCATCCGGCGTTGTTGACCAGGACGTCGATTCCGCCGAATTCCTGCGCGACCTTCTGTGCGGCGGCTTGCGCGCTCGCGAGACTCGTCACGTCGAGCTTCACGGCCACCGCCGTGCAGCCGGCCGCCCGCAGCTCTTGGGCGGTGGCGTTGGCGACTTCTTCCTGGATATCCGCGATCGCGACCTTGGCGCCCTCGGTGGCGAGACGGGTTGCGATCGCCCGGCCGATTCCCTGGGCGGCGCCGGTCACCATCGCGACCTTGCCCGCCATGCCTGTGATTCCTGCCGACATCGGTCTCCTCCTGACGCCCGCCACCATAGCGCATTCACGCAACTGGCGTTAGCTATCGCGGGCCGCTCGTTGTATAGGTTCAGCAAAACCCGGAGGTCAATACTCAATGTCCATGGATTACAGCGCGTACGAATTCCTTAAAGTCGAAGTTGCGGAGCGCGTCGCCACACTGACGATCAATCGGCCCGACCGGCTCAACGCGGTCAACGGCCCGCTGCATCATGAGCTCGAGCAGGTCTGGATCGATCTGGCGGCTGACGGCGACGTCAATGCGATCATCTTTACTGGCGCCGGTCGCGCGTTTTGCGCCGGCGGCGACATCAAGGGGATGGCGGAAGGCGGGTTCGTCGATTCCGCGAAAAAAGGCAAAGGGCGCGGACGCGGCCCGATAACCGCCGCTAACGGCCGCCGGCTGGTCGAGAACATGCTCGACGTCGAGCAGCCGATCATTGGCGCGATCAACGGCGACGCGATCGGGCTCGGCGCCACACTGGCGCTGCTCTCCGATATCATCGTCGTGTCGGAGAAGGCGCGCTTTGCCGATACCCACGTCAAGGTCGGCGTGGTCGCGGGCGACGGTGGCGCGGTCATCTGGCCGCTGCTGGTCGGACCCCATCGCGCGAAGGAGTTCCTGATGCGCGGTAATTTCATCAACGGCGCCGAGGCCGGCCGGATCGGGATGGTGAACTATGCCGTTGCGCCCGAGCAGGTGATGGCGAAAGCGCAAGAGCTGGCGCAGGAATTGGCCGACGGGCCGACCTTTGCGATCCGCTGGAGCAAGCTCGCCGTCAACAAGTGGCTCAAGACGCAGGCGAATCTGATCATGGACGCAGGCCTCGCTTACGAGATGATGACCTTCAACACGTGGCATCATAAGGAGGCGGTCAGCGCGTTCGTCGAGAAGCGCAAGCCCAACTTCGTCAAGGAACCGGAAGCCAAGAAGTAGCGCGTCAGGTCGTCGAAGGGGCGCGCGGTTTGCGCTTGGGGGTTGAACGCGACTGAGCGGCGGGCGGTGCGACGGTCGATCCGTCAGCGAGCGTCTTCTGATGCTGCGCGTGGAGCAATAGCTCCTGGGCGAGCGCGGTCGCTGCGCCCCAATGCGCGGTTGCCGCGCGGACTTCATCGGGCGTGGGCATCCGTCCGTTGAAGTACGCCTTGCCGACCGCCTTGCGTAGGCCGAGGTCGCCCGCCGATATCCGCGGTCGGCCGAGCGTGCGCGCGAGCACCCACTCCGCGCTCCATACGCCGAGGCCGCGCACCGCGGTCACGCGCGCGATCACGTCGTCATCCGGCAGCGCTTCAAGCTGCTCGACGTCGAGTTCACCGCGTGCCACCGCGTGCGCCGCGTTGATCACGTACCCGGCTTTGCTGGTCGTGAACTGCAGTGCACGGATGTCGGCGATCTCACATTGGGCAAGGCGCTCCGGGTCGAGGCTGTAGACGAATTGTCCACCGACCTCGTGACGCCGGCCATAGCTTTCGGCGAGCCGCCGCCGCACTGTCGCGGCCCATTTGAGATTGACCTGCTGTGCGCTGATACAGCGCACCAGCGCGACCATCAGATCGGGATGCAGGATCGGGCGAAAACCGCGATGGAGTCGGGCGAGTCGTCCGATCACCGGATCCGTCCGGCACAGGTCCGCGAATTCCGGTGTCAGGCGCACAAAGGACTTGCTTAGCGCGCGCTCGATAGCCGGGGCATCCGCCGCATCCTCGACCATCACGAGGAGGGCGGGGGCCTCGAGCGTTCCCGCCGGACGGCAGGTGTAGGCGACGCAACGACCGTCGAGGCGCGCCGTGCGGGTCAGCCATTCGCCATCCCAGCGATCGATCAGGTCATCGCCCGAGCGCCGGAAGATTTCGAGCGACGCCGCGAAATCGATCGGCCCCTCCAGCTTGACTTCGAATTGATCGCGCGCTGTCATTCCGGCACGAAGGGAGGCGAATCCTCTGTCGCCCGCGAGGTAAATTTTCGCAGTCGAAAGTCAACGCTCGGCTGGCTCACCGTATTGTAACACCTGAACCTTCTCCACCGTGATAAGCCCCGAACCCATCATGCCATCGAGTACGGGCAGGAACTCATCGACCTTCGCCTGGCTATCGACGATTTCAACCACCATCGGGAGATCCTCGGAGAGGCGGTCGATCCGCGCGGAATGAATGCGGCTCGATCGGCCGAAGCCCATCGGACCCCGCAGAATGGTGGCGCCGGCCAGATGCATCTGCCGTGCAGTCGTGACGATCATTTCATAGAGCGGCTTGTCATGATGACGATCATTTTCGCCGATAAAAATGCGTAGCAACACTGCGTCTTTGGGTATTTGCATGGTCGTGCCTCCAATCCCTTAAAGTCCATAGGACGTTCGCGGACCGCGAAGCTCCTCTGTGCAGCGTATACACCAAAGCGTGAGGCGCGCGCATGCGCGGGATTTTGGTCGGTTGCGGGGTTAGTGGAAATCGTGCGAGGGGGGCATCGCGCCGGGGGTCTTCAGCTCCGTGAAGCGCCGCGCGCGCACGTGAATCACGCCGTCCTGCTTCTGCAATGGCCCTTCGACCAGCAGGATTTGGGCGCGGTGCAGGATCGTGCGATTCGCCTGAAACAGATCCGGCGTGACGATCGCGTTGGCGATGCCGGTTAGGCTGCGCGGAGCCGGACGCGACGATTGCCAAAGCTCGCGACCACTTCGAGCTCGCCACCCAGCGCCGCCACGTACCGCTGCAGAGTGGAAAGGCGGTAGTCTGAGCGGCTTTCAATCCGCGAGATCTCCGACTGGGCCTTCTTCAGGGCCTCTGCTAGCTCCTCCTGCGTCTTGCCGGCCGCCTCACGGAGTTCCCTGAGGTCCATTTCAAGCAGTTCATGCTCTACCGCGCGGTCAATCTCCCTGAGCTTCTGCGGCGCGAACTTCCGCGCGCGGATGTCACGCCACGGCTTGGTTTTCATTTTCTCTTCTCCTCTTTCTCCAGACCGGCTACGTATTCGGCCCATATCCGCTCCGCGCGGGGGATGAACGTTTCATAGAATCGATCATCCCCGGTCTTGTCTCCACCCAGGAGCAACACAGCTCGGCGTAGCGGATCAAACGCATAGAACACGCGCAACGGATGCCCACCCGCTTGAACTCTCAGTTCGCGCAGCGCATGGGATCCCTTGATCTCGCTGCTGTGGGGGAAGCCCAGCGCCACGCCCTTTTCCTCCAAAAGGCCAACCACGCGCGCGATGGCCTCAGCTTCTTTCGCGGCCAGCGCCAGAAACCAGGCCTCAAATTCCCTGGTTCCCTCAACTTCGACCATCATCGCCACTCCGTCTGACTATGCTCTTAACAGCATTATGCTGTCAAGCGCATGATGATGCGCCGATCCCTGGCGTTAGTGGAAATCGTGCGAGGGGGGCATCGCGCCGGGGGTCTTCAGCTCCGTGAAGCGCCGCGCGCGTACGTGAATCACGCCGTCCTGTTTCTGCAACGGCCCTTCGACCAGCAGGATTTGGGCGCGATGCAGGATCGTTCGATTCGCCTGAAACAGATCCGGCGTGACGATCGCGTTGGCAATGCCGGTTTCGTCCTCCAGCGTCAGAAACATGAAGCCGCTGGCGGTGCCGGGCCGCTGACGCACGATCACCACGCCCGCGCATTTGACCCACGCCGCATTGGCGGCGCCGGCCAGTTCCGCCGCGGACAGTATGCCACGAGCGTCGAGCGAGGGCCGCAGATGGGCCATCAGATGCGGCCGGACGGTCACGCCACTAGCGGCATAATCGGCGAGCGTCTCTTCGGCCGCGGTCATCGCGGGCAAACGCATCGTCTCAGACACGGACGAATTTTCGCGTACGCGGGAGGAGGGCGGCGCGCCCGCCAGCAGACTATGCGGATCGCGTTCGACCGCGGCCGCTTGCCAGAGCGCCTCCCGCCGGGTCATCCCGAACGCCGCGAACGCGCCGGCATAGGCGATCGCTTCGAGTTCGCGCCGGTTCGGCGCCACCCGCGCGGTGAAATCGGCGATCGAGTCGAACGGCCGCGTCGCGCGCGCATGCTCGATCCGCAGCGCGGTCTCCTCGCGCAACCCGCCGACGTAATTGAGCCCGAGGCGTAGCGCCAGATTGTTCGCATCGCCATCCGGCACATCGGGTTGCCGGCCTGGATGCTCGATCGTGCATTTCCAGTCCGACCGCGTCATATCGATCGGCAGGATGACGACGCCGTGGCGCTGCGCGTCCTTCACCAGGGTCGCCGGATGGTAAAAGCCCAGCGGGTAGCAGTTGAGCATCGCCGCGTAGAAGGCCGCCGGATGATGCCGCTTCAGATAGGCCGACGCGTAGGCGATCAGGGCGAAGCTGGCCGAATGGGATTCCGGGAAGCCATAGAGCGCAAACGAGGTAATCGACTGGATGATCCGTTCGGCGGCCGCGTCGTGAATCCCCTTGCGCGCCATCCCGTCGCGCAGGCGCTGATCGAGCTTCTGCATGCGCTCCGCCGACCGCTTGAAACCCATCGCACGGCGCAATTCTTCGGCTTCGCCGGCGCTGAAGCCTGCCACCGTCATCGCCATCCGCAGCAGTTGCTCCTGAAAAAGCGGAACCCCCAGCGTGCGGCGCAGAATCGGTTCGAGCGACGGATGGTCGTAGCGAATGGGCTCGCGGCCGTTGCGCCGATTGAGATAGGGATGCACCATTTTGCCCACGATCGGACCGGGCCGGATGATCGCGACCTCGACCACCAGGTCGTAAAAGGTCCGCGGTTTCATTCGCGGCAGGGTCGCCATCTGGGCGCGGCTCTCAATCTGGAAAACCCCGACGGTATCGGCCTTTTGCAGCATCGCGTAAACCGCGGGATCGTCGGCCGGCAGATGAGCGAGGTCGAGATCGATACCCTCATGCGCATGCACCAGCGGAAGCGCCTCTTCCAGCACGGCCAGCATCCCGAGACCGAGCAGGTCAATCTTGATAATCCCGAGGTCGGCGCAATCTTCCTTGTCCCATTGAATCACGACCCGGCCGGGCATCGTGGCCGGCTCGAGCGGGACGATTTCATCCAGCGGACCCGCGCCAATCACGATCCCGCCGCTATGCTGTCCCAGATGGCGCGGCAGGCCCTGCAACCGCCGCACGAGCGCCGTCAGCATCCGGATCCGCGGCGCGTCGGGATCGACGCCGCCCTTGCGCAACAGGGCCGTGAACTCGTCATGCTGATCCTGAAATTCGTAGACGTAGTTCAGCTTGGCGAGGCGATCGACCTGATCGGGCGGAAAGCCCAGCACCTTGCCGGCTTCGCGCACGGCGCTGCGCACCCGATAGGTAATCACGTTGGCGGTCATCGCCGCGCCGCGTGCGCCGTAGCGCCGATAGACGTACTGGATCACCTGCTCGCGCTGGTCGCCGCTCGGCAGATCGATATCGATATCCGGCCATTCGCTGCGTTCCTCCGACAAAAACCGCTCGAACAGCAATTCCATCTTGACGGCGTCGACCGCGGTAATCCCGAGCGCGTAACAGACGGCGGAGTTGGCGGCCGAGCCGCGCCCCTGCGCCATGATCCGATGCTCGCGG
Organism: Binataceae bacterium (SeqCode); assembly: GCA_052145175.1. Lineage (GTDB taxonomy): Bacteria > Desulfobacterota > Binatia > Binatales > Binataceae > JAJPHI01. Next base: position 10,883 of record JBKQPD010000137.1, on the reverse strand, counting down.
CAGAACTGCACGATATCCCAGACGATCAGGAAGTAACCGGCGAGCTTGAGCCGGGCGATGATGCCGAGTTCGTGTGCGAGTTGCCGGCGGGTGCGTTCATCGGGGGTCCCCCAGCGTTCGCGGGCCCCGGCGGTGGTCAGCGCGCGCAAATAGCTGTCCGGCGTTTCCCCGGGCGGAAGCGGATAGTCGGGAAAACGATAGCCGAGATCCCGCAGCGTGAAAGCGCAGCGATCGGCGATTACGCGCGACGCCGCGATCGCCGCGGGCAGGTCGCGAAACAGCGCGACCATCGCCGCGGGCGCTTTGAGCTGCCGTTCGTGGTTGATCCACAATGCCCGGCCGGCCTCCTCGAGAGTCGTGCCGAGCCGGATACAGGTCAGGACGTCGAGCAGCGCGCGATCGCCGCCCGCGCAACAGACGTCGTTGGTCGCAACGATCGGTATACGGGTCGCTTCCGCCAGCGCGAACAGTTTGCGATTCAGCCGCTCCTCATCGGGATCGAGATGGCGTTGCAGGTCGATATACAAATTGCCGCGGCCAAAAATCCCCTGCAATTGATCGCACAACGCGCGCGGATCATCACCCCGTGTCAGCCGCCGGGCGAGCGGACTCAACGCGCCCCCGGCGAGACAAATCATCCCGTGGCCGAACTCTGCGAGGTCCGCGAGCGTGATCCGGCTTTCACCCTTGGCGGGATATTTGGGCGAGCCGTCGGGATGCGCCCCGACCACGCGCAGCTTGGCGGCGGTGATCATCCGGCAGAGATTCTTGTAGCGGGCGCGATCCGGCACGAGCAGGTACAAGCGCGCGGCGCCGGGCCGCGCGCCCTGATCAGCGCTGTCGTCCGCCAGGGTCACTTCCGCGCCGACGAGCGCCTTGACCCCGGCCCGGACGGCCGCCTGATGGAAGCGTGGCATGCCATAGAGCCCGTCGCGATCGCCCAGCGCGAGCGCGTCATAGCCGAGCGCGGCGGCGCCTTCGGCCAGCTCTTCGGGCGCACTCGCGCCTTCCAGAAAACTGAACGCACTGCGCGCCCGCAACTCGACGTAAGGAGGGTGATTACTCATTGCTGAGGTGCACTGTGCTGAACAAGGATGCCCTCACCCGCCGCGGCTTCGGCGAAACGCCTCACCACGGCGACCTCTCCCTGGACAAGGAGAGGTATTAGGAAGGCGGCTCCGCTCTGGAAAACCTCTCCTTGTCCAGGGAGAGAGCCTGTCCTGAGCCTGCCGAAGGATCGCGCGAGCATCGCGAGCGCGGGTGAGGGCACGCTCAATCCGCGTAGCGCCCGCGCGGCGACAAAAATTCACGAACTCGCAGAATGACAAAAAAAGGGCTTTTAGAACAGAAAGTAGCAGCGTCATTCTGAGGGAGTCCGCGACCGAAGCATACCCTTGAGCCTGGCGAAGGGAACCTGCGTCTTCGCTCTTCAGCCATTTATGCAGAGATTCCACAGTTATTATCCGATCGTCATTACTCAGTCATAGACCCCGTCGACGAACCACTTCCCCGAGTGGTGATCGCGATACATCCGGTAGACTCCGCCGTCTTCGAGCGCGAGTTCGTAGTAATCGCGGGCATAGGCGGCCGGCGCACCCGCCTGCCACGCGGCCGCATGCGGATTGTTCCGCTTCGGCTGAGCCGCGCCTTCCGCGGGTTCCGCCGCCGCCCACCATTCGCCCTGGCGCCGCCACGGACCCGCGACCGCGATTACGCGCGCGCAGATATTCTGGCCGCGCGCGAATTCCGGCGTCTCGCGCTGGCACATCATCTCGATCTCCTCGGCTGGCCGTATCGTCCGCAGCGCCATCCGCACAATCCCGCCGCCAATCTTGGTGGTACGCGATGCGGCCGCGACGGCCGCCGCCGGCGGGGCAAAGCCGGCCACCCGCACCGCCTCGGGACGATACGAATCGGCCGGCAGCAGGGTCCCGACCCGATCCGGACCACATAATGCGGCGATCCGTGCGATGGCGGCTTCGAGCCGATCCGGAGCGGGGGCGGGTGGGATGAACATGTCATGCTGGGCCGGCCGCGGCGCGCGCGGCTCGACCGTCAGCCGGATAGTTTCGATCGGCGCGGCGGGCGGAGATTGTTCGAGGCTCAGCTTGAGCAGCACCAGCAGCGCGCGGGCTTCGCCCGTCGGTGCGGCGACCGCGACCCGGCGTTCGTCGCGACGACGATCGACCAGGCCCAGGGATAACGTCAGATCACCCGCGACGAGGCCGCGCAGGGCGAGCCGCGCGCCGATCCGCTCCAGCATCGTATGCATCACGAAGCCGAGCGGCTCGAGATTTTCGATACCGTAGTCGAGTTCGAGGGCTTCGGCGAAAAGCTCGGGGCGCGGCCGCGCTCGCACGGTTGACGACCCCTCGCCCCGCGCCAGCCGCGCGAGCCTTACCCCCGGCTCGCCCATCCGATTACCGATCGCGCGAATATCGAGCCGGGCGAGGTCGCCCAGCCGGCGGATGCCCAGCCGCTTGAAGCGCAATTCTAGATCGTCAGCGCGTGGACCGGCGCCGAGGTCCGCCAGTTCCAGCGGCAGCCAGTCGAGAAACTCGCGCTCGCGCCCCGGCGGTATGACTCTGATTCCACCGCAGCGCGCCGCAAGTTGCGCCAGTTCTTTGTTCGCGGCGATGCCGACCGCGGCCTCCAGCCCAATTTGCCGGACGCGGCGCGCGATTTCATTGGCGAGTATCTGCTCGGCGTCCACCTCCGGCTCGTCGGTCTCCGACCTGTCCGCCCCGAGCGCATTCCGATGCAGCCGCGCGACGCCGGTCAGATCGAGCCAGACGCATCCCGGCGTCCCCGCTTCGACTACCGGTGAGATCGATTCGGCGGCGTCGGTCAGGGCGTCGGCGGCTGCATCTTCGGCGGCGTCCGACGGCTGCGTCACGATCAGCCGGGGCATCAGCGCGCGTGCCTGCGCGACCGTCATCCCGGCGCGTACACCCAGGGCTCGTGCGACGGCCGCGACCTTGCTCAATTCGGTATGGGGCTGATAGTTGGTGCTGCTGCGTCCTGGCCCATGCGCGGACGGTTTGGGCGTTGGCAGCCGGGTGAGGGCCAATGGCTGATCCCGCAATTCGGGATTGGCGCGTGTTACCGCGGCGAGCGGAAAATCCGCGACGAGGATACAGGCGATGCGGCGCCGGCCGCTGTTTTCCCGGTCGGTGGGAGTCATTTCCGGCAACCATGGCCGGGATTGACCCTGCGGATTTTGCCCCGACGGATTAGCGGGCGGCGCGGCTGGGTCGCCGGGGATGAATCGGCCGCGATACATGATCAACCCGACACCCTCGCCGGCGTCCCCGCGACGATCTTCGCCGGTCCACTGCGGGCGCGGGGGTCTGAACGGGAGTATTCGAGGGGCGGCGCAAACGTCGCGTGCGGATCGACGGCGGTGCTCCATAGCGCCGTCCCGCCCGCACCGCCGAGCTTGTTGCGCATCACGTGGGCCGCGAGCGCTTGACCGTCGAACGTCGCGCATGCGCCGCGCGCGATCCGGTTGAAGTGGGCGCGCTGGCGGCTGAGCTCGAGACTGAGGACGGCGAAAGTGCCGCACATCCGCTGCTGCGCCAGGACGATGATCGCGGCGCCGCTGCGTTCGGCGGCCCGGGCGAGGCGTAAGGCGGCGCTCGAGGGAATGAAGCGCAGCGCGTGGCCGAAATCGATCACCACCAGCCCGAAACCCCCTGCCGCCAAGACCCATTCGGCCGTCTTTAGACAGGTGATAACCTTACTTTGGCCGCGCCTCGCCGACTCGGCCGCCCCCTGTTCCGTGCCTCCCGCACGGTAGTGGCTCGCAGACTCGTCGGGTAGCTCCATTTCACTCCGCTGGCGCGCTCGCGGCAGATGCGGATGGCCGCATGAGACCCAAAGCATCCGCGCGGGCTCGACTCCGGCGGCAATCAGGCTTGCGGGGTCGAGACTGTCGTGGGCCTCGATCCAGGCGGCTGCCTCATCACGTGTGGCCATGGCGGCAAAGGCCATCGCGAGCGAGGTCTTGCCCGCGCCGGTCGGGCCGACGATTTCACTGATACGGCCGCGTACGACGCCGCCACCGATCAGCCGGTCGACCGGGTCGAGGCCGGAGCCGATCCGGCGGGTTTTCAGGGTCAGTTCGCGCCCACGAAAGACTTGACGGAAGCTTCGGGCGGATTCAGGCAGGTCGTTGAATCGGGCCGGACGCACCTCGATGGTTGGGAGATTGGCGGGCTGGAGCCGGGAGATTTGAGGTACCGCTGCCACGCATAGGAGTTTCGCTTTTTATTTGTCTAACGTCAATGATCGAGCGTCGTTAAGAGTATGCCAGTATCTCAAGTATTACTTTAGATAAACTGAATTCCAGCGGTGAACGTGTGACAGATACTCATTCAGCTCGCCGATCAGGAACGTCAGCCGCCGCATCGATTCCAGCTCGGCAAACAAACTCCGCCGTTCCTCGCTCGACCATCCCGCGATTTGCGCGAAGCCGTCCGCCTCAATCCGGCTAGTCAACTCGGCCAGCGCCTGCGTGACGGCTGATTGTCCGGTTGCTTGCGGCGGGGATTCCGGCCCTATGGCGTCGACGGGACGTTCGCTCCAGGTCAGCCAGTTGCGCAGTTCGGCGAGTACGCCGTCGAGCACGGTGCGCATGGCCCGCTCCGCAACCGGATCCAGCGTGGGCCGTGGATCGACCGACCGGCCGCGCGCGATCATCTCGAAGCGATGCGCGATGCGGCGCAAGGTGCCCGCGGTCTGCACCACCGCGTCCGGATTGAGCCGGCTGGCGCGCCCCTCGAACCGCGCGTCGTCGGCGATCGCCAGAGTCTGTTCGAGCACTCCGTTCAGTTCCGTGTCGAGCCGTTGCATCGCGGCCTCGTCGGCCGCCGCCCCCGGCGCCAGCGCAATCGTCAGCCGCAATAATTGGCGCAAGCGTGGCGGGAGCGCGTCGCCCGCGTAATCCGGCCACAAAAGCAGCGACACCAACAGCACCACGACGGTGCCGAGGATAATCCCCCACACCCGCCACAGCGGGGCTTCGACCGCGACCGACGGGCTCAGTCCGGCAAAGGCCAACAGGAACGTCGTGCCGAGCTGCTTCCCCGCATAAGCGATCCGTCCACTGCCCTCGCCGGTGTAACCGCTCACGACCAGCACGAGAAAGATCGCGATCACGTAGGAAGGCAGCGTCTCGAAATTGGGGGAGACGATCACGATAAGCATCACGATCAGCACACCGCCGAGGATCCCTCCCACCAGCCGCAGGATCATCTTGCGCACCGCCGCGCCATAGGTGGGGAGCGCCGTGATAATCACCGTTGTCATGATGGTCGAAAGATCGGGCCGCTGGCTGGTCAGTCCAATGACGTACCCCGCAACGATCGCGATTGCGACCTTCAGGCAGTAATGTACGTGCGCCGCATCCGGGCTCGCGCTGGCCGTCGCGGCGGGCGCGGGTGCGCGGGCGGCTACCGTGGATTCGTCGAGCGGACGTTCGAGCAGGCGGCCGATCGCGCGGATGGCGGTATAGAAATCGTTCAGGTTCGCCCGCTCGGCGGCGCCGATCCGGTCGAGATGCGCCGGCAGGGTTGCCGCCGCTTCGGCGTCGAGCGCCGTGATCGCCGACCGCATCCGGGCGGCGGCGGGCGAGGGTGGCTCGTCGGGGCCCGCTCGCAGCATCAGCACCGGGTCGCCGGCGAGTTCGTCGAGCGCGGCGGCAATCGCCGCGATCGTCGCCGCAGTTTGCGGAGCGAGCAGCCGGCGCGCGTCGCGCGGGACGTTCGCCCGGGCGTCCACGACAATCTGAGCGACGCGAGTTTGCAGTCGCGCGGCCCGCGTCAGCGCGGCGCCCAGCACCCCGCGCCGATGCGCCGAGAGCCCTTCCGCCTGCGCGCGCTGGAGCAGCTCCAGGTACGGAGTCAGCGCGTGCGGATCGGACCGGAGATGCGCGGCGCTGGCGGGATCGGCGGCCAGGTAGCAACTCGTCGACACCAGCAGGCGCCTGCGGATTCGTCGCAGCACGTCCGCCAGCGCTTCGAGCAAAATCGCCTCAGCCGGGTCCGGCCACAGCCAGTTGTCGGTCAACGCGATTATCCCGCACGCGATCGCAATCCCGCCGAAGGTGTACGCCGAGTTCCATCCCACCTGGCCCGGCGCGAACATCACGCCATAAAACGTGTCGATGACCAGCACTTGGGTGATAAGCCCGATAGAGCCGAGCTTGAACCGCACGATAAGATCGGTCGAGAGTGCCGCGAAGAGGCCGAGCGCCGCGAGCATCAGGACCGGACTCTGCGACAGCACCCAGGCGAGCACGACCGCGACGCCCAGGGCCGCACCTTCGATCACCGTGAAGGACACCGCGGTCCGCCACGCCATCATCGCGGTCGGAGTCCCGGCCAGCAGCCAGACCAGGTAGGGACCGAGCGGGGTGTCGACGTGCGCCGCAGCCATCAGACCGGCGCCGACGGCGCCGATCGTCGCCGAGCGGAGCGCCGAGCGCAGGCGATGAGGGCGCAGCGCCAGCTCCTCGCCCAGCAACGTCAGCAGCGCGTCGAGCGGCCCGCGTGAGCGCGGCGCGTGGTGGGCGGTCGGATAGGGTGTCGCAGCCATCGCGGTCAGGCGGGACGCGCGTGGCCAGCCGGTCGCTTTTGGAGCGGCGACTTCATCGAAAGCCCTGGATGGTCACGACCGCTGTCGCGCCCATCCGAAAAGGGAATTGCGGTTCACCACCGTCAAGGATGATGCGCACCGGAAACCGTTGCGACAGCCGCACCCAGTTGAGGGTCGGCTCGATCGCGGGCAGACCTTCGACGGTCGCGCCATTCTGCTGATAGAGCGCCCAGCCAACGCCCTGCACGTGGCCGTGGAAAAGGTGGCCGGGATAGGCGAGCAAAAAGACCTCCGCCGTCATCCCCGGACGAATCCGGAATAGGAAGTTTTCCCGAAAGTTCGCGATCACGTACCAGACCCGGTTGTCGACCAGGCTGAGCACGTCACGTCCCTCGTTGGCGTATTGGCCAACCGAGATGTTGAGATTCGTTACGTAGCCGTCGAACGGAGCGGTGACGCGGCAATAATCCAGATTGAGCTTGGCGTTATAGGCGTCGGCTTCGGCAGCCTTGAGTCGCGTATTGATATTGCCGAGCTGGCCGAGATCGTTCTGGGCCTTGCTGACCTCGGCGCTCGCGCCGGAGACATTCGCGGTTTCGGCCTCGTAGCGCGTGCGTGCGTCGAAGACGTCATTCGCGGTGACGAAGTGCTTGGGCAGGAGCGGTTCGATACGCTGCAGGTATTGCTTTGCGTAGGCGGCGTCGGCCGCATGTTGTTCCTGTTGCGCGTGGGCCGATTTGATCGAATTTTCGAGCGCTTTAATCTGCAATTGCGTCAGTTGCAGCTTCGCGACCGCATTATCATAAGCCGCCTGATAGGGTCGGGGATCGACCACGAACAGCACCTGGCCGGCGCGCACGTATTGATTGTCGACGACCGGCAACTCGATGATCGGGCCGCTGACATGCGGCGCGACACCGATGGTGTTGGCCCGCACATAGGCGTCATCGGTGCGCGGATAGACGTAGTATTGACGCGTAACGTACGCGAGGGCGGCCACCGTCGCCACAAATACGGCGGCGCTGATAAGGCCGGCGAGCACACGCCGTAGCCGGTCAGTCGTTGGGGGCGATCCGTCGGGAGACATGCGCGCTCAGGTTCGATTGAAGAAGGCTATCCACACCAGGCAAGCAATCAATGCCGCTGAACTCGCGTAAAAGCCGGGCCGCCACCAGAGATAGAGGTCGAGGCCCGTGGCGAGCAGGGTCGCGCGCAGGATCGCGACGCCCGCGCCCCCTATGATCGCGCAAAGCAACCACGCCGGGAAATTGGCGCCCGCGATATTGATTACGGGATCGCAGGAAGTCAGCAGGCAAGCCGCCGCCACGGTCGCGAGCGCCAACCATCTGCTCAATCGGTGCTGCTTCACGATATTGTCAACCGGCCAGAATTGTGACGAAGCCGGGCAATTGACGCAACGTAAGACACGAGGAACCACGCGGATTAGTTAAGGAGTATCATGGAACGCAGCCGCCGAAGCATGACGCACTTCCTTTCTATCGTTCGCGGCCCGGTCCCGCCTTACCGCAGCCGTCTTGCCGGTCGAATAGTCGGCGCCGGGGCGTTCGGTGTAGTCGCCGTGACACTCCTCGCCGGATGCGCGCAAATCACGCAGACTCCCGAATTGAATCCGGATCGGTATGCGGCAAAGGCCGTCGACCGCCCATGGGCGCCACCCGCCGACCCGCCGACCTTCGCTGCGTCGGCGACCACCAGCGCGCAACTGCTGGCGCCGCCCACGCAACGCGACGATCATGATGCGCCTTACAGCCTGGCGGAATTGATCGACCTTGCGCTCAGCCACAACCCGGCGACCCGCGCGGCCTGGGAGCAGGCTCGCGCGAGCGCGGCCGCCTGGGCGGTAACCCGGGCCAAGTACTACCCCAAAGTCTCGACCGAAACCGATTTCGAGTATTCACGCGTGCTTTTTCAAATCCCGGGCCAAAACGGACGGGTCAAAACGGCGCAGATTACCCCGATGGTCGAACTCACCTATACGCTGCTTGATTTCGGCCGCCGCCGCGCCGACAGTGCGCAGGCGCTCGCGCAACTGGCGGTCGCCAACTTCACTTTTAACCGCAAGATGCAGGAGGTGGTGTTCGATACGCAGCGCTTCTTCTACGGGCTGGCCGCGGCCAAAGCTTCGCGGGTCGCAGCCCAGCAGAATCTCGAACTGGCCCGCACCGACGACGACGCGGTCGCCAGGCGCGTCGACCTTGGCCTGGCCACGCAACCCGAGTTGCTGCTCTCGCGGCAACGCGTCGCGCAGGCCGAATACGACGTCGCCAACGCGGAGCTCTTTGTGCAGGAGGCGCAGACCAACCTCGCGCTCGCCCTGGGGATCGCGACTAACGTCGTGATCGACGTGGCCGGTCTCGAACGTCAAACCATCCCGGCGACGCTGGATGGCCAGATTGACAAGTTGATTCAGACCGCGATTGCGTCGCGCCCCGATCTCGCGGCGGGAATCGCGGCGGTCCGCGCGAGCGAGTCCGGCATAGATCGCGCGCACGCGGAATTTCTGCCGCAGGTCGATCTGCTCGGGAATTACGGCGAACAAAACTGGGGCTACATCTTCAATGCGGCGCCGCAGATTCAAGCCAACATGCCGCAATATACGGCGCTGCTCACGCTCAAGTGGGATATCTTTACCGGTTTCGAGCGGGTCAACGCGCTGCGTGAAGCTGACGCGCAGCACCAGGTCAGCGTCGCGAACCTGCAGTCGCTCGAGCTCGCCACAATCGCCCAGGTGTGGCGCGCCTACTACGAGTTCCAGACGTCGCGCAAAAGGTACGAATTTGCCGGGGCGCTGCTGCGCGCGTCGCAGGAGTCTTACGACGCATTACTCGATACCTACCGGCAGGGTCTCAGTACAATTGTCGAGTTGCTGACCGCCGAGCGCGATCTCGCCAACGCGCGCTATACGATGATCCAGTCAACGGCGGACCTGCTCACCGCCAGCGCCGCGACCGTCTTCGCCGTAGGTGCGGTCCAACCGGCCCGGCCCTAGCAGGCCGTTGCGAAAGTCCTCACGGCCTGCGCCCTCTCTCTTATCTTTGGCCGCGGCTCGCGGACTCGCCCGCCCCCCGTCTCCCCCTGGTCAGGGGGAGAGGATGGCGGAAGGAAGCCGGCTTTTACGCAGGGTGTTGAGGCAGTGCAGGTTGTGCATTTTGCTGGTGACGACCTTTCTCGACACCCTGCCAGGGCGCTTGGCTAAGCCCCTTGGCACAGGACAGAATTGACGGATGCGATTGAAAAGAATCGGAATCATAGCCGGCGCCGTGGTCGCGATTTGGTTCGCGACGGTGCTCGCACTCCACTTTGGTCAGAAGGTCCACGACCGTCTCGACTATCAGGTCGACACGGCTTTCCCGCCCGACAAGCCTTTCATCCCCGGCGAGATCTACGCGACCACCATGGCCGAACTGATGGATCACGAGTTGCACACCGGCTTCGGTTGGCGGCCCAACGATTTTTTCCTGTGGGGTCCCCACGTGCTGGCCGACAACAATGCGAATCGCCAATTGGGGATTATCACCGCGCTGCGCGAAACGATGCGCGTCTTTAAAGATCATCTCACCAAGATTTCCTCGAATGAATACGATCCCAACCTGCTGATCGCCGACACCGACCTTCGCAACGATCCCGAGAAATGGATTCTGCCCTCAGCCGAAGGCAAGTATGGCGATGCCGTCGAGCATCTGCGGATGTACGTCGCCGGACTGCACGCCGATCCGCAGACTTCGAGCCCGCTCAATCAGCGCAACGTCGAGCTGATCCGGCTGTTCCAGTCGTGGACCGATATGCTGGGCGACGCGCATGCGATGCTCTATCGCACGCGCAAGCCCGACGGCAGTCCGATCTATCCGTGGGATGACGACGACTATTTCTATCATGCGCAGGGTTACGCACATGTCATGTACTACATGATGCAAGCCGTGATCCGCGAATATAATCAGACGCAAAAGACCAAGCCCGTGCTGACGACCCTGATGCAGGAGACGCTCGATCCGCTGCAAAAGGCGGCAACCATGAAACCGCTGATCGTGCTCGATGGGTCGGCGACCGGGATCTTCGCCAACCATCGGCGGAACCTCGACGCCTATATCAACGAGGCGCGCCAGAAGATGTACTCGATTCGCGAAGAGCTCGAGCGTTAGCGCTCGCGTCGCCAGGGAAGCCTGCACAAGCTTCATCATGTCATGAGGGCTGTCAAGAACCCGGATCACAAGATCGTGCGTAAGAAACCGCTAGATTCCCTTCGCAAAGCCTCAGGGTATGCTTCG
>JBKQPD010000136.1:0-2930 GCA_052145175.1 Binataceae bacterium (SeqCode) | reverse complement strand
TGGATTCGTCCACCATGTACATGCGCCGGTTCCCGGAGTCGTCGGGATTGCTCTGGCTCTGCTCTCGGGTTCCCCTGGCTAAATGGGCCTGCAAGGTGTCGGCGGAGATCCCTGCGTTGCGGAGCTGCTGCGTGGCGCGCGAGGTCGGGGCGAAGCCCTCGACGGCATAGCCGTGGCGCTCCGCGCCCTCGCGGATGGTTTCAAGAGTGGCGGTCTTGCCACTCCCGGCGAGTCCTTGCAAGCCTTGGATTTGATCGCGTGAGGTTAGCACCTCCTCGATCGCGCGGCGCTGCGATGGGTTCAGGAAGTCGCGGGTAGCCGCGTGATCTGCGGCTTGCTTTTCGCTCATGATTGGCTCGTCGGCGTTCTGGCCGCGCAGCATGTGGGCGACGGTCGCCCGTTCCGCGGCGATGGTTTCGCGAGTCGTGAATTGGCGCCCGGTATCGTGTTTCTGGGCGTCTACGGTCTGGAATTCCCCGGCGCCGTTCCGGCGCTCGAAATTCTCGCGCACCTGGCTAAAGGTGAGGTCTCCCATGCCACGCCGTAGCGCGTCCCGCATGAGGTCGCGCTCGTCGGTAACGGCCTCGCGCTCAAAGTTGCGCTCCTTGGCGTAGGAGACGGCTTCCTGCGCCCGTTGGGGCGCGTCTGGCACTCGGTTTTGTGACTGCGTGTGGGCTTGTTCGTGGGCCTCTCGAACAACCCGGTCGGCCTGATTGCCGTAGTCGGCGGCGATCTGCCGGTGAGCTGCCATCACCTCGGCGCGTGTGTGAATTTGCTTTTTGTCGCGTGTGTTGTGGGCGGCGATCTGCGCGGCCTCCGGCCCGCTAAAGCCGCTCTTGGCGATGGCTTCCTCGATCTGATGGCGGCGCGGACTGGAAGCGTCGAGGTACTCCTGCGAATAGCCTTTGATTTCAGGTGCGCCGCTCTTCCCTGCCTCGATTTGGTAGCCGAGATTGCGAAGCTGATAGGTAAGTTCCGCTTGATAGACGGCGGTTGCAAACTGCTGGGTATCGAAGAAGCCGCGCTCCTGTAGGGCGCGAGTGGAACCATCCTCGCGCTCGGTCATATTAAAGATGACGGCATGGGTGTGGAGCTGGGGAGCGGCGTAGCCATCGACCGGGCGGGCCGTGTCATGCTCGAACTTTGCGGCGATGAATTTGCCGGTGGTCTCGGCGGCGTGGTTGCCGCCGATCCGCGCTTGCGTGTACCGCTCCAACTCCGTAAGCGCAGTGGTCACCGCTTGCCGGTGTGCCTCTCTCACCCGCTCGTCGCCACCCACCAGGGCAGTCAAGGAAACGGATTTAGGGGCGGAGAACGTCGCATCCCAACCGGCGCGGTGCTCGACCGGCTTGACCGTGGTTCCGTCCGCCGTTCGGTACGCCTGCCCGGTGCGATGCCGCACCAGTTGTTCGCCGGTCGTGGGGTTCTGGCCTTCGCTTAAACGTGCAAAGTGCTGCGCGTCGATGGCTCCGGCAAGCCCGTATCGCTCGGCCATCTTGCCCTGCCACTCGCCCACTACGGTGTCGCCTTGCCGCCAATAGTTTTGCTCGGCAGACGTGAACTCTTTGGCGTGGTACGTCTGCGCCTGGCCGGAACTGAGTGGCTTCGAAATGGTGAGCAAATGGGCCTCTTATTCCCGAATAAAGTCCAAGGTGGTTTGTATAGGCTGCTCGTCCTCGGCGGTATCTTCAGCGGCATCCTTGGCAGTATCCTTTGGGTTGACCGGCGCAGCGCCTGCGCCTGCGCGGTCTTCGTGGGCCGGCTGGTCGGCCACGGGCTTTGTCTCGCCCTTCGGCTTCGTCTCTAGGTCAATCACGGGGGCCACCGTCGCCACCGCATCCTTCGGTTTTAGCGTCTTCGGTTCGAACGTCAGCTTGTCGTCCGGCAAATCTCTCGGCTCGAATGGAACCTGATTTCCCACCATGTCCAGGTACGGAAACGAGAAGCCCGTCACGTAATTCTCGTACTTCATGAAGGCATGGAGATCGGGCAGACCGGAGATTTCCGACTCCATCACCACCGGCTCAACCTGGCGGTCCAACGCGAAGTTTCTGCCCGACCGTGTGCCATCGAAGTGGGTCTCTTTCATGCGCTCGATTTCAACTTTTCCGATGGCTTTGCTGACCCATTCGCCGGCGTTCGGCTCCTTCGTTTTCAGGTAAATGCTCGTCGCTGGCTGCGACAGCATGACCTCCGCCAGATGGCCATAGATCACCTCAAGTTGGGCCTTCCCCTGGAAGCCCATAATGATCGGGTTGTTGCTCTTCCGGTTCTCGGTGATGGCCGTGTGAAGCTGGGGAAGACGCTGCAAGCTGGCCAGCTCGTCGAGCACAAACCAGACCCGTTTCTGCCCTACTTTCGGTTGACTCATGAGCCGGAGCACGAGCATGTCAATCCACACGCTTTGTAGCGGACGCAGAGCCTCGCGTTCCGCTGGGAGCGAGGTGATGAAGATCCATCCTTTGCGTGTCTCCGACCACTCGGTTGCGCTCCACTCTCCATTGCCAGCGCCCTTGTACGGCAACAGCCGAAGACTCTTTGCAACCTTACTTAGCGACGCAAGGACGCCGACTCTTTGCGGGGGTGCCGCCCAGTCAATAAAGTTCGCCACTTCTGTCTGTGCGACTCGATTGTCGATTTCCTTGGGGCGACTCATCCAGTCAACAAGCTGCTGCGGGGTGGGTCCGTAGCGAAGCAAATGAGCGAAGATCTGCTGTGGAATTTCGACAAAAAACTCGCCCTTTTTGTCTTGCGGTGGCTGGAACAGCGACACCGCAATTGCGTCCGCCTCGGAGCTTCTCCGCATCTCCTCGGCTGGTCCCCTGTAGGGGCAGCGTTTGTCGAGTGGGTTGAGAATGATATCGTGACGCGGGTCATAGAAGCACCGCGTGTACTCCAGCGCAGGGTCGTAGACGATGGCGGAATCGCCC
>JBKQPD010000135.1:0-3370 GCA_052145175.1 Binataceae bacterium (SeqCode) | reverse complement strand
CACTTACGTTCCGGCCCTGGCGCTGGGACCGGTCGTCGAGCACTTCATGCTCGCGGCTGCCAAATAACGAGTTTCGTATGTCACGGCAACAACTATCCCTCTTTGATCGCAAGCTCATCGGACCGGCGCTGCTCCAGTCGGTAAGCAAACTCGACCCACGCACTCAATGGCGCAATCCGGTGATGTTCGTGGTTTACGTCGGCACGATCGTGACCGCCATTTTGTATGGCCAGGCAGTCGCGGGCCACGGAGAAGCCCCAGCCGGCTTCATTCTGGCCATCACCAACTGGCTGCTGTTCACGGTTCTGTTCGCCAATTTCGCCGAAGCACTTGCCGAAGGCCGCAGCCGCGCACAGGCCTCCGCGCTGCGCAACATGCGCCAAACCGTGATGGCCAAACGCATCGTCCCGAACACGCCGGGGCCCCGCCAGACGATACTCGTCAAGGCGGAGGACTTGAGGAAAGGCGATATCGTGCTGGTCGAGACGCATGACACCATCGCGGCCGATGGCGAAGTCATCGAGGGCGTCGCTTCGGTCGACGAAAGCGCCATCACCGGAGAGTCGGCGCCGGTGATTCGCGAATCCGGCGGCGACTTCTCGTCGGTGACTGGCGGCACTCGAGTGCTATCGGATTGGATCGTGGTGCGGGTGTCGGTCAACCCCGGCGAGACCTTTCTCGACCGGATGATCTCCATGGTCGAAGCGGCGAAACGCCAGAAGACTCCGAACGAGATCGCTCTGACCATCTTGCTCGTGGCGCTGACGCTGGTATTTCTGGTCGTAATCGTCACGCTCTTACCGTTCTCGCTGTTCGCCGTCGAGGTCAGCAAGGTCGGGAGTCCGGTCACGATGACGGCGCTCGTAGCGCTGCTGGTCTGCCTCATCCCCACGACGATCGGCGGCCTGTTGTCGGCGATCGGCGTAGCCGGAATGAGCCGGATGATGCAGGCAAACGTCATCGCGACCTCCGGTCGCGCCGTGGAGGCAGCCGGTGACGTGGATGTGCTGCTTCTGGACAAGACGGGCACCATTACGCTCGGCAACCGACAGGCCGCGGCATTCCTGCCGGCGCCCGGTGTCACGGATCAGGAACTGGCCGATGCCGCTCAGCTCGCTTCGCTTGCCGATGAGACCCCGGAAGGGCGCAGCATTGTCGTACTCGCCAAGCAGCGCTTCAATCTGCGCGAGCGCGACCTGGGCACGCTCGGCGCAACCTTCGTGCCGTTCTCGGCGCATACGCGGATGAGCGGCGTCAATATCGGCGAGCGCCAGATTCGCAAGGGGGCTCCGGATGCGATCATCAAGTACGTCGAGGCGCTCGGCAAGCAATTCCCGCCACCGGTCGAGGTAGCTGTGCAGCGCGTCGCGCGCATAGGCTGGACACCGCTGGTCGTCGCCGATGACGCCCGTGTGCTGGGCGTCATCGAGCTCAAGGACATCGTCAAAGGCGGCATCAAGGAGCGATTCGCCGACCTTCGGCACATGGGCATCAAGACGATCATGATCACGGGCGACAATCGACTCACGGCGGCGGCGATTGCCGCCGAGGCCGGGGTCGATGACTTTCTGGCTGAAGCGACGCCGGAAGCCAAACTCCAATTGATTCGCCAGCACCAGGCAGAAGGACGCCTGGTTGCGATGACGGGCGACGGGACCAATGATGCGCCGGCGCTCGCGCAGTCGGATGTCGCGGTTGCAATGAATACCGGCACGCAGGCGGCCAAGGAAGCCGGCAACATGGTCGATCTCGATTCGAATCCGACCAAGCTCATCGAGATCGTGGAGACGGGCAAGCAGATGCTGATGACGCGCGGCGCACTGACGACGTTCTCGATCGCCAATGACGTCGCGAAGTACTTCGCGATTATTCCAGCCGCCTTTGCGATGACGTACCCGCAGCTCGGCGCGCTCAACATCATGCACCTGGCGACACCCAACTCCGCCATTCTGTCGGCGGTGATCTTCAACGCCCTCATCATCGTCGCCTTGATTCCGCTCGCCATCAAGGGCGTGAAGTACCGGCCGCTGGGCGCAGGCCCGCTTCTGCGGCGCAACCTGCTCGTATACGGGCTGGGCGGCATCATCGTGCCGTTTCCCGGAATCAAATTGATCGACATGATCTTGTCGGCGGCCGGCTGGACTTAAGGAGTAACCATGTTCCTGCGACTCATTCGCCCCGCGGTCAGTCTCCTTGTTCTGATGACGATCCTCCTCGGGATCGTGTATCCGCTCCTCATCACCGGCATGGCGAAAGTAACTTTCCCGCGCCAGGCCGAAGGCAGCCTGATCTACCAGGACGGCAAGCTCATCGGATCAACGCTAATCGGCCAGAGTTTCACGGATCCTAAGTACTTCTGGGGTCGCCCGTCCGCCACTGCGCCTCAGCCCTACAACGGCGTGGCCTCGTCGGGCTCGAACCTCGGCCCGCTCAACCCCGCATTGCTCGATGCGGTCAAGGCAAACGCCAAAGCCCTGCACGACGCCGACCCCGAGAACCGGCAGCCGGTTCCGGTCGACCTCGTAACCGCATCGGCGAGCGGTCTGGATCCGGAAATCAGTACCGCAGGTGCGCTTTTTCAGGCCGCACGGGTGGCCCGTGCTCGCAATATTCCGCTCGCGCAGGTCGAGGCGCTGATCAAGGCGCATGAACAGGGTCGCCTGTTCGGCTTAATCGGCGAACGGCGGCTCAACATTCTCGAACTCAATCTCGCGTTGGATCAGAGGCGCTGACCACGCGGATTTGCCGGTGAAGTGGGGAGACGCAAATGAAAATACAATACTGTTCGAAAGCGCTTCTGGCTTCCGTCCTGGCGGCGGGACTTGCGCTGCCCGCAGTCGGGGCGGATTCCACTGTGTCCGTGAGCCAAGTAGCCTTCGGAACGATCGTCGGGATCGTGACGAATGCGGTCAAGGTCGGGGCGCCGGCGTATTGGTCAAATTCTAGGAGCCCGGGCCGCTGAAGCGGTGGTAGTCTGGCCTGTCAGAGTGTGGAAACCCGTGCCACGTGTGGCATCCAAGGTCACGCGTGGCGCGTTGAAGTTACGGGACCTGCAGGTAAGCAATGGCCGAGACCGAGCGCCGCAATCCGGATGAGCTGCTGGCTGACGTTCAGCGCGAGGACGCGCGCGCGCGGCGCGGACGGCTGCGAGTTTTCTTCGGCGCCTCAGCCGGGGTGGGTAAGACCTATTCGATGTTGGAAGCGGCCCGGGCGGCACGCGCCGGTGGCGCGGATATCGTCGTTGGCTACGTCGAGCCCCATGGACGCATCGAGACCGAGCGCCTGCTCGAGGGGCTCGAGCAGCTGCCGTTCCTCGAGGTGCGTTACCGCGGCATCACTCGACACGAATTCGATCTCGACGCCGCCCTGC
>JBKQPD010000134.1:0-4245 GCA_052145175.1 Binataceae bacterium (SeqCode) | reverse complement strand
CGAGTACGCGAGTGGCAACGAGCCCATCCGGGCTATTGGCGCAACACGGCGCGTCACAAGAGCCGTACCTTACAAGACGCCCTTCGTCCGCAACTATCTGAGCCACATAGAGAAAGCGCCACTTTAGGCCTGTCGGGAAGATTCGCGCGTAAACCTGCCATAGCGGCCTAGGTCGAAGAGCTGCAGTCGATGAGCTTGGCTATTATTTCTCTTGAAGTGATGGGCATAACCTCTATATAAATCAATGATCTAGCGCCGATGATGAGCGTCGATAAGGCGAGTCGAGCGACTTGCGACTAGCTTTGCCAAATTCCAATTCCTTACTTGGAGTAAGAAACAGCTTTATCGGTATTATTGGATCTAAGGAGGCACGATGGCTACCGCAATGGTCACCAGCAAGGGACAAATCACCGTACCAAAGGCCGTTCGTACAAAACTCGGGCTTGAAGCAGGACATCGTGTGGAGTTCATCGAGACGGACGCGGGCTTTCTCGTCAAGCCTGCGACTCGGGACATTCGATCGCTGAAGGGGATTCTGCCCAAGCCTCGACGACCCGTTACGATTGAGGCTATGAATCGCAGTATTGCCCGAATGGGCCGTATGCGGTGATTGGCCTCGATACCAACGTCATTGTTCGCTACCTCGCCCAAGACGATGTGCGCCAAGCCGCCGTGGCGACTCGGCTGATTGAAGGGTCATTAACGGCCGAGGCACGTGGCTTTATCTCGATTGTGACGTTGGCCGAAGTAGCCTGGGTGATGGCCTCGAACTACCGGGCAACCCGAGTGGCGGTGGCCGACATTGTCGAAGGACTGCTGACGGCCCCACAGCTGATGCTTGAGAGGGCCGATGTCATTTGGCGGGCGCTACGGGCGTATCGAGACTCCAAGGCAGATTTCAGTGATGCGGTAATCGTCGAACTAGGTCGGGACGCTGGGTGTTCGAAGACGGTCACGTTCGATCGAAATGCGTCCGCGCATCCCGGCTTCCAGGCGCTGCGGTAAGAGCACCCGGCCTCGGGAAGATCTCGATTTTAAATGCCGCTGCGCATTCATCGGCAAACAATAACATTTCAAGGACCTCCCTCATGCGAACACACACCGGCGAAGCGCACGGCGCTACGCGGATCCTGTATCCGGACATCCCTGAACCTCTGACGCCCGCCGATCTGCACCGACTCTTTACTCCTAGTTACGCTGAGCGCCAGTGGGCGCCCACGGTCGCGCGTACGCCATCCTCGCAAGTGGCGCTGCTCGTACAACTGGCGATGTTTCAAAGCATTGGTCGATTTCGCCGCGCTGAGGAGATTCCTGCGAAGCTCGTTGAGCACGTAGCCTGCCGGCTTGGCGTCGACCACGGGCCAAGTATCGTCTATCCGGATCGCACCCTCTACCGACACCGCCTTGCAGTCCTCAAATATCTCGGCGTAGCGCCATGGGGAGCGAATGCTCGAGAATTCGCCCGATCTACGATTACTAGGACTGCCAAGGCACGGACGGATCCTGCGGATCTGATCAACGCGGCGATCGACGCGCTCATCCGAAATCGCTTCGAATTACCGGCTCTCGATACCCTACAGCGGCTCGCTGCAACCGCGCACAACACGGTGAACGCAGCGCAGTGGCTCGAGGTGTGCGGCCAACTTAACGAGAAGCAGCGCTCGGCGCTGGAGTCACTTCTGGTTGCTGAAGGCAGCACACAGCATTCCGCCTTTGCCGAGTTGTGCCGCGCTCCTGGCCGCGCGTCGCGGAAGAACTTGAAGGCGCTGAGTGAACGGTATCTTTGGCTGCAAGATCTTCCGGATCCAACGGCCGCCTTGCGCCTAGTCCCGGACGCCAAAGTCTTGCAGTGGGCCAATGAGGCGAGGCGACTCAAAGCGCCGGAGTTGCGCGAATATATTACGCCGCGCCGGCAGACGCTGCTCCTCGCTGTGATCCGCCATGCCCGTGGCCAAGTGCTCGACGACTTAACGCGGATGCTGCTCAGGCTGGTGCGCAAAATTGAATGGAAAAGCGAGCAACGTCTTGAAAAGTGGCATGCCGACCGCCACGACGAGACCGATTCGCTCATCGGAGCGTTTCATGATTCGCTCGTTGTCCACGGCAGCGATGAGAATTCAACTGACAAAATTCAGCGGCTCGAGGCGCTGTTTGCCGCGCATGGCGGCCGGGACAAATTGGAGCAGACCTGTGCCGAGCATTTGCGTCACGAAAGAAAGAACTGGCGACCCTTCGCTCGTGCGGCCTTTGAGCCATTGCGTAGCGCACTGCTGCGCGTTGCCGGTATATTGCCGTTGCAAGCAACGGCAACGACAAGGGATTTGCTCTCTTTCATTGGGGCAGTGTCGGACGAAGAGCCGCCGTACAGCACCTATTACCGGATCGACGGCGTGGCTCCTGATGCGTTGCCACGTGAGTGGCGCGCCCTCGTCCTCGATGATCCGGGCGACCGCAAAGCCTTCAATCGCCGACAACTGGAAGTCGTCGCGATGCTCGAACTCGCTGCTGCAATCAAAGCCGGCGAAATGTTTGTCAACGGGTCCTTGAGCTACGATCGATTCTGGGACCGCGTTCCTTCGGACGCCGCGGAGCCTGCCGCGATGGCGGCGTATGCCGCCTCCCAAGGATGGGGTGAAGACGTTGACGGATTTATTCGTACCCTGAAAGAGTCGCTCGAACGGCAGGCAGGTTTCCTCGAGCGGGCGGTCGGCGATGAACGGGAGGGCTATTTACGGCGCGGCAAAGACGGCCGGCCGATTGTGACGCGGACCTCGGCCGCTCCCATACCTGCCTCCGCCATCGATCTCGAGAAACAACTCCTGCAGCGCATGCCCGAGCGGCCCGTCCTCGCCGCGCTCGCCAATACCCAGCACTGGACGCAGTGGGCCCGACACTTCGGACTTCCGTCCCGGCTCAATCCCCAGATCCGGGATGCGATCCGCCGCTACGTACTCACCGCATTTGCCTACGGCTGCGGGCTTGGTCCTACCCAAGCCGCGCGGCACCTCAATGGGACGGTTTCCGCCGATCAACTGGCGTTCGTCGATCGGCGCCACGTGGATATCGCCGATCTGCGGGCGGCTTCCGCAGACCTCATCACACTTTATACAAAGTTCGAACTCCCGCGGCAATGGGGTGAGGGAAAGACCGCCGCCGCTGACGGTACCCACTTCGAAACGTATGAAGACAATCTCCTAGCCGAGCATCATATCCGCTATGGCAAGACCGGCGGCATCGCGTACCGGCATATCGCTGACAATTACATTGCGTTATTCAGCCGTTTCATCGCCTGCGGAACCTACGAGGCAACGTATATTCTCGACGCATTGCTCCGGAACCTGTCTGACCTGCAACCCAAACGCGTGCATGCAGATACCCACGGTCAATCGGCGGCGGTGTTCGGTCTTGCGTACTTGCTCGGCATCGAGCTCATGCCGCGAATCCGCCGATGGCGAGAATTGAAACTGTATCGGTCGGAGCACACGGACCGCTACTCGTGCATCGAGGCGCTCTTCAGCGGCACGGTCAACTGGTCGTTGATTCGCGAGCACTACAGGCTCTTCATGCAACTGGCGCAGGCGATTCAAAGCGGTACGCTCGCACCCTCGGCCGTGCTCGCCCGCATCAACAGCTACAGCACGCGCAATCGCCTTGCGCTGGCCCTGCAGGAGCTCGGAAAAGCGGTGCGCACGAAGTACCTACTGGAATGGATTATGGATGAATCCATGCGTCGTACAGTGCACAAGTGTACGACTAAGATTGAACGCCATCACCGGTTCGCGAAGCATTTAGCGTTTGGGGGAGAGGGTCTGCTGCGATCCAACGATCCGGCCGATCAGGAGAAAGCGATCGTTTACAACGAACTTGTTGCGAACGCCGTCGCACTGCAAAACGTTGTCGACCAGACGCAGGCCCTGCATGCGCTTGCCGCCGAAGGAGTCGCAATCAGCCACGCGGACCTTGCCTTCTTGAGCCCCTACGCGACTAGCAATCTAAAGCGTTTTGGCGACTACCCAACCGACTTGGCCCCAGAAGCTGTGCCGGTGGGAATGGCCCTGCCAATTCGTATGGCAGAAGGGTGTCCACCCTGATCGCTGATCGCTATGGCAGGTTTACGCGCGAATCTTCCCGACAGGCCTACAGCAGGCCGAAGATAATCGCGCCCCACCATGGGGACTTGGCGATCTTCCCTAGATCCAATTCGCCGATCTTCATGGCGTCACCGTGGCCCATATGCAGCCACTC
>JBKQPD010000133.1:0-4378 GCA_052145175.1 Binataceae bacterium (SeqCode) | reverse complement strand
GCAATTTCAGGTCGGTCAGCAGCCGCGCGATGCGGATAACCGCGTCCTTTTGGCTGGGCAGCGCAGCGCTCTCGCGGAGCAACGAGGTCCCTGTCGAGCCTTCCGCGTGGAAGACGGCCGCCTCCGTGCCGATCGATTCCGCCTCACCGGCGATCAGTCGCCGTGTTGTTGAAGAATGTACGCGATAGAGGCCGAACTTGAGGGATGAGGAGCCGCTGTTCAGCGCGAGCACATGCAATTCTCGTTCGGCATTCACCTGACGGGGCTATGCGGCCCGTCACTCGACGTCGGCGCGGTCGGCGATTCGATCGCAGGGGCTGAGGTCGGGGGTGCTTGTATCTTTCTCGGCGCCTGAAGGCTCCCCATCAGCCACTGGCTCAACAGCATAAAGATCACATAAGTCAAGACTGTCAACACAGTAGAGACGGCCGCGGGATGCTTGGTCGGCGCCGCCTGCGCGAAGGCTTTGAGCATGAGAGGCGCATGATCGCGGGGGCACGGCAAGAGCGCAATCAATGGGGGAGCGATGCGTGCGGGATCCAAGCCTGCCACGGGCGCATTTCGAAGCGCGCCCAAGAGCGATGCAAGTTGCGTCACGGCGCTCTCTCGCGGCAATTGCGTTAGTTTTGAGGCCTCCTCCCAGGGATCCACGTCCATTCGTGCCAATGCCGAGAGAACCGTCAGCGGCATGCCATTGTTGTCATCACCCACTGACGCATAGAGAAACCTATCGAACTGGCACCCGAGACGAGGTGTTGAAACGGCACTCATCATACGGGTCTCCGATCTAGTGCGCTTTGGGAGGGATGATAACTTGGCAGGCGCGCGCGGTCGGTGCGTTATCGCACGGAGGTATATCCTCCACACCTTGCCTCTAGGCCTTTCCGAGAAGTCACGCAGCCTCGGAGTCACGCACAAATGAAAATCGAAGCGCTGTCCGTCGGCCACCGAACAGACGACGGCCCATCGGGATTGATACACGTACCGGGACCCCATCGCTGATCTGCTCGATTCGCACACATTCAAATGGATCCCCGACTCCCTAGAGGCTTGATGAAGAACCCCCGTACTCTCGCGTTACACGACGTGGGCCGGTGTCTTTGGCTCGACAACATCAGCCGCTAACTGCTGCAAAGCGGCACGCTGGCTCGCTACATCCGCGAACTGTCGGTGACCGGTCTCACCTCCAATCCGACGATTTTTGAGCATGCCATTGCGACGGGCACTCTATACGATGAGCGCATTCGTATATTGACCGCCGCCGGTATGTCCGGTGAAATGCTATTTTTCGAACTCGCGCTCGAAGACCTCACACAGGCCGCGGGTTTGTTCCGGCCAATTTTCAACGACAGCCAGGGAACCGACGGCTGGGTATCGCTTGAAGTCTCGCCATTACTCGCGCACGACGCCAACGGCACCATCGGCGCGGCGGCGCGCCTGCATGCGCAAGCCGCTTGTGCAAATCTGCTGATCAAGATCCCGGGCACTGCCGAGGGGATTGTCGCGATCGAGCAGTCCATCTGCGCGGGCATTCCCGTCAACGTCACGTTACTCTTCTCGTGTGATCACTATCTCGCCGCGGCGCACGCTTACATGCGTGGCCTCGAGCGCCGGTCGGCGCTGGGTCTCGACCTACAGGTCGGGTCTGTCGCTTCGCTTTTTGTCAGCCGTTGGGATGTGGCCGCCGACAACGCGGTCCCCGGCCCGTTTCGCAACCGACTCGGCATCGCGATCGCGACCCTGACCTACAAGGCTTATCGCGAGCTGCTACTGTCCGACCGTTGGAGGAAGCTGGAGGCCGCGGGTGCCCGTCCGCAGCGCCTACTTTGGGCCAGCACGGGCACCAAGGATCCGGCGGCTTCAGACACGCTGTACGTTGAGGCCCTGGCCGCCGAGGGCACGATCGACACGATCCCCGAAAAGACACTGTTGGCTTTTGCGGACCACGGGAAGGTAAGCGTGCCACTGCCACGGGATGGGACTTTTCGCCAATCCGCGCGAGCAACGTGCGCCACGACTTCGCAAAGCCGTCAACGCCTTCGTGCTGGAGCCGCGACGCCAGTGCATTATCCATCGCACCGGCCAACCTGTTTCCGATGTGGGACTGGGGTTGGTGGACGAGCATTTTCGCTTAGCTCCGCTCGCAAGCAACATGCCGGCGCTGCTGGGCCTCCTGTCGGTCTGGAACAATAACTTTCTCGGAGCGACGACGCTCGCGGTGCTGCCCTACGATCAATACATGAAGCGCTTTCCCGCCTACCTGCAGCAACTCACCATGGAAAGCAACGGCAAGCATGTGACTCTCCAGGGTCTGCCCGTGACAGAACCCACCTCGCCTATCGTATGGGGAGAGCAAGGGACCAACGGCCAGCATTCTTTCTACCAATTGTTGCACCAGGGCACCCGCCTGGTCGCCTGCGATTTCATCGGCTTTTGTCAAACGCTGAACCCCTTGGGAATCCAGCATGATCTGCTGATGGCGAATCTGTTCGCCCAAACCGAAGCGCTGGCCTTTGGCAAGACGGCCGCCGAGGTTCGCGCCGAAGGGACAGCAGAGGCCTTGGTCCCGCACCGAGTCTTCGAGGGCAACCGCCCAACCAATACCGTGCTCGCGGAGCGTCTCACGCCATTCACGCTGGGCGCCCTGGTGGCGCTGTATGAACACAGCGTGTTCACCCAGGGCATCATCTGGAATATCGATTCATTCGACCAATGGGGCGTCGAGCTGGGCAAAGTCCTCGCCCAGCGTACCGCGGCGGAGCTTGCGAGCAGCAGCGAGCCGACGCTCGCCCATGACAGCTCGACCAATGCACTGATACGTCGTTACCGGGCGCGGCGTCATGCGGACCCTCCAACCAAGAGCTCTGCATGAATGTTTTGACGATCGAGCAAGGTAAAGCCGCCTACTGGGGGGATTTCGCGTTTTACGGCACCACCATCGTCGTGTTGGCGGTTGTCCTCGTGGTCGGTACACCGCAGGCTCAATGGCCAAGGGTCGCGTTCTGGGCAATCACGGGAGTGGTCGGCTGGAGCGCCCTCGAGTACCTGGTACATCGGTTCCTCTTCCATGGCGTGCAGCCCTTTCAGCGTTGGCATGCCGAACATCATGCGCGTCCGACGGCCTTCATCTGCGCACCCACGATCGTCACGGCCTCGGTACTCGGTGTGTTCCTCTTTTTACCCGCCTGGTTGATGGGAGACGCCTGGGGTGCTTGCGCACTGACGCTCGGCGTGTTGTGCGGTTACGTTGCGTACGCCACCACGCACCATGCCATTCACCATTGGCGTGCAAAGAGCGCATGGCTGCGACGCCGTCAGCGTTGGCATTTCATCCACCATAACGCGCAATGGCCGTGCTGCTATGGCGTCACGAGCGGCATCTAGGACACCGTTTGCCGCAGCACGCGGCCAGACCGCAAATCCACAGCCGACAAGGCTTCCGACTAGCGGCTCAGCGATCGATCTGCACGGGCATTCCATAGCGCAATCACCGGGACCTTCGGGTGACCGGCTTCATGTGCGAGGATGCTGATCGATGCCGGACCGAGGGCCAAGTGTTGAGCTTCGATGAGTGCTAATCCGATCCATCGCGCTGCGAGAGCTGAGCCAAATTGGCCGTGCGAAAAAAGCGCAACATTGCCGGATAACTCGCGCAGACGGGCTAGAAGCCTGTCAGCGCGATCGGATATGTTGGCGGGTGTTTCACCGTGAGGACACCCATCGCGCCACACATTCCAGCTGGGTCGCTCCTCGTGAATATCCACGGTGCGCTTGCCTTCGTAATCGCCGTAGTTCCATTCCACCAGGTCCGGGTCGATCTCCTCTGCGGCCCCAAACCCCGCCAGCTCACAGGTCTGTCGCGCCCGCCGCAACGGGCTGGTCAGGATTCGCGAGAACTGCAGCGTTCGCAAGCGGGACGCCAATGCGCGCGCCTCGTCCTCCCCGTGTGGCGTCAATGCAATGTCCGTAAATCCGGTATGTTGACCCGTGATCGACCAAGCGGTCTCCCCGTGTCGAATCAGATAAAGTTGCAGCGGGGTGCTCAAGGCAGTTCCATGGAAACCCCGTATTCGCCTCGACGGGCGGCGCGATTGCATTGCGCGCGATGCAGCAGCGCTGCCTGTGCCGCCCCGCGGTGCGTCTCCTCGCCGCTCCAAATCCGAAGCGCAGGCTGCTGAATGGCGCGACCGAAGGAAAACGTCAACGCCCAAGGGAGTGGCGATGTCCCTGTCTTTGCTTTCACGTGCATGGCCCGCTTTGCAAACCGCTTGTCGCATGTCGCGTTGCTTTCATCAATCGCCAGCAGGCCCTTGCCGGTCCCGACCAGGGATCTCGCGATGTCGATCAGTAGTTGGCTATTCATGTGCACCGGCCGCAT
>JBKQPD010000132.1:0-5561 GCA_052145175.1 Binataceae bacterium (SeqCode) | reverse complement strand
GCGGGTTTCGCAGGCAAATCCCCACCCATAGGCACGCCCTTGGCGTAGGCCTCATGCACCCATTGCGCATCCTTGATTGCGGTCGAGGCATAGTCCCAACCACCAAAGAATCGCACCTTGAGGCGCGTCCCGGAGGTGGCAAAGGTTTCCTTGCGGCGGAACGCATCGTAAATCGCCTCGCGGGTGTTGCGCTCCGCCCAGACGCCGGTCAAGTTACCGCTGCTCGTTTCGTACAAATTCGCCGATACGATCTTGCGCGCTTCCCCAAAGTTCTTAAAGAAATCGACGGTGCTCGGAATCGGTCGAGTCGGATCGATTCCACCAAAGGTGCCGACGAAGGCATCTTCGCTCGAAGTACTCAAGCCATTGTGGAAGTCGCTCGCCCCGATGATCCCATACTTGTAGGGATTGACCCCACCGGCACGCTGCGCGATCTCCAGACCCCGCCCTAATGCATCGCGCACGTAGCTGCCCTCGGGCTTGCTCTTCTTGGGCGAAATCAACAGGTGATCGTAAAACTCGAAATTGCTGAATTCATCATTGGGGGAGAGAATGGGGTGAGTTTCCGAGGCGCCCTTATTTTGCGCAATCTCGACCAACGGCTCATCGCTCGCCCGCTGCTCGGCGTACGCTTGGTCAATGGGGCGACCGTTGCTATCGTTCCAATCAAACATGAGCCCGTTGCTCGCGTTTGAGTTATGAGGAATGGCCAGTGCCTCGTACCCGTCCTTGCGAATTTTGTCGAGCCAATTCCAAAGATCCTCTGACCTGGGGGAGTCCACCGAACTGAACGGATTGGGTGCTTTATCGCCGCGGAAAATCACATTGCGGTGCAAATTCTGTCCGTCCGGCATGGAACTCCATTCATAAGCGATGAAGGTCGTGAAGGTGCCCGGCCGGTAGTTGCGATTGGCCGCCTCGATTTCCCGCGCCCACGCCGATTGCGACAGCTCCTTGGCGTTCTTCACCCCTTCCAGCAGCTTGCCGCTCGCGAAGGTGCCGCTCAAAATCGAATCGAAGAAGGCTTTGACCGGATTCGCCTTGAAAGCCTTGCCCGCCTCGCTCTTGGAAAAATCGCTGTTGGGATCATCGAGTGAATTGAACACCCCGATATTCTCGGAGTGATCCGTCACTGCCAGGAAATCCAGCGGCTCGTTGCGCTTGGCGCTGCTGCCTAAGAAATCGACGCTTTCTCCACGCGCGAATCGATAGGCCGCGTCGGGATCGACTTTGGCGCCGAACAGCACGTAGGCGTCGAATGAGTACGACGTGTGCAGGTGTAGATCGCCATAATATGCCTGCCGCTCGGCGGGCTCGGCGTACCCAGCGCTTGAGAGTACAGCACCGACGGCCGCCGCCAATGTGATGCCAACGATGCGATGCTTGAGAGGCTTCATGGGGGGTTCCTAGTGGTTAGTGCGTGAGAAAATGTAGGCGCTCAATCACCCAGAACGAGGCGAGTCCGCCGATCCCGTAGGGTGGTATCCAGGTGGTCCAGTCGGGCAAGCGGCGCGGCAAGCGCTTGAGCAACTCAATGACAATAAGAACGACGCCGACGAACAACAATTGTCCGATTTCAACGCCTATGTTGAATAGCAACAGACTCAATGGAATGTTGTGCTCTGGCAAACCGATTTGCGCAAGTGACCCCGCGAATGCGAAGCCGTGCAGGAGTCCGAAGGTAAACGCGATCACCCAGGGATACCGTGCGGTCAGCCCAAAGTGACCGCGATAAGCCCGCACGAGTTCCAAGGCGACGAATACGATGCTGAAGGCGACGAGCGCTTCGATGACGGAAGGGTTGACGTGCACCCATTTGAGCGCTGCCGCCGCTAACGTGAGGCTATGGGCAACGGTAAACGCGGTGATGGTTTTTATCAGCGTCAGACGCGATCTCACCAGAAGCAAGAGTCCGAGGACGAAGCTCAAGTGATCAAAACCGGTCAATATGTGCTCGATGCCGAGCAGCAAGTAGGCCGGCACAGGGACTTTGCCGGTGCCGGTCAAATGGATGACCAGAGCAGGGCTTCGGGGCCTCAAGATCTCTTGGATATTCTGGCCGTCGGCAAAGCTCAAGTTCACCAAGGCATCGGTGATCGTATATTCCAAACCATCGATGCGTATGGTCGCGCGGTCGAACGATGCCCGCGTGACAGGGACATTCCTCCAGCGGCGTACCAGAAAGCTATTCGCGCTCGACTCCTCCGTCGGCTTGCCGTCGAGCAAGCCATTGGACACCTGAGGCACGAGACGCAATAATTGCGTACCAATGCTCGGCTGCTTCCACAACACGTCGAAGTGATGGTCCGCGGTTTCCGTAACTTCAAGATACGCCGGGCGAATCTCGTGAGCGCCCACGGAGGGGGGGAAGACCGTCAGCAGCAATGCCGCCGCCAATAGCGGGATCGGTAACGAGAATCCCATCATGGCTCGCGTACGATGGTGAAATGCGTCTTTAGGTTCGCGAGCGCCTCGGCATTGTGTGCGCTGCGCTGCGCCTCGGTATAATCGCGCCGCACGGCATCCTGCACTTCCTCATAGGGGGCGATGCTCGTCTGCTCATGCGCGGTCACGTAGACGAGATGCCACCCAAAGCCGGAACGGTAGGGTCCCGCCCATCCCCCCAATGGGATATTGAATAGTTCATCCGATAGCACGCTCGCCCCAAAGGCGCGGCGGACCTGCGTGGCTGTTGTTGCGGCATAATCTATTGCGCCCGGGAAACTGTCGCCGCTCTCGGGCGCTCGGGTTACTCCCTGCCGGCGGAGTTCAGCCAAGGCTCGCTCCGCGCGAGCCCGGGCTTCCTCATCGCTGCCGCGATCGACGGAAAAGAACACGTGACTGAACGTCAGGCGTTCCGGAATCTCATAGTTTTTCTTATGCGATTGATAGTATGCCTGCAAATCGGCGTCCGAGGGGTCTTTTGGCGTGCCAAGGTCTTGTTGCAAGAATTCAAACTTCTGCACCAAGCGGCGGCGGATGATCTCATCGTCTTGATCCAGCTTGAGTCTCAGGGCTTCGTGATAGAAAACCTCCTCCTTGATGAATTGGTCGACCAGATCGTTCAATTGCTCCGCGGTCGGGGAGGCCCCGTACTGCAGACGATAGTTGTTTTTGA
The DNA here is from genome assembly GCA_052145175.1 of Binataceae bacterium (SeqCode). Taxonomy (GTDB): domain Bacteria; phylum Desulfobacterota; class Binatia; order Binatales; family Binataceae; genus JAJPHI01. The sequence continues at coordinate 2,443 of JBKQPD010000132.1, read as the reverse complement.
TCCCTTCGACCTGCGCGTGGCTGACGTCAATACGCGCAAAGTTTGAACGGGCCTCCAAATACTCACTGACCGCGAACAGCATCGCGCCCAACGCAATGAACTGAAAGAACGGCTCCCGGATGGCCCAACTCACGGACCGGCGCAACCACCCAGGGCGCCCTGCCAGAGGCCGCGGCCCCGTGACCTCCGCCGCCACGCTCGCCATCTAGAATTCCACCCGGAAGGTCGCGCCCCAGAAGCGAGGGGTGCCGGGAAACAGGGAGTACGCACGGAACGTGGCGCCGCTTAAACCCCCGACGAGATACCGTTTATCAAGCGCATTGTTGGCCCACACCGATACATCCCACTTGTTCGACCCCAAGTCACCGCGCACTCCGGCGCGCAGATTGACCAATCCGTACGCATTCACGCGCCCATATTCGGAATTGTCGGACGTTCCGAAGAACGAGGAGCGCCAGGAGTAGCCAGCAAGCGCATAGCCTTTCAAACCGGCGCCTAGGCTGTGATCCACGCTGATATCGGGATTCACCACCCACCTGGGGGCCCCTACCACCTGCTGACCCGTGAGATCGCACGTCGTCTTGCCGGCTATGCTCGACTCGACCGAGCAAGGTGCGTTCGCGTACGAGGTGTACACCGCATCGTTGTACGAGGCATTAAGATCAAATGCGAACCAATCAATGGGCTTTGCCGTGACCTCCGTTTCGATGCCGCGCGTGCGTACGCCCCCAATATTCGAGAGCGTCTGCACGAATACGCCGGGCGTTGTCTGCTCGAGTTGCGTCGCCTGGTAGTCGGTGACATCGGTCCAGAACGCATTGATGTTGACCAGCAGATGCGCATCGAGCAGAGTTGACTTTACCCCCAACTCATAGTCGTTCGCCTTTTCGGGCAACACGTAGAGAGATGCGACGGTCAAGCCATTGCCCGGAACCGACTGGTTGATGCCACCGGCTTTCGCGCCGTGAGAGGCCGACAGATAGCCAAGTACATTCGCATCGAACTTGTAACCCAAGCTTGCGAGCGCCGAGACGTTGTTGTTGCTCAGCTTCAGATCGCCCGAACTGTACGGCGGCAACGCGAGGGCAATTCCGGGGGCGCCCACCGGAGCATCCCGTTCAATGTGACTCGTCTTCTCTTCGTTGGTGTCGCGAAGCCCGAGCGTGAGATCCAATTTATCCGTCGCGTGCCAGGAGCCTTGCCCGAATGCCGCGTAGCTATTGGTTTTTGGGTGAGCGTGCACCAGCGAATAGGAATAATTGTAGAAGGCGGGTAAGCCGTACAGCGCGTGCGCCGTCGGACCATACTGGGTATATGCCTCGTTATCTTGGTATTGATAGAAGTAATAAATGCCCCCCACCCAGTCGATGGAACCGCCCGTGGGGGAAGCTACGCGAAATTCCTGGCTTGCTTGGCTGTCATTGTCGGCCTGCCCAGCATTGATAATCGCCGACACGCTGGTGCCATCGGCATCGTTAGTCGGGACGAAGTGCCATGACCTGAATGCCGTGATCGAGGTCAAGTTATAACCGCCATCGAAGCGCCAATTGGCTTGCACAGACCCGCCGCCTTGGCGAACTTCCATGTGCTGATAGTCGTTGATGCTGGTCGACAGAAAATTCGGATCGAAAATCTCCGTCGCACCCGCCGCGGCAAGCCGCGCCTTGAGCAGCGCTCCGTTATTCGGGCCCTCGTTGTAAAGTACCGACACGCAGCAAGCCGAATCCTCCTTCTCATAGTCGCCGATCACCCGAATGGTAAGCGCATCGTTCGCCTTGAACAGGAGTTGGCCGCGCAGGCCCTGACGATCGACGCTGTTGAGTCGGCGCCCATCCGTCACATCATCGATGTAGCCGTCCCGCGAGGTCTTCGCATACGATAGGCGACCCGCCAGCGTGTCATCCGCGAGCGGTCCGGACAGGGTACCCCGGACTTCGTAGTAGCCGTAGTTTCCCCCGGATGCCTCCACCGTGCCATCCGGAGTAAAGCTGGGGAGCCGCGTCGTGATGTTGAGTACACCCGCAGTCGTATTCTTGCCGAATAGGGTTCCCTGGGGCCCGCGCAGCAACGCCACTTGATCAATATCGACGAAGTCTTGATTGGCCATGCCCGGACGGCCCAAATACACATCATCGAGGTACACGCCGACGCTCGACTCCAACCCATCATTGGCTGGGTTGTTGCCGAGGCCGCGCACCGCGATGCTGGTTTGACGGGGATTTGCGAACTGCGCATTTAAGCTCGGCAGCCGTTCATTCAAATCCTCGAGCCGGTATTGCCCATTCTCCTCCAGTGAGCGGCCGGTGATCGCCGTGATCGGTATGGGCACATCTTGCACATTCTCGACGCGCCGCCGCGCACTCACGACGACCTCCTCCAACCCTCCACCATGTCCGTCCAGATCGCCCGTATCCGCAGCCGATGCGTCGGCTGCGACGGCGCT
>JBKQPD010000131.1:0-4943 GCA_052145175.1 Binataceae bacterium (SeqCode) | reverse complement strand
ACCAAGCCGTCAAAGACGGCCTCGCCGGGCCTCCGGCGTCATGGGCCCCCCGACCGATCGGGCGCTCATGCGGGAGCTCGTGGTGGAGCTGAACCACATCGTGCAGGATGTTTTGCGGCAATTAGGGGTCTCGGTCGAAGAGCAACGCCAGGCGGCCCTGCGCGCCCGAAAGACCAAGACGCGGTCGCGGCCGAGTGCGCGATTGATGGCAGCCATCAATGGGGCTGGGGATGTCCTGTCCACCTGGCGTCGCGATAGACGCTACCGCGGCAGTGATGGCAGCCCCCGGGTGCTCCCGATCCGGGGCCCAGGGGCCACCTTGGAGACGTTGGTGCGCAAATGTGTGCCGCAACTGCCGCTCGAGGAGGTGCTCGCCTACATTTGCAGTCACGGCGACGCGACCGTGTACAAAGGCGATCGAGTGGCGCTGCTCGGAAGTGCCGCCATCCTCACGCAAAGAACGCCGGAGGTAACCCTGGCCTGGATGCTGACGCAGTTTCGGCATTTCGCAGGCACGATGCTGCACAATGCCGCGATTCCGGCTCATCAGGTCAAAGGGGTTGGGCTCTTCCAACGGCAAGTCTCGGGCTGGTTATCCGAGAAAGACTTCCGACAGTACGCGAAAGTCGTGTTTCCGCAGTTGCAGGAACTCTGCGCTCAATTGGAAGCGGGCCTGTCGATCGATCGTCGCGCCAAACCGAGGGCCAATCGGAAGGAGTGTGGGGTTGGAATATTTGTGTATCAGGACTCGGGAAGCATAGGGTAGCCGTGCACGTGAGGAGACCGCATGGCACAGCCTAAGAGAAAAAGGACACGAAGGAGTTTGAGGCGTCGACTCGTTGAGGGGCTCGGGCCGCCAACCGACAGCCGATTGATCGTGGATTTGCTCAAGGAGATGCACCACATCGTGCTCGATACCGCGGCAGAACTGGGCGTCTCTGCAAAGGATCGGCGTCGTGCGATTCAGCTCGCACTCAAAGAACCGAAGCGGTCAAGACCGAGCGAGGCCACGATGCGGTCTAATCAGGGAGTGGCGACCATCCTCAACCGGTGGCGCAACGAAAAACGCTTTCTGCAGCCGGACGGCACCCCACGGGTGTTGCCGATCGAGGGCAAAGGCGTGACATTGGAAACGCTGGCGCGGCGATTCGTGCCACAGATGGCGCTAAGCGAAGTGGCCGACCTGATTTGCGAGAACGCGGAAGTGACTCGATTGAAGGGCAATAAAATCGCCCTCATCGGCAGTCCCGTGATGATGACCCAGAAAACGCCCGAGGTTACCTTAGCGGCGCTCATCATGAGGATTCGCCGCTTAACGGAGACAATCATCTATAACGCGACGATACCTGCTTACGTGATTGGTACCGGTCGATTTGAGAGGGTCGTGTGGGGCGAGCTATCCGACAAGGAGTTTCAAGCATTCTCTCAGTCTGTCAGACAGCAACTGCAAGACGTGTGCGATCGAGTCGATGAGGGTGTGCGACCGCCGATGCTTTCGCGAAAGCGTCGTGCAATGAATATCTGCGGACTCGGCCTATACGTTTTCAAAGACGACGGCAACATCGGCTAGAGTGCGCCGGAAATCCCATGCCGAATCGCGCCCGCACCAAAAGACCCATCCGATTCCGCAATCGTGGCCACTCGCCGCTGACGCCCGCCACGCCAGGCAAGCGCGAGCTCCTGCTTAAGCTCGCCCAGGAATTGCAGCAGATGATGATCGAGTCGATGGAAGGACTTGGGCTTTCGCGCCAAGAGCAAATGGGCACCTACCGTCGCGCCTCGAAGGGGGTCGGCAGTAAGGAACGTCCCAGTACCCGGCTGATGCAGAGAACTTCTGCCATCGCGGACCTCTTGAGCAGTTGGCGGCGCGATCGGCGCTACGTCGATGCGGACGGCGAGCCCCGTGTACTGCCCATCAACGGCAAGGGCGCAAGCTTGGAGACCTTGGCCAGAAAATTTGTCCCGACGATGTCGGTCAGCGAGGTTCTCAGCGCGATTACCCGCCACGGCGAGGCAACCGTCTATCGGGGCGACAAAGTCGGCCTGTTCGGAGGTAGCGTGGTGCTCACGCCCAAGACGGCGGAAATGACGTTGGCGCTGTTGGTGACGCGGATTCGGCGGGTCTCCCAAACGTTGTTGCTCAACGCGTCGCTGCCCGAGGGAAGCAAGGGACTGGGCCGCTTCGAACGGGAGGTCCACGGCGTGCTGTCGGAGCGCGAATTCAAAGAATATGCCCGGGTCATGCGCAGCCAATTGCAAGACCTCTGCGACTTCGCCGAATCTGGCTTGGAGCTCGCAGCGGATAAAAAAGGGCGCAAGCGTAAAGCCTGCGGGATTGGCGTTTTTGTCTTCCGCGACGATTAGCCATTTGGTAGGTACTCGCGGCGCGCGAATTCCCGCCACCGTAACGCCAGCCGCACGAGCGCCCCCCCGCCAGCCGCAGTGCCACTGCGGGTAAGACCGACGCACCGCCTCCCAGATTCCCATGCACGCAACATGCGCGCTGGGAGAGCATCCCGCTCTTAAGCCCTAAGCACCGCGGCGCACCCGCGTTTCTGCGCCTCGAGGCCGCCGGGCCATCGGGTGTCGCCCCTTACGGGGTTCCCCCTGAGTGGTCCTGTAATAATTTCTTGCAATCTTCCTGTATGTCTCATAATCTCAATACCTGTACGTTTTTTTATACACATTCGCCGTCTAAAATGCTGCGGCAGAAGCATCGAGACGCGCGAAAAACGGCGCACATCGCGTCCGACAGGGGTGAGGGATGGGCAAAGCGATGGTTCGACAACGCTTTTTTAGTACCCTCGTCGTGGTAATTGCCTGCCTGGAGGCGGCGGCGGTGGCCCGTGCCTCGCCGCCATCGGCTTCGGCGCTCGAGAGCCAAGCGCAGGTGGAATTCGCGAAGGTGGGCGCTGCGGTTCGCGAACGTCTCGACCGGGAGGCCGCCGGCGATGCGATCGGGGCCCGCATCGCCGCGCAGGACGCTGATACTCACCGCTACCGCTTCCTCGATATCAAGCGCGAGTTAAGCCGCCTGCACCCACCCCCCGTCGCTTCCCCTTCCGTAGAAGCGCCGCGAAGTCCTTTCGTGCCGGATCCCTCCTTCTGGGCGTCATCGGCGTCTTCCACCATCCGGGTTGCCCCCGTGACGGCGGCCCCGCCCGGTGCTGCACTTCGCGTCGAATATCCCGCGTGGGACATGTATCGGCCTCACGAACCGGGGATCCCAGCGGGCACCGACGGGGCGGACCGGCACCAAGAATCGCGGGCGACACCCGCCACGGGCCCCGTGGGATGGGCAGGGGATATGTACTCACACGGGGCCGCGAAGCCCCCAGCCGGCGAGGCCGGCGCGGCGGCGACGGACGGGTCGGCAAGTGCTCCCCCGGGTGAGGCGCCACGCGAGCCGTTTCTGGTCTATCGAGAACGGCTCGCCGGTAGCGACAGGCGCGAGTGAGCAAGCGCGGAATTGTTGGGGGAGGTGCGCGCGGGATTAGAGCGCCGTCCTCGGGAGGGGAAGGGTTCTTAAGGGGTTAAGTGGTTAGACGCCAATGGAGGCTATGCAAATGAATCAGGGGATCAGCATTGATGCGGGCATAACTCGCAAGCAGCAGGAGGGGCGGCAGCGCGTCGTGGGCTTCGTCCTGTGGATGATGGCGGGATGTCTATTCACCGCCCTCGCACCGGAATGGGCATTCGCCGGTACCAGTCCCTTCACCACCGGCGCGTCGGCCGCCAGTACCAACCTGCTGGCGATCCTCACGCCGATCGCGGTCGTCGCCGTGATGGCGCTCGGGGCGGCGGCGTGGTTCAACAAAATCTCGTGGGGATGGGCGGTGGCGGGCATCGTCGGCATCTGTCTGGTGTTCGGTGCGCAGCAGATCGTCACGTGGGTCCGCGGCATGTTCGGCGTCTGAAGACGTGAGTGAGCAGCAACCCCTGGGGATCCTCCTGGATCCTCTCTTTGCCGGGGTCACGCGCCCCGCCATGGCGATGGGCGTCACGTATTCGGCGCTGCTGATCAATGGGATGACGACGGTGGAGCTCTTTCTGCTCACCAAGAACTTGCTGTGGATGCTGGTGTGCATTCCGATCCACGGCATCTTTTGGCTGGTCTGCAAGAACGATGCGCGATTCTTCGACTTGCTGTTCCTGTGGGGCCGCACCCGAGGCCCGGGACTTATAGGGAACGCGCGGTTTTGGAAGGCGAACAGCTACAGCCCCTTGCGATTTGATTTCCCGAACAGCGCGGGGCGGCGGCGCTGGCTGTGGGGGGAGACGTTGAAGCGGCAGTAGGGGCGGAACCTAAGCGCCTGGGGGTGACAGCGGTTCGGGGCCAGGAAGGGATGAGGAGTGGGGCATTGTTGTCGAACGAACACTTTCAGTCTGTTCTCCTGGGCGTTGCCGGCCTCACCGGGCTCACGGCCGCGTTGTTTGCCCTGCTCGCCCTGTTGAGTTTGCGGCGTACGAGCGATCGCAAAGTCCTGTTGCGTCGCTCCGCGATGAACCGGGAAATCTTCGGCGCCATGAACATTCCCTATACCGCCCACGTGCACGAGAACGTCGTGAAAACCAAAGCCGGCGACTACGTGCAGGCCTTGCGCTTGGCCGGAGCGAGCTTTCAAAGCGCGGACGATGCGGATATCAATAATTGGCACGAGCGCTTGAACATCCTCCTGCGCAATCTGGCGAGCGATCAGGTCTCTCTGTGGACCCACATCGTGCGTCGCCGGGAGAACGTCTATCCGGGCGGGCAGTGCCCGCCGGGTTTCTCGCGCGAGCTCGACGAGCACTATCGCGAACGGGTGACGGGCGAGACCTTGATGGTCAACGAGTTGTACCTGTCCGTGGTGTTTCGACCCCAGGCGGGCCTGGTGCAAGGCGCGGCGATGAAGCTCTTGTCCCGCAGCCACAAAGACAACGAGGCGCAGGAATTTCGCGAC
>JBKQPD010000130.1:0-14404 GCA_052145175.1 Binataceae bacterium (SeqCode) | reverse complement strand
CACTTCGCGAGCACCGCGAGCCCCGACAGCACATCCGGAAGCCGGCAGGGATGCGTGGGGTCCGCCCGCACGACCAGGCACGCATCGGGCAGCGGAAGTTCGCGGGCACGCGCTTCGATCAGTCGTTCGAGTTCCCGCGTCGGGTCGGCGGTGGGATCGATTCCGAGTGTTCGCAAGAGAAGCGCCGGGGCGTGCGTGGGGACCGTCCTTGCCAGCACGAAGCGCAGGTGGGTACCGAAGATGCCCGGCTTTTCGCCGTTAGCACTGCAACCACTCGCTTTGGTGCCCGTGGAGAGACCCGCAAGACCGGAATAACTCACGACGGTCTTCGACGGCACCGACATGTTGTACAGGAGCCCGGGCGGGCCTTCCCCGAGTCGGTTGTGGACCCCAACCGCACACTTCATTACGAGTCCCCTGTCCCGGCCAGCCGAGCATCTGCGCGCCGGAATTCCTGGAGCGCCTCTTCTGTCGCTTCGGCCGTGGGGAGTTTCTCGCGTGCGTACAGAGCGACCAGGGCGTTCGCACATAGGTGCGCGCGCGGGTTGTCCGGGTCGAGTCGCGACAGGATGTTCTTCAGGCGCTGCCACGCGGCGTAACGCGGGTGTGAGGCATACAGGCTCAGCGAGAACTGCAACGGTGACGCGATATCGCGGTAAAGCTCTGCCGCCTGCTCAGCCACGGCCGCCGTGAGGCGGCCAGCCGCGCCAGTCTCGAACAGGTGCACCACGAGTGCCGCAGAAGCGCCGGGCGGTAATTGGACAAGCGCGTCAGCGACGATTCCGGAGAAATCCGTCTTCCTAAGCTGGTGCGTCGCGATGGCGATCCGGACCCGGTCGATCGGGTCGGTTGTCATCAGGATCGCCTTCAAAGGGTCATCCGCTTTCACCTCGGCGAGTCGCCATGCTTCCTTATGCGCGGCCAGGAGTGCGGTCTCCGCAATCTTTCGGCCCTCGGCCCGATGCGGCAGTCCGTGACGCACGGTGAGCAGCGCGGAGTCCGACAGAATCGCGTTCGCGTCGAGTACAAGCGCCGCCGCGTGCACGGCGATGGTCGATCGACACAGCATGCCGGCGCGGCGCGGGCTTAAGTGGATGCCGGCCTGTCCGAGAAGGCGGTAAAGCACTTGCAGGTAGGCGACCAACCCGCTCTTCAGTGAGGCGGTAAGTGCCGGGAGCAGTGTGTGGATCGTCGCGAGCACGGTACGCAGGCGCCGGGCTGATTCGTCGCTGACCGTACCGGCGTCCGAGCCGATGATCGCGCGCTGCTCCGCCTCGGACATCTGCTCCCAGTCCGGCATCTGAACGACAAACACGAACCGGTCTGCCAGTGCGGGGTCGAGCGGCTCCGACCCGATGTAGCCGGCGTCGTCGCCGTCGATCATCGGCGGGTTCATCGCGGCCCAGCGATAGCGCAGCCCGGTGAGCGCGAGGCCTTGCACGCACCGCTCGTGCACGACAGGGAAGATCTTGTTCTGAATGTCCGGCCGGCAACGCGAAATCTCGTCAAAGAGCACGGCCTCGGCGCCCCAAATCGCAGCCGGCGTGCGCACGTACTCGAGCGAGCCGTCCTTGCCCGGGAGCGGAAACCCGACGAGGTCGTCGAAGTTCAGCAGACTAGCGTTGTAGTGCCGGAACGCAAGGCCGAGGGCCTCCGCGACGCGCGTCAGGAGCAACGTCTTGCCGGTACCGTGTGCGCCGATCAGGATCAGCGGCTCCTCGGTCGCGAGCGCGGCGAGAAGTACCGGCGCAAGGCGGTCAAGACCATACAGGTCCAAAGACGCGAATAGGCCGGGTGCGACCGGTGCCGTGTCTGCCGCAAACTCGAGCCGTGAAATTCCTGCCATGTCGTCCTCCATCGGTGGTCCGGGAGAGGACTGACGCGTCGGCGGCGGACCCGCTTGATTGCCCGTCCGGCCGCATCCCGCCTGTCGGCGGAAACCACCTTACCCGGGTCGGGCAGGTTGGCGAGGGCGTCAGCCCTGCTCCTGATGCGAAGGCGGCCCTCAGGGGTCGCCCGTCAACTCAACTATTCTGCGGTCAGCAAAAAACCTCCGCGTTCTTTACGCCACAAGGGATCGGCTTCCCGATGGGCCACCCTTCCGGTAATTCGATCGCGCAAAAATCCCAGGTCCCCGCGACATTGGAGCACCTATCGGCCCGATGGCGTAGTTCCTCGGCGTAGGCTAAGTCTGCTGCTTTCATGACTCACCGCTCCCAAATTCGAGGTTCAGACAGGTTGGCGGGCTCCGCTCGAGCGCCCGTCCTGTTGTTGCGCCAGGCGATATCCAGTAACTCACCGGCGCGCTCGGTGCTCTCCCAGCGGTACTGGCGCGGATCTCTCCACCGACCAAAATGCCCGAGCGATGAGGTGGCGGTATAGATCGGCCGCAGCAAATCTAAATCCCGAATGATTCCGCCCGGCGAGAGATCGAAGACTTGCGTAACGGCGAGTTCGATCGCGGCCTCGCTGACGATCCCTGTGTCGTGAGCGTCCACGTGGATTGAGACGGGCTGGGCAACACCGATGGCATAGGCCACCTGCACCGTGCAGCGTCTCGCCAGGCCTGCCGCAACCACGGTCTTGGCGACCCACCGCGCCGCATAGGCACCCGAGCGATCAACCTTCGAGGGATCCTTCCCGGAGAACGCGCCGCCCCCATGAGCGCAGGCCCCGCCGTAGGTATCGACGATGATCTTCCTTCCGGTTAGGCCGGTGTCCCCCTTAGGGCCCCCGATGGTCCAAGCACCAGCCGGGTTGATATAAGCGCGAAAATCGGCCGCGCGATGACTCTTGGGAATTACCGGATCGATCACGCTTTCCCAGAGCAGTGCGCGCACCGAAGCTAAGGACAGGTCTGGGTCGTGTTGCCACGAAAGAACCACCGCCTGAATGGCCACCGGCTCGCCGTTCTCATAGCGCACTGTGACTTGACTCTTGGCATCCGGTTTCAGTCCGGAGCCACCGGCCTCGCGAAGGGTGGTCCCCGCCGCCACGAGGTCTGTAACCAGCGACCAGGCCAGCGGAGTGAGTGCTTTAGTCTCCGTGGTTGCGTAGCCGAACATCAGGCCCTGATCGCCGGCGCCGAGCACCACACTTCCATCGACACCCGCGGCAATCTGCGCGCTTTGGTGATTAAAGCGAACCTCAATTTCGCAGGAACCTGGGTCGATATCGTGTTCGGCCGTTCCATAGCCAACGTCCACGAGCACCTGCCGTACAATTGCGGGCGCCTGGCGCTGCACCTCGTCAAAGTGGTCCCGTCGAGCGGTCCGGAATTCTCCGGCCACAATGATCTTATCGTTCGCGGCGAGCGTCTCGCAGGCTACGCGCGCATTCGCGTCGCGTCTTAGAAACTCATCCAGGATCGCATCTGAGATGCGATCGCAGAGCTTGTCTGGATGCCCGGAGGACACGGCCTCTGAGGTGAACAATCCATTACGTACCGACATTTTCATTCTCCTCTTTAGCCGCTTTGGCACTGCGCCGGGGGCGGCAAGCTGGAATCAAATCCCCCCACTCTTCCCAAAACTTGAAAACCGGCGCCTACGTCCCGGGCGTCCCGGTATCGCCCGAAGCGCCGGCATCCACCCATTCCGTGACCTCTATGCCATGCACTTCAAATTGCCGCACCAGGCGCTTTCCATCGACCGTCGGCTTGAACTTGGCCGCCGCCAACTTGCGCCCTGCACGCGTCAATGGCGGCGTCTCCATGATTGGCTTTGTCTCTTTCATTGTGGGGACACCGGTGCGTAAATTATGCGTGGTCTTCCGATGGTCCGCGTTCTCGCTCCGGCTGCGATCGGTCATGCCTCCATCCAGGTAAACCGACGCACAAGCCCGCATGGTGTTGTCGTGGATGTCCAGCACCTTCCGCAGTGGTTCCTGATAGCCGCCCGCGAGATTCCACGCGATCGGAGTATCACTCGCGCGTGCGCCTTCAAAGACGATCTGGTCGCGCTCGATTATCTGATCCGTGGTGAGCACCCCGCCCAGTGGATCATTGACATGTACGTCGGCGCCCGCTTGATACAGAACGAGATCGAAGGCATCAAACCCGGCGACGACTTCCCGGAGACGTTGGAGGTACGCACTCGCCTGGCTCGGTTGATGAAACCATCGACCGAAAGTCGCGTTCGTGATCGACCTCGCCAGGCCGAGTCGCTCCAGGATTCCGTCCGTCCCATCGCCATAGTGCATGTCGCAGTCCAAGATCATCACCCGCTTTACCGCGTCTTCCGCGAGTAGCTTGGCACCCGTGATTACCAGCCCATTGAACGTGCAATATCCACTTGCCGAACTATACTGAGCGTGATGAAAGCCGCTTACCGGTGCGCAGGCGCATCCGCTCTCGAGCGCCGCCCGCGCGGCCGCAATCATTGCCCCGGTCGTATACGGCAGCGATCGCGCGACCTCCGCCGAGGTATTATCAAAGCCATTGGGAAGCTTGCCGTTGAGCACGCCGCGCACATAGACCGGATCATGTGCCAGGCAAATATCCTTCGCCGAGGCCGGTGTGAACGAGCGCAGGGTGATCGGTAGCCCGGCCGCCTGCCAGGCCGCGAGTACGTGCCGCGGCTTGCTCGCGCTCGAGCTGAACGAACCTGCCGTGGCGAGCATGTGCTCTGAATAGAACACTGGAATGCGTTGTAACCCCTGCCTCATCGCTCCTTCGCTCCTGTTTGATCCTAACGACTTCGCCGCACAGTGTACTGCCGCGTAACTACCACATTGATAGCAGGCGTCTGGTCAATCTTGCTTTACCGGCATTGTGGTCCGCTTCAGATTCTTACAGTAAAGCCGGATCCGGTTGTATGCCATCGCCTTGGTAATCGCACTGCGAATGTCGTCCATTGGTTCTTGCGCCTCCCTAGATATTGACGCATGAGTCATTGATTCAACGCACTACTGTTTCAGTAGTCAAAGTCCTTTGCGTACTGATCCCACGGCACGTATCGACATGCGCCTTCGACCATTTCATGAACCGTCCGCTCCATCTCCCGCTCACCGAACCAAATCACGACAAGCGACGATCCGCAGTAGTGATCATCGATCGCCTTAGAGGTAAGCAACGCGTGGTAGCACCACGGCGGGAGCAGAACCTTTCGGCGGTTAATTGAATGGATGCGAACGATTCGACTTGTCGGAGGAATCACATAGATCGCCCCGCTAAACCCCCAGGTTTTGTCCAAGCGGGATCTTGCCTGGCTAATTAATCGATCGTTGTACTCCTCCACAATTGCCCCTTCGAGCCACCCACCGTACGTTTCTTCCATATGAAACGCCTTGAGATCAACACCGCGATTACATACAAGTGAAAAGTCGCGTTTCCGTATTTCGGGATCCTTAGCTTTGATATCTACACATTTCATTGCACGGTACTTCCGTTTGGTCGACCCAGTAAAATGGTTACCATCAAGGATTACTCTGAAGTGGCACTATCTCTCGCCGCGACTATCTTCAGCGGCTCCTCCATTCGCGCCGGGAGCTCCACTCTGCTATCGCTAAACCACCCGGGACCGTGTATCCCGCGGCAGCACCGCATGGAATGCTTTCCAGGCCTCATTGTCTTGTGGCGTGCAAAGGTCCTTCGATCGTTGCACCGCGAGTACGCGATGCACTTCAACTGCGTATCCCCGCAAAGTTCTCGGCGCTGATCCATTCGGTCACTTCGATTCCGTATACTTCAAACTGCCGCACGAAGCGGCTTCCATCGACGTTAGGTGTAAACTTCGCGGCCTCCATGATGGCGTCGGCTTCCTTTCGACCGGCCCGGCTCAACGGCGGGGTTTCAGGTGTCGTCGCCGGCTTTTGCGCACAGGGCGATAGGCTCTGAGCCTTTCTAAACATGCGGCTGGCGTTCAATGGACTACTCCAGTTGAGCAGCTATTAAAGAGCGCATGAAGATTGCGCTCTGCGCCCAAATTGCCCTGGTCGGCGGCCCTGCGATACCAAGCCGCGGACTGCGCCAAGTCCTGTGGTACGCCATCGCCTTGGGCGTATGCAAGTCCGAGGCAAAACTGCGCCGGCGCATATCCCTGCTCTGCAGCCCTGCGGAACCACAGAACCGCTTGACCCGGGTCACTTGGGGCACCCGTTCCGCACATGTACATTTCCCCAAGGGAGCACTGACTGCGGGCGCATCCGCGCTCCGCCGCCTTGCGATACCAGTGCACGGCCTGCTCAAGATCCACCACAACACCCTGGCCGTGTTCGTAGGCGGTACCGAGGCATCCTTGCGCTCTAATGTCGCCCTGTTCCGCCGCCTTTCGGTACCACGACGCCGCCGCAACGTCGTCTTTCTCGATACCGTCGCCTAGTTGGCTCAAGACTCCGAGCCAATATTGCGCATCGGCGTTGTTCTGCTCCGCCGCCTTGCGAAACCAAGATACCGCATGCACCATATCTTTCTCGGTATTCGCATATCCGGTCGAATACGCAAGACCGAGCCTGCATTGCGCCATATGATTCCCTTGCTCGGCAGACCTCACGTGCCAAGCCAGGGCGGCCTCTTCGTTCTTTGTGACGCCACGTCCTTGAGCAATCATGCAACCTAAATTAAATTGCGCCACGGAGTCTCCCTGCTCCGCCGCCTTTCGATACCACAACGCCGCTGCCACCTCGTCTTGGGGAACGCCACTCCCAGTGCCATACATGACGCCCAAGGAATTTTGCGCTTTCGGTATCCCCAGCTCCGCCGCCGGCCAAAGTATCTCAAGCGCCCTGGCGAAGTCCCCAGACTTGGCCAGCTCGATCCCGTGGTCAATCTCTTCCGAGGATGGCGCCGATGAAACCAATTGTTTTTTTGCGAACATAACGATGCCTCCAGATGTTTAAACCTGGAGCAAGACGCATAACGGCATTGCCCGTTTAATTGCCGGGTTGGCCGCATCGCCCCTTTCGGGGTGTCCACCTTGCCCGGGTAGGCAGGTTGGCGGGAGCGTCCGCTCCACTCTTCAATGCAAGTTCTATATTACCGGCTTTCTGCTGCCGAGCAAGACCCTCTGTTACATATTGGCCGGCAGTGATCGAATTGCGAGGCGCTTCACTCTTCGCCTCTTTGCCCAGATAATGTCAAGGTCGTGTTGAAAGCCGAACTCATGCACGTGCTGAGACGCGAGTTCGCTCTCGACTGGGGCGGCATACACGGCGCGCCGCACTGGGCGCGCGTGCGCTTCAACGGACTGCGGATGGCCAAAGACAACGGCGCACGTTCGGACGTCGTCGAATGCTTCGCCCTTCTGCACGACAGCCGGAGAATCCACGATGACACCGACGAAACGCACGGCGCCCGCGCCGCAGACTACGCCCGCCGCATCAATCACGAACTACTTCACCTGGATACCGCCGGCCTCGACCAGCTCATCTACGCCTGTGCCTATCACAGCGACGGACTCATCGAGGCGGATATCACCGTTCAAACTTGTTGGGATGCAGGCCCACTCGATCTTGGGCGCTTATGCTCTTCGGGCGATTGCCAGTGCCACCGATTCGACAACGCCGTTAACGCCTCCCCTTAAGTCGTTGCTCTTTAGTTCGTGCTCCCAGACCCGCACGACGTTCCACCCTAATCGCCGAAGTTCGATCCCGACTCTGCGATCGCGCTCCTTGTTTCGAGTGATCTTCGTTACCCAGAAGTCGCTAGATGGATTGGGGACGCGTCGGCACTTTGTGCAGCCGTGCCAAAAACATCCATCTATAAATACCGCCACTCGCCTCCGCGGGAATATTATGTCGGGTGACCCAGGTAGCGACGAGCCGAATATATTCCGATAGCCACGGACGGTGTAGAAGCGCAATCCGGCATGCCATAGGGCCGATGCCAAAAGCTTCTCTGGTTTGGTGCGTCCGCGGTTGTGCTGCATTGATCGAAAGCGTTGGTCAGGCGTCAGCACGTCGCGCCGCCTCAACGAAGTGCCGATTGGCTTCGCCCGACGTGTCACGAAATTGCGATCGACTCGAGGTCGGCGCGCAATCCGGGTGCCTCTCGGCCCCCGAGGTACGCTTCGCACGCTGTGCTCCACGGGACTCCGATGCAGACGACGCTTTCAAACCGCGTGTCCCGAGCCCCGGATCGGTACATTGCTACCGATCCAAGACGGCATAGGCGCTCCGAGTCCTCGACTGGAAAAAGAAACGCGAGACACGCCGTTTCGCCGAAATATGATTCGCCGTAAAACAATTGCTTGCGCACGTCATCCAGGCCGGGAAGTCTTTCTGGGAAGCCAGGGTAATATTTGGCGTCCACAATTAGCGTTCCAGCATGAGACTGCAGCATGATGTCGGGACGTTGAATAGTTGTCGGACGGACGACCCCGTCTATCAAATATGCTGGGTTCGACATATTTGCGGCAAGCTCTGACTCGCCCCCAAAGGCGACTCGACAGACGTCTTCCCAAATCAATTCGAAGGCCGTCATGCCATACAAAGATACACCATGGATTTCTGCGACGACACCTGAGTCGGATTGATCGGCGTATTGCTGAAGTATAGCAATCAGCTCTTGCTCGTGGTCTCGATTAGACGCGTGGCGTTCAGCGAGCAAGCGGTCTCTCCACGACGCGTCTAATACCGGCGCGTCACTCGCGACGTCTGCCGCTAAGTCCAACACATCGTTGTAGGGGAACGCTAGTTGGTTCGAGAGAGGGAAATATTTTCTTGCTAAATGGCATAGCGCAGACGACTGCATCAGCCCCAAAGTCCCGACGTGACCTCCGCCCCGGTAAGCGATAGGTGCATGAAACAGCACTCCGGATTTAGTGCGTAGTGGAAGAGATGCCGCGAATGTCGATGGCCAATCGACCATCGCTGTCGGGTCTTCGCTTCTGACGATTGACTCTATCTCATGAATTCCATACTCGGTCGTCCACTGAAACAGCGACGCGAAGATTTCGACCTCTCGCAAGCACGACAAGGCGAGGGTATCGCGTCTGACAACCGTCGCGAGGCGCTCCTCAAGAGCACGGCGCGCGGCGGATCTGCCGAAATACGTCTCAAGGATGTTCCTAACGCTCCGTAGTTGTCCCAAACTGACACTTTCATCCTTTGGGACAGCGATCGGCGGAGCGGCGAGCCAAACGGACGTCGGCTGCACGATAAGACCAACGAAATCTAATGTTAGAGTATCGCCCTCGGGATGAAACAAGCCGTCAAGTTGAAGACGCGTCGCTTCCTCCGTTGTCAGTCCAAGCAGGCGCATCCAGTCTTCAAGGGACTGCCTAGCGCCGGTCACTAGCCGTCCGATCACGTGGTCGATATCGATCGAAAAGGATTGCGCTCCCCGCTAGTCCACGCGTCCAATGCATCCGTCAACGTCGGAGAGGAAAACACGTCCTTCGCCCTCGATTTGAGTACGTCATTCCAGAGGTAGCCGAGTAAGTCTTCCGCTACCGCGCCGCGGTCGGCTAGGCGACTTTCAGGTAAAAAGTATGGGCCCACAAACTTGTCTTCCGGCACCATGCCTTCGAGCACCTCATTGATTCGCGAACGAAGTTCGTCCCACTTAAGCCGCGTACCGGGCGTAGGAACGAGCACGTCCGTCTCTCCGTACTTACAGGGAATGGAGTGGCTCAAATGACGCTTCTCCCAACGACGCAGAAACGCCGCGTCGAGTTGTCGCGCGTTCTGGTCCGAACGGTTCATCGTCGCCCAGATATGTAAATTCTCCGGAAATCTCATAACGCCGCTATTGGCGAGCGGCACGCCATGCCGCGCTAAGAACGCTGCAATTTCGGCGCGCGGGGTAATTTCGTAAGTGCTGACGCCAGGCGGGAAACCGTCGACCGGCGTCTCCGATCGATCGAGCAATTGAAGAGTATCGCCAAAGATTAAACTGGCGTTTCCTCGACTCAGTTCTTCAATTATTAGCGCGACTGACTCCCCCGGATTGAGCCAAGCCGTGCAATAGGCTCGCAAGAGAGGTCCAGGAACGAACTCGTAGGTCATATACGGCTCGCCGTGGTCGCGCACTCTGCCGGCGTCATCCGTAAACTGCATGCCACTATCTTTCCGATATATCGACAGTGGCCGGTACACACCGATAAAGTCACCATACGTCGTCTCTGGATGAAACACGACAGTAAACGACTTTGCGATACCATCGGCCCAGCCTCTAAGCAGATAGCTCTTACCCGTTCCCGGGCAACCGTGCACCAGGAGCTGCCTCGGACGAGACGACCGTCCCTTACTTAGCGCTTGCGGTATTGCGAAAACGCGTTCAACAGCAGGAGCGGACACCGGCGGCGCTGTTTCGGCTTCATCGTCATTGGAAGCGGCTTCGAACGGTCGCACCGCAAGTAACAGGTCGAGGATCTCTTCGGCGCCCAGGGCGGCCGCCGTGGTTACTGGCCCAGGATAGCCAGAATCTGAAAAATCAATAAGGCGCTGAAGGTTCGCGTCTTTTAAGTTGAAGCGGTCGCGGAATATCTTAATTAAGTCTTTGCCAGATAAACTTGGCCCTAGCGAAATGCCAGGGGAATTTGCATCTCGGAGCAGATAGATCGCGAGCGGCAGCGCAGGCACCTTCTGGTGGTCAAGCTCATTCTCTAATCTGTCCACGTAGTCAGCTGTGAACTGCAAACTGCGCGCGCCCTCGGCCTCAGGCCATTCCAGAATCTTCTTTTGTAGCCAAGTCTGACAGCGGGTCCACATCGTACCTATCGCAAAATCGGAGGAACCTTCCGCAACCATCCACTGGCAAGTCGTCGGAACAAAATAATAGGACTTGCCATACGTCTTTGCGACGAGAGAGCCGCTCGACACCCGAAGGAACTGCGCGCAATGAGTCCGGAAGTCTGCGGTTGAATGCGTCTTTGCAGCCTTAGTCGGAAGAACACCGAGTTCCCGAAGCAGAAACAGCCGGTATATGACCTGCTTGACTCTCTTGCCCGGCGTGTCCGAGACTGCCCACGACTTGAGGCTACCGAGAGCCCAAGTCAACGCTTCGCGCGAGATTCCGTTCATGTTTGGCTTCTGATTCCGTCAGTTTGCGATAGGCGGCGCGACTCAATGGATACATTTTGTGGCGATGAACTTCCACATTCCGGATACATCGTGCCATCGACAACGGCGAAAATGGGCGATATACAATCACCCTTTCGTAAGACTCAATGGGGGTCGCTGCTACGTCAGTAGTGACCTGAATTAGCCCATCTCGGAGTGCCACCTTATATTGCCTGGCCTCTGCCCTTAGCGCGGTTCTTGCAAAAAGAGCTTTTAGGCGCGAAGCCGTATATGAAAAGTCCGTTACGACCAGCCATTTCGACGCAGTCGCCGCCGCAAGTGCGACGATGAGCGCCGCACTCTCGAGGAAAGCGAGCGAGCAATCCGCATCGGCCTTTACCTCCGCTTCCGATAAAGACCGAATCGGCTCGACAACAACGGCCGGCGCGGTCAACGGTATTTGTTCTGCCAACAGTAATAAGACCCGATCGACACCGGGATCGAGAAAGACGCCATTCCTGCGGGCGCGCCAGGCCGTCTTGCGATATTTCAACGGCTCGCTGCTTTTTCGGTAGTTCTGATCACTCGACGGCAGAAACTTTGGCTGTGTTCCCCATCCGCGAGGCCAGAATGTACCACCGCCGTAGCCGTCGCGAGTTCCTCGTTGCGCCGTTCGGCGACTACGAAACCTTGGAGCGAGCACAGGAAGTCGACCGGCCTGCAGCGCGGCGGAGGTAATGCGGGGTCGGACTAGGTCGTCAGCGGGGATGACACCGGCAGTCCATACACGCATAAGCGCTGCCATAGCTAAGGGAGGTACTGCGTTTCCGATTTGACGATACTGCGAGTTCTTCGGACCGAGCAGCCGATAGTCGTCCGGAAAGCCTTGCAGTCGCGCCCCTTCCCGGACACTTAACGCCCGGTCCTGCAACGGGTGCGTGTAACACCCGGAAGTCACGTTGCCAAAAGCTGCAGAAATCGTGTATGCGGGATTCAACTCGTGCAGTCGCCCGTACAGCGTGTGGTAGTCGGTCATTCGGACCTGCTGAAACCGCGCAGGCAGCAAACGCGCCGGAATATTTTTCCAAGATCCGCCCTGCGGTACCGTCGATATGCGAGAGATGTTCAAGCTTTGGGTTGCAGACACCCAGTGGTTTGACACGCTTCCCGTGCGAGAGCGCAAAATTGATTGATACGAGGATATGTTAGGAGCCGCATACTCGACCGGACCGCCCGTCTCGCTCACAGGAACTTCGTAAAGGTCGGACAACGCTTCTCTTACAGAAACATATGGGGGAAGGTCAGTATCTACTCCAGGATCGCCGTATATAGCCCTTGGAAAGAAGATCTCGCGGTCCTCCAACGTTGCATGCAAAAAGAACCTGTAGCGCAATTGCGGCACACCCAACGATGCGACCGACACCACGTCCGCGACCACGCGATATCCGATTGAACGAAGGAACTCAAACAGCTCGCGTACGATGTTGACGTTCTTTCCGTAAACAAGACCCGGTACATTTTCGAACACTACGTTTGCAGGACGCTTTCCCAGCTTTTTGAATTCAGTCATGAGGCGCGCGAAATGAACCATGAGGAGGTTCCGTGGATCATCGCTAAAGAAAACCCCCATCGTACTAACACCCTGACAGCTCGGGCCCGTCAAGAGGTAGTCGATGCTGTCGGCACCGGACACTTCCAGGATACGTCTCGCCTCAATTTGACTGGCGTCCAAACAATCAGCAATTGCGTTCGGATGATTCGCGGAAAACGTTGCAATCGCGTTCTTATCATTGTCCGCGCCGTAAACCACCTGCAAGTCACGGGATCCCATCTCTGCGCCGAGACTCATGCCTCCACATCCGCAATAAAGATCGATCGTCGTCCGCATTAAGTCGCTCCTGTTAGGTTAACGCGTCCAGAAGCAGGGTTTGCACGGTCAGCCATTGTCCGACCTCAGTCGAGCGGAGAATCACAAACGCACTCGCGTACTGTCCCCGAAGAGATCCCGCTGAGAGTCCCTTCGCAGCGACGAAACGTAATCTCGCATGAAGTCACGAAGGACCTGGGCTGCGGTCTTTCCCTCCGAACGACACGCGTTAACGAAATCGTTTCGGAGCTCTCTCTCCAAACGCAATCGAAGACCAGAGGTTTTCGCCATGTGCCAATGTTACCCCATGGATACACAAATGTGTGCCCATTGGATACACATTGTAACCCATTGAGAGTGCAGTGCGCGTTCCGGACCATGACGGACAGCATTCCGGGGGCATGGCGGACAGTATTCCGATGACATGACGGACGGCGTTCCGTTTTGATGCCGGACGATTTTGGTTTTCGAACGGAACGATGTCCGGCATGGCGGAATAGTGTCCGGCATGGGTTCCGGCATGGACCATCCCGTTAGGACGAGTCGACGTAAGCCTTTGTTTACCGCCATCCTTCGCTCTTTTTTTGCCAAAAAAGGAGCGAAGCGGTGGCCCAACAGAGGCTTGCGATGCAAAAGATCAAAGATGTTCTGCGGCTGCACCTGCTCGGTGGGGTCCAGAGCTGCCGGCAGCTGGCCCGGGCCGTGGGGTGCGGGAAATCGGCCGTTTCTGACTGCCTGCGGCGCGCGCGAGTGGCCGGGCTACTCAATTGGGCACAGGTCGCCGAGCTCGATGAGTTGCAACTCTCCGAGCGACTGTATCCAGCCGCCGCCGGCGTCTCAAAACCTGCCTCGGCGCGACCGCTTCCGGACTGGACGAAGGTGCGCGAGGAACTGGCTCGGCGCGACCACCAAGTCACCCTCGCGCTGCTCTGGGAGGAGTACAAAGCCGAGCACCCCGACGGATATCAGTACTCGCAGTTCGCCGAGTTATACCGCCGCTTCGAGAAGCGCCTCTCGGTGGTGCTGCGTCAGCCACACCGCGCCGGGGAGAAGTGCTTCGTCGACTTCTGCGATGGCCTTGCGCTCATCGATGAGCACACCGGCGAGCGCATCGAGACGCAACTCTTTGTCGGCGCTTTGGGCGCCAGTTCTTTCACCTTCGCGCGTGCCACATTCTCCCAGGAGTTGCCCGTGTGGCTCGATTGCCATGTGCGCATGTACGAGGCGTTCGACGGCGTCGCCGCGATTACCGTCCCAGATAATCTTCGCTCCGCGATCAGCACGCCCGATCGCTACGAGGCCGAAGTCAACCCCTCATACCGAGAGCTCGCCGAACATTACGGTACCTGCATTATCGCAGCGCGCGTGAAAAAACCGCGGGATAAGGCCAAAGTCGAGGCCGCGGTTTTGGTAGCACAGCGTTGGATCCTCGCGGTGTTGCGACACCGCCGATTTTATCACCTCGAGGAGTTGAATCGCGCGATCGAGCCGCTCCTCGCCAAGCTCAACGACCGCGTGATGCGCCACGTCAAGCAATCACGCCGACAGCTCTACGAGCGCATTGACCACCCGGCGCTCAAGGCGTTACCGATCCAG
>JBKQPD010000129.1:0-2773 GCA_052145175.1 Binataceae bacterium (SeqCode) | reverse complement strand
TGAATACCAGTTCAAGGCGCACGCCAGCTTGCGCGACGTGGTCGCGACCATCGTCGAGGGCCGCGTGGTGCCGCATCAGCTCACCATTCCGGAAGGCCTGACCTCCGAGCAGATCGTCGCGCGGCTGTTGGACGACGACGTACTGAGCGGAAACATCAAGGAAATCCCGCGCGAAGGCAGCCTCCTGCCCGATACCTATAACTTCACCCGCGGTGTGACGCGCGAACAGATGATCCAGCGCATGCAACAGGCGCAGCAGCGCGTGGTCAAGGAAATCTGGGACCGCCGCTCGCCCGATCTGCCGATCAAGACCCTGGATCAGCTCGTCATCCTCGCGTCGCTGGTCGAGAAGGAGACCGGCAAGCCCGAGGAGCGCACGCGGGTCGCCGCGGTTTTCGCCAACCGGCTGAAACAGAAGATGAAGCTGCAATCAGACCCGACCATCATCTACGGGCTGGTCGGCGGCAAGGGTACGCTCGGGCGGCCGATCAT
The DNA here is from genome assembly GCA_052145175.1 of Binataceae bacterium (SeqCode). Taxonomy (GTDB): domain Bacteria; phylum Desulfobacterota; class Binatia; order Binatales; family Binataceae; genus JAJPHI01. The sequence continues at coordinate 2,281 of JBKQPD010000129.1, read as the reverse complement.
GAAAAGCGAGATAGATCAGCCGACGCCGTACAACACCTATCAGATCGACGGGCTGCCGCCCGGACCGATCGGCAATCCGGGCCGTGCTTCGCTCGAGGCCGCAGCCAATCCGGCGCGCACGCGCGAACTCTATTTCGTGGCCGACGGCACCGGCGGTCACGCCTTTGCCGAGACTTACGAGCAACATCAGAAGAACGTCGCGCGCCTGCGGCTGATCGAAACCGATCAGAAGGATCAGGCTCCTGCCGACGCGCAGTTAATTTCGTCGCCGCCCCCGGCGGCGGCCGCTCCGGCGCCGCAACCGCGGCGCGCATCCGGCCATCGCACGCACTAGCAAACTAAGATTCTGATGCGGTGAATTCGCGGCGAATGAGCGCCGCTTCATTGACCGCGCGCCAATACATGCGGGATTTCCCCTGCGGCGCCCGCAGATGCCCTGATCGCCCTTGTGACCGTGGAAAGCCGCCGCTAAGTTCGGCGCGCCTCTTCCCCATTTTACCGGAGATCACGTTCCATGGCGCTGTCGAGCATGACCGGATTTGCTCGCGGCCACGGCGTCTGCGGCCCGTACGCCTGGGCCTGGGAGGTCAAATCGGTCAACGGCAAGGGTCTCGATCTGCGGCTTCGCCTGCCGCCTGGCTGGGACGCGATCGAAGTGCCGGTTCGCGCCCGCGCCGCGGAGACGCTTGCACGCGGCTCGATTCAAGCCAGCCTGACGATCGAGCGTACCGGCGTCCAGCCGGTCGTGCGGGTCAACACCGCGGTGCTCGAAGCGGTCTTGGCGACGGTGCGACAACTTGCACCGCGGATCGAGGCATCGCCGCCGTCGCTCGATGGCCTGCTGGCGCTCAAGGGCGTGATGGAGGTTGGCGACGTCGAGGAGCGCGAGGAGGAGCGGCGCGCTGCCGAGACGGCGGTCACTACCGGCTTTGCCGAGGTCATCGGAGCGCTCGCGGACATGCGCCGCCACGAGGGCGCTGCCCTCGGCCGTGTTCTGGGCGCGCGGCTTGGCGAAATTGCCGCGCTCGCGCAACGCGCGGAACTGGTCCCCGGGCGGCGGCCCGAGGCTATACGCGTGCGGCTTGCCGAGCAGGTCGCGACGCTGCTGGCGCAGTCCGATCGGTTCGATCCTGACCGGCTGCATCAGGAGGCGATCCTGATCGCGACCAAGGCCGACGTGCGCGAGGAGCTCGACCGCCTTGCCGCACATATCGCGCAGGCCCAGCTTCTCATCGGGCAGGGCGGGCCGATCGGCCGGCGGCTCGATTTTCTCGCGCAGGAGCTCAACCGCGAAGCCAACACGCTCTGCGCCAAAGCGAATGACGTCGAACTCACCAATATCGGGCTGGAGCTCAAGGCCGCGGTGGAGCAATTCCGCGAGCAGGTGCAGAACGTGGAATAGAGCATGGCGAGCGGGGGGCGGAATCAAGAGCGCATTGCGCGTCGCGGTCTCATGCTGGTCTTGTCCTCGCCATCAGGCGCCGGCAAGACCACGCTGTCGCGGATGCTGCTCAAGGCCGATCGCCATGTCGAGCTTTCGGTGTCGGTGACGACGCGTCCGCAGCGCCGCGGCGAGGTCGATGGCCGCGATTATCACTTCATCGATCTGCATCGCTTCCAGGCCATGGTGAAATCGGGCAAGCTTCTGGAATGGGCCGAAGTTTTCGGCCATTGCTACGGCACGCGGCGGCGCCCGGTGGAGAAGGCGTTGCAAGCCGGCCGCGACGTCCTCTTCGATATCGATTGGCAAGGCACGCAGCAGCTGAGCGAAAAGGCGCGCGACGACTTGGTCAGCGTCTTCATTCTGCCGCCGACGGCGAAGGAGCTCGAGCGGCGGCTCAAGCGACGCGCGCAGGACAGTCACGACATCATCGGCTCGCGGATGGGCAAGGCGGCGGATGAAATGAGTCATTGGCCGGAATACGACTACGTCATTGTCAACCGCGACAAAGATGAAGCATTCGCCGAAGTAAAAGCCATCCTGGCGGCGGAACGGCTCAAGCGCGAACGGCAGATCGGTCTTTCCGGCTTCGTCCGTGCTTTGCAGGCGAAGCTGTAAGACAGCGCGCGGGCGGGAGGCGACTGACGACGGATGTATCCGCAATCAGTCATCTCTGTCTTCCGTCATCCAAGCGCCGACAGCACGGTGCGACCGACGACGCGGTCGGCGCGCAAATCATCGAGCGCCGCCTGCGCTTCCCGGAGCGGGCGGTCGCGGGTCGGGATCGGCGCGATGCCTTTTGCACGCACGAGATCAAGAAGCTCGCGCGCCTCGGCGAGC
>JBKQPD010000128.1:0-4978 GCA_052145175.1 Binataceae bacterium (SeqCode) | reverse complement strand
GAACAGCCAGTTCAGCGCCTCGGTGCGCTTGCTGCGATCCTTTGGCAGGAAGACGCCGAATTTTTCCGCCAAGTAGAGCAAGATCGCGCCGGATTCGAACACGCGTCGTGGCGGCTGCTCGCTATAGTCCATGAGCGCCGGGATTTTGGAATTCGGGTTCACCCCGACGAATCCGCTACCAAACTGGTCGCCCTCACCGATCCGGATCAGCCAAGCGTCATATTCCGCTCCACTATGACCAGCGGCCAGCAATTCCTCCAACATGATTGTAATCTTGACGCCATTAGGCGTCGCTAGTGAATAGAGTTGAAGCGGATGCTTTCCGCGCGCCAACTCCTTCTCATGCGTCGCGCCCGCGACGGGGCGGTTGGTGTTGCTATAGCGCCAATTGGGACTGTCCTCCTTCTCCCACACCCAAACTTCCGGCGGCGTGTATTCAGGTGTGTCAGTCATGTTGGCTCTCGCGTGTCGCTCGTTAGGTTGGCCGAATGGATAGAGTGATTACCAATAACGCGCAACGCCTTGGCGCTTACCAACGTCCGCTTCTCTAATCGGCCCATTGGGGTCAAGCACTTTCAGGCTATCCGCCGCTGCAGTGTCGATGTCACTCACGGGCTCGTGCTTCTCTTCGGAATCGGCACCAGGGCCCTTCCACCATGGGATTCGAGGACGAGGCGGGACGATCTTTAGGTCGGCCTTGCCGTCAGGGTGACGGCAGGTCCAAGCGGACATGCGAACTCACCTCATCCATCGTCCCGTGAGGGACATCATTCCACCGCGCGGTGGAGTTCGAGTTTCCTCCTATTGGATCTGATCTTGCACGGCTCTCATGCTGTTGCCGCGGCTTGTTCCCGGGTCCAGCGGAACTCGCTGCCGTCAACCCAGATGCGGTGCAGGATCACGGCCAACCGGCGTGCCAAAGCCACGATCGCCTTTTTCATCCCGCGGCGCCTGGCGATCTGCATCGCCCAGGCCTTGAGCCAGGACCACTTCTTCGACCGCAGCATGCTCTGAGCTGCTTCGTAGAGCATAGCCCGCATCATCTCATCTCCGCAGCGTGATATTCTGCCGCTCCAATCGATCTCGCCGGACTGATACTTGGAACACGTCAGCCCAAACACGGCCCCGACGGCCTTGGATTTACGGAACCGAGCGGGCACATCGACGGTGGCACGATAGGTCAGCGCCACCACGGGGCCGACACCGGGGGTCGTTATCAGGCGCCGGCACACCTCGTCATCTCGCACGATCGCCAGCAAACGACGATGCAGGATGACAAACTGCTCGCGAAGCACACGCCGGACGACCAGCAGCGGTTCGACCAATATAGCCAGGTCGGGCAAGTGCTCGACCAGCTCCTTGATGCGGGCCTCGAACTTCGCTGTCCCCACCATGCCCACCTTGAGACCGAAGTTACGCAAAGTACCGCGCAGGTCGTTGTCGATGGCGATCGCCTTCGACTGCAGCAGCTTGCGATGGGTCAGCAGCATCCGCAGCTTCTGACTGCGCAGCGTCTTCACATGCACCGGACGGTAAAGCCCCACCCGCATCATCTGCGCGATGCCGCGAGCATCGTTGCGGTCTGTCTTGTTGATCTGCGCCTTCAATAACGCCTGCATGTGTCGCGTCTCAACACAGACCACCGGAAACTCCGCCTCGGCGAGAGCGCCGAACAGCCATTGCGACAACGGCCCGGCTTCCAATCCAATTCGCTTGAAGTGGTAGGCGGCGTTCCTCAGCACCGCTAACAACGCTGCAGGTTCGCTCGCTACCTTCACTTCGCGAACGATCTTGCCGGTGTCATCCACAATGCAGACGCTCGTCTCCTTGACCGAAACGTCCAATCCCGCAAAATAGTCCATGCTGCGCTTCTCCTTCTGATGCTTGAGGCCGTAACCACGGACCTCGTTGAACCATCAGCCTGAAGCGCAGCACCCAAAATCTTCAGCTATCCACAAGCTGGGCCGGCCGATTACCCCATCTCATAGTCCAATAGCGACCTTTCGGAACATGGGTCCGAAATGTCGCGAAGTGCCAATAAGCGACACTCCGGTGGCCACTCCTAAATGAGCAGCCACCGCCTGTTCGCGATAAAGAGCTAGAACTCTTTCTTGTCCGGATCTTCGTTCACCGCCGCCGCAAGCTTGGCCTGCATGCGGCCAACCGGGCCGCCCCTGGGCGCGGCGCCCTTGGACCCTGCGGCCGCTTGCGATCGTTTTGCGACCGGGCCGCGCGTCGGCGCCAATGCAACCGCTGACTGCTTCGGGGCCGGCATTGCCTGGGTGGTCGGCACGGCGTCGCTGCCGGCAGCTAGCCTAAAGAAGTCCAAAGCAACTCCTCATCGATAACGCCACGCTCGCGCTCAAGAGCAGCAGCGGCGGGAGCCACGGCCGCGAACACGCGCTTGGCGACGGCCTCGCTGACACCAGAACGGGTGAGCGCCCCATGGGGCCTTGTACCCATGTGCGATCCGAACGCTCGTCAGTTGTGTTGGATCGGCGGCTGCGCTCCATGCCAAACTCTACCAATCGATCCTCGATGCGGCCAATTAAACCCAAGTGCGAACCAATGGTCGACCAGATCAAAAAATTAACTGACAGCTATAACAGGGCATGTGAGACATCACCATCTAACCCACCCAGCCCATGTAAACGGACCCCCTCATCGCGCAATGTCTGCGACCCCAATTTAGTTAAGGCTTATCGCCGCCAAGTGACCAACTGTGAAGACCGAAAGAAAACCGACGACAAAAACTGCGACGACGCAAAGGAAGCGGCAAAGGAAAACTCAGATTATATGACTCAGAGACAATGCCCAGCTTGGGGCGGTCCTAGCCGAGCGAAGTCGCTGAACGTTACGACTGGGACCGCTTCCAGTTGAAAAGATTGCAAACATAGTGCATACGCTCGTCGCCCACTATCTGGGTCGAGGCTGCGATGAAAACAATCATGCGACTGGTGATTTCGGTCGCCGTTTGGCAGCGGCCGTCTGCTTCTATGTTCCGGCAAGCCGCGCCTCTGAGAGCTACCCTTGGTGCGCCGTGCTACTGCTTGGCGAAGGCGACGTGGTATGGGACTGCCATTATCGTTCCGTTGAGGAATGCCGACCCAATGTGATCGCAGGCAACCGGGGCTTTTGTAACCCGAACCCAGGATGGAACCCGCACAAGGCCATTGCTCCTCGGAAACATTGGACACGGCATACGCCGCAAAATTAGCCGACAAAAAATAAAATTGCCGCTTTAAGTTCGTCTTACTTGACCCATGCTCATTCTCAGACGCGCCTCCAAATCCAGCCCCGGCGGCTCGTGGGATGCCGACGACTACGACCTGTTGGAGGGCGACCGGCATATCGGGCACATCCTGTGGACGTACGCGGCGCCGGAAGATCGCCGCTGGTTCTGGACGACCACCATGCGAGTGCCACAAAAGATCACTGAGCGCGGCTACGCCGCGACACGCGGGGATGCGATGGAGGCGTTCAAGGCGGCGTGGGAAGCGGGAATAGCGCGATAAGCCAAGGATGGAACTTATACCTGCGATTAGCGTTGGGTCAGTGCCGTTGACGGTAGCACGATGCACTCTGACCATCGAAATCTGGAAGCGGGCGTAGATTGGGCGGAGACGATATTGATGTTTTCGGCGCTGGCTGTTTTGCCGATTGTCGCCTCTTGGGTCCTTAATTCCTAACTGAGCTGCCCGCGATTTGTGACGCTATCTACTTATTTTATAATTCGGTTTTGATGATTCGGAGTTCGGAGAAGGTGTTTGCCAAAGCTCGCCATCAGCCTCTTGGTCTTAGCTTCGCTTGTCATCGCAGCCTGTTCCCAGGGGACTGACGAAAACGATTCTGATAAGATTTGCGCCTCAATGCTTTATTCAAATTATGATGAAACACAATTGGATCAGTGCATGGCCGTGTGCAAATCGTGTCGCCATGGAAACACCGTCACATGTAGCACGTCCTGTAAGCTCAAAGGCCCACACTGATCTGTCTCGCAATTGCAGAAAAGCCGCCTGAACTTCTTGTTGAATAAGACGAGCCGGGCCACGAATTGCCATCAATCGCTATGGGCGGCGACCCGTGCGGATGCAATGGCGGATTTCAAGGCATGTCTCTGGCAGGACTTCGACGCGAGCATTGTAGATTGCGACAGGGACGCCGGACAAATGATTGTCAAATGCCCACATTGTTCGGCTGTAGCAGACATTGACGCAGACGCTTCGACCAGGTTTCTATGTATTGTAATGGCTTAGGCCTATTTTGTACTCGTTTTCATCAGGAAGCCAGCACAACACCGAAGGGAATATCGCGAGGCTTAACGCTCCAGACACCCTAATTTCAAAATTACCCTCACCAGACCGCACCCGTGATCTGGCGATGTTGGCTGGAGGCGCCACCTTACGGACAAGGGCGACGACCCGCATCGGGTTTCGTCATGCGCGATTGGCTTTTCATGTTGGGGCCAGCGGCTCTTATGCTGTATTTTGTGCATAACCCCGACCAACTCGCCGCGTTTGCCGGTTGGATTGAAAACTTGATACACTGAGCGGCAACCCAAGTGGGCCGCGACTTGGGCACGGCGTCTAAACAGCCTCACCACCCGGCGACGGCATCAAAACCATTGCCGCAGTGCGCAACCAATGTCGCTCTTGGGCCATTAGCGCCCGAGCCAACGGAGACCAAAATCAACTTTTGTCTGCTTCTCTAATCGGCCGGTTGGGGTCAAGCGCTTTCAGACTATCCACCACTGCAGTATCGATGTCGCTCACGGGCTCGTGCTTCTCTTCGGAATCGGCACGAAGGCCGTTCCATCATGGGATTCGAGGACGAGGCGGAACAATCTCTTGGGCGGCCTTACCGTCAGTGTAACGGCGGGTCCAAGCGGACAAGCGAACTCACCTCATCCATCGTCCCGCGAGGGACATCTTTCCACTGCTCGGTGGAACTCGAGATTCCTCCTATCGTATTAGATTGC
>JBKQPD010000127.1:0-2697 GCA_052145175.1 Binataceae bacterium (SeqCode) | reverse complement strand
GCGAGAACATCCCGGCCGCTCCTCCCACGAGAGCTCCAGAGCCGAACGACATCCCTTTCGAGATGAGGATCGCGGTAGGTCTTCGGGCTCACGGGCGCGCGGCCAATCGTTGCGCCGACTCCTACTGCATGCCGCTTCCCGAGCTCCGACTCGCGTCGTCCACTCAGTGCCAATGACTTAGGTTCGTTCCCATCCACCGCTGCGGGGCAGCTCCGGATTCGGACCGGATTCCCTCTTAGGCCCAGAGTTTGTGTCTGGCACCGCGATAGGACACAAGATATGGTGTTTGGCAGACGACGTCAACATTACGCGCGCGGCAGGGCGGGCGCACGGCAATAGACTCTTCAATTGGTTAAAAAACTCTATATAATCCGCGCGCACTTCCGATTCGGTTTGCACGGACCCGAACATCGGCCTGGAAAATACGTTTGGCGCTATGAGTTTTTGTTGGGTTAGGCGCCCGTAGCTCAACCGGATAGAGCACCGGCCTTCTAAGCCGGCGGTTGCAGGTTCGATTCCTGCTGGGCGCGCCACCTCGTCTCGGAAGGATGACGATGGTGGACGTAGCTCAGCTGGTAGAGCCCCGGATTGTGATTCCGGCCGTCGCGGGTTCGAGTCCCGTCGTCCACCCCACTTTAAAAGTGGGTCGCGTTGCGTGTTGCGTTTTGCGGAAGAGTTTGTACGGGCCGTTAGCTCAGCTGGTAGAGCAGTTGACTCTTAATCAATTGGTCGTAGGTTCGATCCCTACACGGCCCACCATTTACGCCCGTATAGTCAAGAACTTGCGCGGCACCTTCGTCTCCCTCTAGAGCGACGTTGTGCCATTGAGCGCCGTTTGTGCCATGGCAAATCGAAACCCGCGTCTCGGTTTGATTCGCCGCTGCCCGGCGCGTTGAAAGCACGATAGCTAACTGCTCACGGCTATCTCCTTGATTGCCTGTCTGGCGATGTGGTTCATGTCGCCATCATGCGGTAGGTGCCGCGGGAATTGGGGGAGAGTTTCGCTGCTTTTTCAGCGGAACTCTCACGAGCCTCTGTTATCAGCGGCCGAGATCGACTCCCCTTTCTGCCGGTCTCGAACGGCGCGTTCCGGGGACGCGCTCGTGTTGCGGCTTCTTACGCGAGGACTACCTGGTAACAATAGGCCCCGAAAACACGAGATCCCACGGAAAACCACACCATGTCGTAGCCGCTGCTCCTCTAGCGACCGATTTTGGTAGCCGTTGATCGCCAATTAGCGGCAGAGGGAAGCGGCGCCGGCACGCCGCAGCTTCTGGTGTACCGGCGCACGCCCCACTCTCAGTTCGCAGCGACCCTCACGCCCTTCGCCGCCTTCTCGATCAGGGCCGCCACCGCGGCAGGTTGAGAGACAAACACTGCGTGACTGGCTTTGACCTCGACCACCGTTGACCCTGCGCGCTTGGACATTGCGCGTTGGGCCGGCGGCGGGATCATCTTGTCGTCACTCGTGACGAGATACCAACTGGGCTTGCTCTTCCATGCGGGGGTGCTGATGGCACCACCCAGCGCGCCGACACCCCAGGGGACCTGCGAAACCGCCATGAAGTCCGCTTTGTCCTTTTTGACATCTCCGGCAAAGCTCGCTGAAAATTTGTCCCTGTCCAGGTAAAGAAAGCCGTCCTGCGGCGGAAGGATCGGCGGCACGGGCGCCCCAGGCACAGGGTTGGCGATGAGCGTCGATACGGACTCACCGGCATCCGGCGCAAACGCGGCGATATAGACGAGACCGGCAACCTTTGAGTCGTTGCCAGCTTCGGTGATGACTGCTCCGCCATAGGAGTGGCCGACGAGGATGACGGGCTGGGTCTGTGCATCGATGATTCGCTTCGTGGTCGCGACGTCATCGGCCAGCGTGACGGTCGCATTCTGGACGATGCTAACGCTGTATCCGTCCTTCTTCAGAATCTTGTACACGTCCTCCCAACCGGACCCGTCAACAAATCCGCCGTGGACTAACACGATTGCCGCGAGGGCGCTTGTGGCTAGAATATCCATGTTGATCTCCTAATTTATGTAGACGCCCACAGTGGGCAACTCGATCATGAGGAGATAACGACGCGCGCGACACCCTGAGAAGTGCAAGAGACAGCTACCCAAAATGGGGAACCAGCACGTCACTCGCGTTACGGCGGCGGCCCGAAATACGGTCAAAGCTCCAGGATTCCGCGGCGTAGAGCGATCGTCACGGCGTGCGTTCGATCGTTGGCGCTCAATTTGGAGACGATACTTTTCATGTGCGCCTTCACCGTCTCCTCCGACACACCGAGATGAGCCGCAACGCGCTTGTTCGAGTTTCCCTGCGCAACGGATCGCAAGACCTGAATCTCCCGCTCGGAAAGTGAATCCTCACCCAAGTGCGCCGCGAGATCTGCCGCGATCTCAGCAGGGATTCGTCGTCCTCCTGCATGCACGGCACGAATCGTTTGCACGAGCTCCGTACGTAGCTGCCCCTTCAACAGATAGCCGACCGCGCCAGCCCGCAAGGCGCGCAGGGCATTGACGTCACCCTTGTAGGTTGTCAGCACGACGATCCGCGCGTTCGGAGCTTCGGACCGGATCTCGGCGATCGCGTCGATGCCGTTCATCTCCGGCATCTGAATGTCCATCAAGACAATGTCGGGGCGATGCGTGCGAAATGCCTCCACCGCCTCTCGTCCATTCGACGCCTCGGCAACC
>JBKQPD010000126.1:0-3243 GCA_052145175.1 Binataceae bacterium (SeqCode) | reverse complement strand
GAGGGGCTTTTGGTCATTGAGCGGACGGAGCGTCGCCAGACCGTGAGCACAGTGGTCGAAGCGCTGGTGCAAGCGACGAGAGAAATGGATCGTAAGACACGGGATTTGGAATTGCGGTTGGATGAGTCGAGGACAAGGATCATTCATCTCCAGAAGGACGTTGAAGTGCTTCGTCTTGAAACCCAGACTGATTCACTTACCCTGATCGGAAACCGTCCCTATTTCGATGGATCCCTGGCAAAGTCGATTCAGGCAGCAAACGCAAGCGGGGAACCCCTGTCGCTGCTGTTCGTGGATATCGATCACTTCAAGTCGTTTAATGATAAGTTTGGACATCTGGTCGGAGATCAAGTTCTCCGTATTGTGGCAAGCGTAATCAAGGCACAGCTGAGAGACGGCGACATCGCAGCGCGGTATGGTGGCGAGGAATTCGCAATCATTTTGCCCGGCGTGCCGCGTTCGATGGGCAAATTGACAGCAGAACGCCTCCGCACGACGATCATGGCGCGGGAGCTCCAAAACCGAGGGACCGAAGAGCTGCTGGGACGCATTACCGTTTCGATCGGAGTAGCCCAGTTCCGCCGAGGCGAAACTGCGCAGCAGCTGGTGCAACGGGCGGATGCCTGCCTCTATTCAGCCAAACGAACGGGCCGCAACCGCGTCGTGAGTGAACACGATAGTGAATCTATTTCTGAAGGTCGGGGCGCGGCCTGAAGATAGCGAAGCTATCGATCGCGTCGCGAGCGTCAGCTTTACGGCGCACAGCGCGGCTGCCGAACTCAACAAAATGGCTCGCTCGGTCACCGCGGAAGCAGAGTTGATCGACAAACAGGTGGAACGTTTCCGAAGCGCGACGAGCGATCGAACGCACGGGACCGCGGAAGGGGCTGCTCCGACGATCGAAAGCCGGCATCCTGCTCAATGACGACATTGCCGCCGACGGGCCGACGTTGTTCGCTCAGGCGCGCCAACCTGGCGCCGAGGGCACCGGATCGAAGCGAGTGAAATGCGCCTTACGGATCAGGGCGCTGCTCGGCTTGCATCAAGGGCCCGAGTTGGGCGGCAATCGCCGTGAGCGATCGCGCGGCGAGAACTGAAACGGATGAAATTAGGGGGGGACCGCCGTCACCATCTTTGGATTACGAGTTTCTCGACCACATCGTTGTGTTGCGGTCGCTTGAACTGAACTGCAAACCCTTCCGCGAAACGACGCACGACCTTGCCGGTAACGTGGCCGATGGCGAGGATCGAGCCGATCTCAGGAACGACGTCCGCAGAGACTGCGACACCTGACGCCGAGATATCGATGACGAAACATTCGAGCATTGTCCCGTCGGGGTAGACGATCGTCGATATTGGATCGCTGGGAATGATGCGCTTATGCGCCCGCAGATCTGGCGTGTCGTAGTTTTTGTTCTGCTCCATCCAGATCAGGCGGCGTAACAGTCTCGATCGTTCTTCCGCAGTGGAAGAGATCTTCATGAGCAAGCCGCCCTTGAACACGCGGGCGATCGGCCCATGGAGTTTTCCGAATTCTTCAAAATAGGCGATGACCCGCTCGCCGGTAGGGCCGACGACGGGGGTGGCGAGCATCAAACTGGACTGCGAGATCTGGACCGCCCGGCAGGCGAAAAGGCGCCTATTGCCTCTTTGATCGCGTCGGCTCGCCAGGCTGAACCGGCCGGCGACCCGCACCGTCAGCTCAACTTCTCTGCGGTGCTCGACGACTTCGACAGCGTCGTCTAGGCCAAAGTCCACCGACACGGTATGCACCTCCCGGAGCACCGCCTCCTAGTTAGGGTTCTCTGGTACGCGAGAGAACTTACGGCGAGTGGCCTTACATTCCGTTTACCGGCGGGGGAAATAGTGGGGGCGCTGGTTAAAAGGGGGTTGCTCTTGCCTCGCGACATGAACAACTCCGCACTGATGGTAGACGAGTCCGGCCGTCGGAATCCTGAAATTGGGCGATGATACGTGGGCCCCGGCCAGCCGCTCGAATCGACCGGGACTTGCCAACGCCCACCTGGGTTTGGGGCGCGCGTGACCGATTTGATTTCTACCAAAAATCTGCTCGCCCCTCAGCGCTCCAACCAGCATCATGTGCAAGCCATCAATTTGATGGTTCACCACCTGGTCTAAGTCGCCACATCGGACCTATCGCAAGCACGGGAGTCGGCTCATTTTACGGCGGGTAAAAAGACACCGCCGCCAAGAGGAAAAGGCAGCCCCGACCTTGGGATGGGATTGGGGGGGCCGTAGGCCGGGGCTGCAATAAGGCGTGGATGATTGCGCGTCATCACGCAATGTGATCCTACCGACGCTCGCCCTAAGCAAGCGTTTGCCCGTTTGTTACAAGTTGAACGATGCAAAGCCCCGGCCGGCGGCCTCGGCGGCGCGACCGAGAGCATCGAGCACGTCGGCGGTGACACGAGCGGAATCCCTGGTCCAGGGATGACTCGCCCGATTTACGCGCGCGTGCGTCGTGAGAGCCGCTTCTCCGCGTGCCAAGGCTTCAGTGGCGCGGTCTGTCGTAAGCAGAGCACGCGGCGCGCAGTTCGCTGACGCTGTCGTAGGCTGACAGATTGACCTTCTGGCTACGCGGTCGGACCGGAAGCTTTGAGCCAGCCGTCGGAAAACAGCTTCGCGCCATTCCGGGTGAGCGCCTCGGTGTCGGCAACCATGCGCGCTGTATCCTCGCTCGCCATTTCCCACTGCTGCGGTGCTGGACGGACCGACCGGTTCGCAAAGCATCGCGATCGCGCTGCGCCGCCGGTGATCCGCAAAGATCGCTCGAACTCGCCTGTCTGGCCCAATGCCCCTTAGCGACGGGCGAAGCTACGGCAGCCAAAGCAAGCAGCACCGTGATGGGTATTGCTGCCGTCTTGTGGTCCCGCAAAGCTTGCGTAGGTAGGCGAACATTCGATGGATCAGATACCAAGCCTTGCAGCAATTGTCAGGACGTCCGACCTGACCTATCATCCTTCCAAGCGAGTATTAGACTAGGCATTTGCACCGGTTGGCTCGCCAAATTCGACGTTATATGCCAACGATGAATTCATTACTGGACCAACTGAGATCATGATAAGGGGATTCGCCGGTGGAGGTACTCCTAATAAGCTTATTCATCGGATGGTTGACTATTGCCGTGTTCGCTTGCGTTTGCACGTTCAACTGCCAAATGGATCCGCCGCCGAAATTCTTAGATTATCGTCCTACAACTGTCATAATAATTCCGGTGCGAGG
>JBKQPD010000125.1:0-10877 GCA_052145175.1 Binataceae bacterium (SeqCode) | reverse complement strand
TCGTTAACTGCTCGCTCGTCGACGGCTGATGCCAATTACTTTTCTACCAATTGACCGACACCACCTGAAGGCGCCTCCTTGGTATGTTTCTTGATAACGTGCCGTACGCTCGAACTATGTTCGTCTCGTTGATGACAGGCGGGCCGATCCCAAAGTCGGATACGGTGGCATATGCAGCTTATGCTCCTTTTATGGGTCCGCCGCGAATGCCCAGTGAAACATTCTGTTAAATTGCAACGCCAGACTTTGCAGATACCAATGTTTTCGAGAGTTAAGTCGAGCGAAGGACCAAAAAGTCTTTGAAAAGACGACTCAAAGGTGGAGCGTCGTGCGCGGCACAGCGATTGCGGTGAACGCATCCTCTCTGAGGGTGTTACGACTCGTCAAACCGTTGCTGCTTTTTGCGCACCTCGCGGCGCGTCAGGTGACCCGCTTCGCCGTAGTACTCGACAATGTGAGTGACGCTGCGGTCGTTTGGTTCACGTTCGACTGTCGCGAGCGCTCCGTTGGGACGAATGGTTTTAACGATTTCAGCCCTGCCGTCATAGTCGTCATCGCGAATTTCCGAACCATAAACGCCGTCATGATACTGCCGGACCAGGTCGACCTGGCCGTCGAAATTACAGCCGCTCTCGATTTCGATGATGCGATCGCCTTTCAGATCTTTGATGAGGTCCGGTTTTTCGTCGCCATTGGTATCGAGCGCTATCTGGTAGTCGTCGCAGCTGATGCGCCGGGGCCACTGATCCGGACGGCCAGCGCGGCCGCGATGAGTGGCTACGCCGTCAGAGTGCCTGTCGCAGGAGGGAGCTGTGAGCGCTAGCGCAACGTACAAGGCTGCGCTGCGCGGCTTTCTTATACTCCGGGGCGGCCTGTTGGACGACTTTGGTGTTTCCTTCTGACGCTGGCGGTCATTTCTATTCCATTGAACGGAATACCCACTCCGCGAGCGTCGACTCTTATTCCGCTCAACACAAGCTTCGTGCCCTTCGACACGAGCATTCAGTCGCCTAACCCGACGATCGTTCAGTTCAGCTTTGCGGCGCCATCGGGTAAACGGATTGTCTTGGCTTCGAACACGATCTCTTTGCGGATCCCGCAGGATCCTAGCATCCTCGGCGACCTGGTGATCGGCGGCTACTGTCGCTCCGGCGTCGCCAACTTTCCCAGCGTACGCGCCCCTCCCCGAGCCTGAACGGCTTGTCCTGCGAACCGTTTTGCCGCTTCGCGTGCGACGCAGCTTCGACACAACTGACAGTCACGTTTGTCGCAAACGGTAACGTTTCGTCCTCGGACGGGCGTAACTGGCAATGGTCGGCTGTCTCGTAACTCGGGTCACAAGACGGGCGAGCGCAGTCGATCTCGCGAAACAGTTAGGAGGGTCAATGCGACGTAGGCGCAAATGGAGAATTTTGGGGCGTGCTGATGGTGGCGCTATTGATGCACGGTCCCATGGGTCGTGGCACACGCAAAACGGGATCTAGCCGCGCGATCCTTACCGAAGAGAGAACCTCGGTTAGGGTCATGGAGGGACACTGTGCATCTGAGGCGGAAAATCGGATCGCTTCGACTCCTATTCACCCTAGCGATCGTGTCGGGCATTCTAAGGGAGAGCGCCGCGGCGCAATCGCAAACTCTTCCTAGCAGGCTTTTATCAACAGCCTGCTAGAAAGATCAGCGTTTTGAATGGCTGACTGGCCGAAAAGCGAGAATACAAGTCTGCGATTCAAGCGGCCTATGTCAAACCGTGGCACGAGACGCAAGTCGAAAACGTATCGAGGCCGCGCGGCGAGAACAGTGAGGAAGTGGCCTCAGTGACGAGCTCGAAAGTGATGAACATAAGCAAGTCGGGATGTTCGGCTGGAAAGAAGGTGTTCTGCCCTGCTCGACGGATGAGATCCTCCTGCTTCAGCGGAGACACATACGGCTTTGCTTCAACTAGGCGGAGGAAGTGAATCGTGCGCTTGCGTGCGGACATAGTCATTTTGTTTTCAAAAGAGCAGCCTCAAGCTCAACATAGCTTGCGGAGCGCAGATGCCACGGAGTATCCCATTCATGATCGCCGATCTGAAAATCTCAGCTTATCGGATTTTTAAGTTCTCGATCCTTAAGACACGCACGACGGTATAGCCGCGGAGTGACACCAGCAAACGGGCGGAAAAGCATTTTGCCGCCGCGCATAGTAGGGGGACTCTGATCTTTAGAACTAACGCTGATGGCATCCGAATGAAGATCGAGCGCACGGCTCTTCGGGTATGGTTCTATAAACTCTACTTCGTCAACGCCTGCTGCGACTATACCTCGCGCGCAATAGTGGCAGGGGAATGTGGTAACGAATAGACGCGTTCCGACCGTGGTTACGCCCTTGCGACCGGGGGATAGTAGCGTCGCCATCTCGGCGTGAACAGCGCGACTGAACTCGATCAGATCACCTAAGTTCTGGCTTCTCGCTACGCTTTTGACGACGACCTGCTTCTGATTCATGGTCGCGCTTCTTATGTCCCCTAATGATTCCGACGAGTCACTGCGACTCGCGCGGAAAGAACCACCATAGTCGGCGCAATTCGACGGTGTTGCTCCCCTTTTATATGAGTCGAAGATACCGAACGGACCGATCACCTTGACACCACCAACCAGGTTGGAACGGCGGTCTTCTCGGGTGTCATTGCAGGGTTCGCATGATCCTCCGGTCCGAAACAGACGTCATAGTCGACGCATTCCGAGCAACTTGGCGCTTTGCACAAGTTGACACCGGCGCGGTCACAAAGCTGCTTGTAAAAGAACTTTTTCCATCGCATGTCAGTGACGTTCATGGCGGACAGGGCGGTGAAATTTTCCAGCAAGAGGTGCGACAGGTCTTTTCTGCTCGGAAGTCCTAAGTCCTGCCACAGATGATTTTCGCCGAGCGCGCCGGTTGCGATTGCGCACGCCAGCCATTCGGTTTCTTCAACGATCGTCGTGCGGTACTCAAGCAGCAGTCGCGACAGGTCGACAAATTCCCGTCGGCGATCATCAGCGGGATGCGGCGCGCCGCAGACCACCCGTGCAGCGAGCATGCGGCCCGCATCTCCAAAATACCGCGAGGCCAACCGGGTAAAGCTGTTGGTGTTAAGCCCCAGAATGGGCACAGGCATTGGCTGGTCGGTTCGCCATAGGACGCTTATGATGCCCGCGAAAGCGAGGGTGACTGGGTCATGTTGATTCGCGGCGTGCTCCAGCAGAAAATCGGCCACGGTCGAATCGCATGCGCGCGGTTTGGCAATGGCGGGCTGCAAATCATCCCTCCATCGGGGCATGCGTGTAACACTTTTTCGGGCAAATCTTGGCGCACGCCTCGCATCCCACGCAGTTGAGCTGGTTGGCGATGGTCATGATCTTACGTTCGTACTCATCGTCGTCATCGTCACCACCGACCACGGGCACGCGCTCGCCGTGTTCGGTGAGTCCCACCATCTGCAGCACCGCGCGGCCGCACACGCGGAAGCACCGGCCGCATCCGATGCATTTTTCCTCGGCGATTTTCTGCACGAACTTCGGCGTCCAACTGCGTCCGTCAGGCAGATTGATGGTAACGACTCCCATCGTTTCCTCTCAGCCGCTTGCCGCCGCGACGCGTTTGCGCAGATCCTCGAGTACTTTGTAGGCCTCGAACGTTTCCGCCGCCACTTCAGGTATCTTCTCCCAGCCCATCGGCAAGTCCTCGGCCAAATCATGCAGCGCCATCTTGAGCGAAATAGCACGGGCGCTCAGTTTCTTGGATTGCGCCTTCAATTCTCCAATTGCGACGGTTTCGGTTTCCATGTCTGCCTCTGCTGGCACGTTGAATCTCAGCCGAAGTTTGCGACCTCGGGGAACTTGCGGATCATCTCGGCCCCTGCCGCGACCAGTTTGTCGCCTTCCCGCGCGAGTTTCTCGATGTCGGGAAAGCCGAAGCGATGCACATCGCGGAGCTGGCGGTTGACGACGATCAAGCGGCCCGCGCAAAGAATCATGCGTCCGAACCCTTCGTGATGCATCTTCATCATCGGCGTCACCATCACTCCGGTCTCGCGCTCAATCGCTAGTCCGACGGCGTTATAGAAGAGCTCCACACGCCACAGTGTTTCCGGGTCGGGATCGCCGACGATGGGAATCGTGTGCCGCTTCTCGCGGTCAAGGATGTAAGGTTCCAGCAGTTCCATGTCGGTCTTCTTGTCCCAGGCGCCATAGGTATCCTGAGCGCGGAACTGCTTGGCGAGCTCCTTGAGAAAAGCGGAACATCCGTTCGGCACAGCGTTCGACTCGATCATCTCTCCTCCTTGCGGCGCGGCTTTGGGTGACGGAGGTCAACCGCGACCTTCAGGCGAGTAAAGCGACACCGCCACTCACGATGAGCAGCCCACCGATCACGACCGCAGGGCTGGGCAATTCGCGGGACAGCGCCAACGCGATTACCTGCGAGACAACGAAAAAGACCGCGATGTAGGCACCCATGAGACGGCCGAAATCGAGCCCGCAGAGGTTAACGACCACCCCATAGCTCCCTAGCGAGAATGCACCGCACACGATCAAAAATCCCTTGTGCTGCAATCCGATCCGTGTGAGCGCGTCGCCGCCGACCTCCAGGACCGCGGCCAATGTCAGGAGCGAAATCAATCGAAGCATGGTGCCGACTTCGGGGCTTTTAGGCATCGCTTGGCTCCTCGTCGAAGTCGAAAGTCCGCTCGCGGCCTTTCATCAGGGCCTTCCGGAGCCATGGGGGCGGATTGCCGCGCAGTACCTCTTGGATCTTGCCAAGAATTTCGTCAATTGACTCGGGTTCTCGAACTTTGATCGGATGAATGTTGGAGGCGACGACCCGCGCGGCACCCGACCCCCCGATGGCCGCGACATACAGGATCGCGCAGTCTTTGATTGCGTTGATCTTGGGCGCCAGTTTGTCTTCGTTGCCGTCCTCTTTGAGATCGCCGTCGAATTGAACGGCTTCAACGAAATGATAACCTTCGGGCGAGACCTCATAGATGGCGATGTTTTTGGCCCATCCGAAGTGGGCGTCGACCCGCTGCATATCCTGTGTGGCGAACGCTACTTTCATACCTTTCACTCCCAGGTTTCGATCAATCAGCCCGTGCCTGCGTATCAGGGTCATCGCCGTTCTCCGCGCGTTCCCAAGTGTCCGGGTGGTTTTCCGCACCACTTGTGAGAAACATGTTGCCAATCTCGAAAGTCAGGTCACGCGTCCCGCGATAACCAACATGGAGGCGATGGGCCGCGCCCAGCCGATCGAAACATGGAATCCCCGCACGAAAAAATGGAATTCCAAGCCGCTGCGCGGCCTGCCGGCCATGCGAATGTGTCACGAGCAGATCGGCGCCTTTCGCGCGCGATTCCAGATCCTCCAGATCGCCGATCAACACTTCCTCGCAAGGAAGGCTCTCCAACGCCGTAGAGTGCGTGGTCGTCACCGCGGCGGCAATCTCGCACCCTAGTTCGGCAAACCACTTGCCGAGCGACCAGAGCAAATCGGGTTCCGCGCCGATCGCTACTTTCTTGCCGCCGAAAAAGAAATGCGCATCAAGCATGGCGTCGACGAGCTGACTACGCTGGCGGCGGTACTTCAGCGCGATCGGGCGTCCGCTCAACTTCGACAAGTAATCGAAGAACTTGTCGTTTGCCTCGAGTCCCGTCAGACGGTCGAACAGAACGCACGGCACCCCGGTCTTCATCTCGAGCCCAAGTGCCGGCGACCACATTTGGTTGCCTACCGCGATCGTGATCTGGGCGGCACCCATCGCGCGGATTTCCTCGACACGTGTCCCGCCTATTGTCGTCGGACTGAATTCATCCGGCACATGCCCGTCCAGGGAACCTGAGAGGTCTGGCAGAAAAGTCGCGCGCAGACCGAACGACTCGATCGCTTCGCGCAACTCCTCGATATCAGCCGGCGTGAGGTGGCTTCCTACGAGCACATTCACCGAGCCAGACACACGCGCACTCTGCGGTTCGGCCAAAGCCTCGACTATTGCCGTGACGGCTTTCGTCCATCCATCCTGAAAGGCGTCTTTGAAGTCGGGCGTCGACACATACACGATGGGGAGGGACGCAAGTTCGGGGCGTCTGGCGCGAATCAGTTTGAGGTATCCGTCGACGTCGTCGCCCTTGGTCTCGGTCAGTCCGGTCGAGGCAATCCCGATGATTTCGGGCTTTGCCCGATTGTTGATGTTGACGAGTGCTTGTTCAATGTTTTCCATTCCACCGAGGATGGTGGTGACTTCGTTCATGGCGGTGGTCTGGAGCGGAATCGATTCGCGAAAGTGGCGTACGAACAACACCAGGCCGAACGAGGTGCATCCCTGCGAGCCGTGCAGCAGGGGCATGCATCCGTTCAGACCCATGAAAGCGAGCGCGGCGCCGATCGGCTGGCTCATCTTGAGCGGATTGACGGAGCACGCCTTCTTCGATGTCAGCACTTTGGCCATACAGATCTCAGTGAAGCTGCAGCGACAACGGCGCTCCGCCGGTTTGTGGAATGACTGTGGGTTCCGCGATGTCGCTGGCCCGCTCCCAGGGAGCGGACTTGCGCACCTGCGCCCAGATTGGATTAAAGAGCGCCTTGTCGATTTCGTGGACGAGAGCGACCGTGCCCTCGTATCCGGCGTAGGCCTGATGCCGCTCCTGATTGATGTCGAGCCAAGGCATCTTTGCCTTGAGCGCGACGAACTGGGAGCGCCCTCCTGAAAGCATGATGTCTGCCCGCGCTTCTTTAAGCATCTTGTACATTTCGCGGGGGGTCAGGTCGTCGATCATATGGGCGTCGCCAGCCATCAGTTCCTTGATGCGCTCCTTGTCCTCCGGTGTCGACTTCTTGATGCTCGTTCCAACCACCTCCATGCCGACTTCCTGTAACGCGGCGACCACCGACCAGGACTTCACGCCACCGGTGATCAGCAACACGCGCTTACCCGCCAGGCGGGACTTGTAGTGCTCCAGTCGCGCCCAGGCACGCCTCTCTTCCTGAGCGATCAGGTGCTCGGTGCGATCGAGCAGGTTCGCGGGTGCGCCGCGATTCACCAGTAGCCGGGCGATCTGCCGAAGCGAATCACTCATGTCGCCGATCCCGTAGAATGACCCTTCAAAGAACGGGATGCCGTGACGTTCCTCCATCTTGCGTGCGATGTTGATCATCGCTTTCGAGCACACCATCATCGCCGCTTTGGCGCGATGCGATCGGGCAACTTCGTGATATTTCGCATCGCCGGAGATACAGGCGAGAATCCGGATACCAAGCCGATCCAGCAAGGGCTTTACTTGCCACAGCTCTCCCGAAAGGTTGTATTCACCGATAATATTGATGTCGTAAGGAGTAGTATAATCAGGCTCTTCGGTACCGATTACATAGTCCAGTAGCGCTTCGCCGGCGAGTTTGTTGCCGAGATTCTTGTTGCCTACGAAGCCCGGCGAGTTGACGGGAATGATCGGCTTGCCGAACTTGGCGGTCGCGGCCTTGCATACCGCCTCGATATCGTCGCCGATAAGGGCAGTCACGCACGTTTGATAGACGAAAACTGCGGCCGGATTGTACTTGTCGATTACTTCTTTTATCGAGCGGAACAAGCGCTTTTCGCCGCCATAGACCACGTCAGTCTCACGGATGTCGGTAGTGAACCCGGTGCGATACAGCAACGAATCCGAGGACTTGGCGCCGCGGTTATCCCAGGAGTTGCCCTCGCACGCGATCGGGCCGTGTACCAGATGCGCTACGTCAGTGATGGGCTGCAGGGCTATCTTTGCGCCGTCAAACGCGCATCCACCGGCGGCAGCCCCGGGCTGAAGTTGCTTGGTGCAGCCCTTCTTTCGTTCTTTTTCCGATTTCCCCTGATTCTTTCCGCATCCAGGCTCATCAAAAACTTGCTGCACTTTTTCCTTCAAGGAACTCATCTGGATAATCCTCACTCGTCCGCTGCGGGAAGTCTTTCCAAAGGAAACGCCGGGCGGTATTCCCTTAGCCACACTCCCGCCGCCCCGTGGCTGCGCGGTTCATCGAATGATGTCGTAACTGTAGTCACTCTTGGCCGGCACGTTGGTATTGCGATCGATATCGTCAAAGATCCGGTCGAGCAGTTTGACCAGCAGATTCAACCCGCCCTGGTAGCCCCAAGTCGGATAGCGATGATGGTGATGGCGATCGAAAATGGGGAAGCCGATCCGAATGAGTGGTGTACCCGTGTCGCGTTCAAGATATTTGCCGTATGTGTTACCGATCAGGAAATCGACTGGCTCGGTAAACAGCAGCGAGCGCATATGCCACAGATCCTTGCCTGGGTAGGCATGGCATCCCTTACCGAACGGTGATGATTCCAGAAGTTCCGTGACCTTCTTCTGCCATGCGCTGCCGCCATTGGTGGCCAGCACGTGCACCGGCTCGGCACCAAGCTCCATCAGGAAGGCGGCCATACCGTAAGTAAAATCGGGATCGCCGTAGATCGCGAAGCGCTTGCCGTGGATATGCGCACTCGAATCAGCGATTGCGTCGAGCAATCGTCCCC
Source organism: Binataceae bacterium (SeqCode) (assembly GCA_052145175.1). Taxonomy (GTDB): domain Bacteria; phylum Desulfobacterota; class Binatia; order Binatales; family Binataceae; genus JAJPHI01. The sequence goes on along the minus strand of JBKQPD010000125.1, from coordinate 2,352 downwards.
GCTCGCGCGTGAGTGCCTCGGGCACGGGCTTGCCGGTCAGCCGCGAGATTTCCATCAGGAATTTGTCGGTTCCTGCCACCCCGATTGGGTGATTCAGGGCGACCACCTCCTGCCCCTTCTCGGCACAGAAGCCGAGTGACTTCTCGGTACAGAATTGCTGAAACGATACGGTCGCCTTGGCGTTGAGTGCGAGCTTCGCTTCTTCCAGCGTCGTGCCGCCGTCGTACATGCGGAATTGCCCATCGGTCGGAGTATCCCAATTGTCGCTGGGGTCGCAAAGGATTGTGTGGCCGACGCCTATCAGGTCGAACATGCGACGGATCTCCCGGATATTGCCGACCACGTAGCCGTCGAACCCGCCGATGAAATTGATTTTCTCGTCTACGACACGCTCCTTGCCGTTCCAGAAGTGGGAGAGCATTCCCTTGAGCGCATTGTCGTAACCAGTCACGTGGCTGCCGACGAATGCCGGAGTGTGCGCGTACGGCACATCAAATTCCTGCGGAACACTCCCCTGTTCCTTGGCGTTCTTGATAAAAGCGTTAAGGTCGTCTCCGATGACCTCCGCCATGCAGGTCGTGCTGACCGCGATCATCTTGGGCTTATACAGGCTATAGGCGTTGGCGAGCCCCTCGACCATGTTTTTGAGTCCGCCAAAAACCGCCGCATCCTCTGTCATCGACGACGAGACGCACGACGTGGGCTCCTTGAAGTGCCGGCTAAAGTGGCTGCGATAATAGGCGACACAGCCTTGTGAGCCGTGCACGAATGGCAGCGTCCCTTCGAATCCTGCCGCAACAAAGACCGCGCCCAACGGCTGACATGCCTTCGCCGGATTAATCGTGACGGCGGTGCGACTGAAGTTCTTCTCACGATACTCCTGAGTCTTGGTCCAGTCGCGAATCTTCTCGACCTCCTGGGCGGGAACAGGATTTTCGAAGTTCTTCTTCTTGTTGGTCAGCATCTCAACGTATTCCGGCTGGCGGAATAGATTGAAATGATCGAGGACTTCGGCTGGATTCTGTGCCATCTCACTTGCTCCTGGAGTAAATATTTGCGTGCTCTGCTGCCGCTCGGACGCTCACGCCTGCCACGGCGCCTTGGTCAACCGCCACGCCGGATTGTTGATCGCCATGTCCATGTCACGAGCGAAGATCGCGAACCCATCGTAGCCGTGATACGGGCCCGAGTAGTCCCAGGAGTGCATCTGGCGGAAAGGCACGCCCATCTTCTGAAAGACGTACTTCTCTTTGATTCCGGATCCGACCAGGTCGGGTTTGATCTTCTCGACAAACTTCTCGAACTCGTACCCCGTCACGTCGTCGTAAATCAGGGTTCCGTCTTTCACATAGTGAGTTGTGCGCTGATAGTCGTCGTTGTGTCCGAACTCGTACCCGGTGCCGACGACCTCCATACCCAGGTCCTCGTAAGCGCCGATTACGTGACGCGGGCGTAGACCGCCGACGAACAACATCACCTTCTTACCCTCGAGGCGCGGACGGTACTTGTCGATGACGCCGCCAACGAGCGTCGAGTATTTCTCGATTACCCGCTCGGCGCCTTCCTTGATTCGGTCGTCGAAGTGGCTTGCGATTTGGCGGAGCGATTCCGCAATTTTGCTCGGCCCGAAGAAGTTGTATTCGACCCAGGGGATTCCGTACTTCTCCTCCATATGCCGGGAGATGTAGTTCATCGAGCGATAGCAGTGCAGGACGTTGAGCTTCGCCTTGGGAGTGGCGGCGAGTTCCGCGAGCGACCCGTCGCCCGACCACTGCGCTATTACCCTGAGACCCATCTCTTCGAGCAGAATGCGCGACGACCATGCATCACCGCCGATGTTGTAATCGCCGATGATCGCCACATCATATGGCTTACCTACGAAATCCGGGTTTCCGACCGTGGTTTTGTCGAATACCCAGTCGCGAATCGTGTCGTTGGCAATATGATGCCCTAGTGATTGCGAGACCCCGCGGAACCCTTCGCAGCGCACGGGGACGATAGTCTTGCCGTCATATTGTTTGGACTTCTTCTTTGCGACGGCTTCGATGTCGTCGCCGATGAGCCCGATCGGGCATTCGGACTGGATGGTGATGCCGCGGTTCAGCGGAAAGAGTTCCTGCAGCTCGTCGATGATCTTGTCGAGCTTTTTGTCGCCGCCGAAGACAATGTCCTTTTCCTGGAAATCGGACGTGAACTGCATCGTCACGAAGGTGTCGATTCCTGTGGTCCCGATGTAGTAGTTGCGCCGCGCCGCCCACGAATATTGCCCACAGCCGACCGGACCGTGGCTGATGACGATTCGCGGATGCGCCTACGCGGGTTCCAAGGGCGTGGTCTGGGGACCGATCAAGG
>JBKQPD010000124.1:0-7020 GCA_052145175.1 Binataceae bacterium (SeqCode) | reverse complement strand
GCGACGTAAGTCGCGCCCCGCCTGTTACGGTCAACTCAGATTCGGACTGTCAGGCTTTGGTCGGTGTCGGAGCGGTCACGAGCGTTGGATCGCGCACGAGGATGCCCTTCGTGTAGAGCTGCTTGATCTGCTCGTCGGGCAGATCAAGAAATTCGTGCAACACGCGCTCGTTGTCCTCGCCCAGCCGCGCCGTGCGCAAATCGGTGCGATCCGGCCACGCCGAAAATTTCACCGGGACGGCCGGGATCGCCATCCTCCCGAGCAACGGATCTTCGACCCAGCGCACGGTCTTGCGCTCGTTCAGATGCGGATGATTGACGGCCTCGTTGACCGTCAGCACCGGAGCGCAGGGCACGCGCTCCTTGTCGAGTACGGCGAGGGCATCGTCGCGGGTCGCGAAACCTTTGAGCCAGTCTTCGATAATGACCTTCAGCTCCATGTCATTATCGCGTCGGCCGCGCGCGCTCTTGAAGCGCGGATCGTCCGCCAGCTCCGGCATCCCCATGGCACGGGTGAAGGCGCGCCACTGATGGGGCGTCGGAATCGTCAGCAGGATGTACTGTTCACCCTTGAAGTGGTAGACGCCGGTCGGACCGCCGTCGGGATGCTGCGGGCCGTTGCGGGTCTTGCGGAATTTATCGCCGCGCAGCGCGACCATCGGCGTGCTCGCCTCGTGCATATGGAAGTAGGTGTCGGTCAGCGAGGCGTCGAGGTACTGCCCCTCGCCGGTCCGTTCGCGATGGACCAGCGCGAAGCCCACCGCCATCGCGGCCGCCACGCCGGTCGAGATGTCGCCGATCGCCATCGTGACCAATGACGGCGCCATATTGCGCTCGCCGATACCGTCAGTGATTCCCGCGTACGCCTGCCCGATGTAATCGTAGCCGGCCTTGTAGGAGAGCGGGCCGGTCTGCCCGGCCATCGAGATCGACGCCATGATGATCTTCGGATTGACCTTCTTGACGTCCTCGTAAGCAAAGCCGAGCCGCTTGATCACGCCGGGCGCAAAGTTCTCGACGAGCACGTCGAACTTGGGAATCATCGACATGACCAGCTCGCGCGCGCCCGGCTGCTTGAGGTCGATCGCGAAGCTGAGCTTGCTGTGATTGTGCTGCATGTAATAGGTGCTGGTGCTCGAATCCTTGTACTCGGGCTTCAGCGGCTTGAGACCGCCGCCGCGGACGCGATCGCCCGCGGGAGCCAGTTCGAGCTTGACCACCTCGGCGCCCATCTCGGCGAGAATCCTCGTGCAGGTGGGACCAGCCACAAACTGGGTAAAATCGAGTACACGGTAGCCTTCGAGCATCCGTTGCGTCGCTGCCATCAATCGGACCTCCCCTCAGGGTAAAATAGTTGTGCTTCGAAACTATCTGGCAAAGTACAAAATAGGTGCGGACTTGTCCAATCGGAATTGCGCCAGCCCGGGTGTCACCCGGCGGCGGACGGTTTGAACTTCGCGAGCGTAATCTCGCTGGTGACGTCGTCGAACACGACTTCCACCGGCATCCCCGCGCGGATCGCGTCGTTGGCGATCCCTACCAGGTTGGTCAGGATGCGCGGTCCTTCGTCGAGTTCCACCTCGGCCACGTTGTAAGGCAGGTCGTGCTCGTAGGACTTGAAATAAGCCTGATGGAAGACGACCCATGAGTTGACCCGGCCACGCCCCGCAAGGCGGGTCCAGGTGAACTTGCGCGACCAGCATCGCGGACAGAGCGGCGACGGCGGAAACCAGACGCGTCCGCAATCGTCGCAGTGCTGCATCCGGAGCTCGCGGCGCTTGAGCCCCTCCCAATACGGTTGATTCAGGGAGGAGATCGCGGGCAACGGCTTATCGTATTTCGTTTCGGCCAAGTCTTGTCTCTTTTAACGATGATATATTAGGGAATCGCCGTAGGCGTTCGCCCATTGGATAATCTCCGCATCCTTGACCTGACGCGCGCCGCATTCGCCGCGCAATTGGCGCACGATCTCCACCTGATGGTTCCAGCCCATGATATGGGCCTCGGATAGCAGGCCGCCGTTGGTGTTGATCGGCAGGTCGCCACCGACTTCGATCCGGCCGTTTTGCGTGAACGCCGCCGCCTCGCCCGGTTGGCAGAAGCCGAAACGCTCGAGCCCGATCCAGGCCAGGATCGAGAAGGCGTCGTAGGTGAACAACGCGTCGACGTCCTTGGGCGTCACCCCGGCCATTTTGTAGACCGGCTGCAATCCGGCGTCGTAGTCGAACATCGATTGCTGCACGACACCCAGTCCGGGATAGGCCCAGATAAATTCTTCATGGCCGCCGGGCAGCCCCTGCATCCCGCTGATATAGACCGGCGGCTTTTTCAGATCGCGCGCGCGCTCGGCGGTGGTGACGATCACGCACGCGGCGCCGTCGTTGATCAGGCAGTAATCGAGCAGATGGAGCGGCTCGCAAACGTAACGCGAGTGCTGATGGTCTTCGACGCTGAACGGTTCGCGCACGATCGCCGCCGGATTCATCGACGCGTGCTTGCGGAAAGCGACCGGGATTGCGGCGAGCGCGCGGCTGTCGGCGCCATAACGCTCGAAGTAGCGCCGCGCGACCAGCGCCGCGCCGGAGCCCGGCGAGGTCATGCCATAGACCGGGTCTTCGCCGTGACCGCCGCCCGCCTCGCGCGCGCCTTCGCGGTCGCCCGCCCCGCCCATCATCGGCCGCCGCATGGCCGAAAAGCTGACCGACGCCAGGCAAGCCACCGCGTCGGCCATCCCGGCGTTGACGATCATCGCGGCCCACTGGATACAGCTTGCGGTAAAGCGGCCATGCGCCCAAGTTTGATTGCAGGCGCGCAGGTTGAGTCCGAGCACCTGCGCGATCGAATCGCCGTCGGCGCCGATCGGTGTGCCGAAGCTCACGATCATGCCGTCGAGCTCTTCGCGCTTGAGCCCCGCGTCATCCAGAGCGTTGGCGATCGCGTCGGCGGCAAGATCGAGCGGACTACGCATCAGCCGTCGGCCGTATTGCGAGTGGCCGGCGCCGACGATCGCGGAGCGGTCTTTCAAATCAAAATTCGCCATAAACGATACGTGCGAGCTTACAAAGAAACGTCCGGAACTGCTAACGCCGCAGACCTTTCACTATGCGCGGAACTGGGGTATCGCAGGCGGTAGGGTCGGAGGCCCAAACCGATGGCGATTCAAACCGGGAGCGGTGAGTATCAATACGAAGTTGTCGAGAACTGGGCGCGGCTGCCCGGCGGCTGGAAATACGATATCGCCGGCGTCGGCATCGACGCGAAGGATCGGGTCTACCTCTTCAATCGCAGCGACCGGCCAATCATCATCGTCGATCGCGACGGCAAGTTCCTCCATAGCTGGGGTGACAAGCGGACCTTCCCCAATGCCCACGCGGTCACGATGGGTCCCGACGACTCGATCTGGCTGACCGATACGTTCGACCATACCGTCCGCAAATGCACGCTCGAAGGCGAAGTCTTGATGACGATCGGGACACCGGGGCAGGCCGCTCCGCCGATGAGCGGTCTGCCCTTCTACCAGTGCACGCATGTCGCGATCCATCCGCATACCGGCGAGCTTTTCATCTCCGACGGCTACGGCAACGCGAAAGTGCACAAATACACCCCCGACGGCCGTCTGCTCTATTCGTGGGGCGAGCCGGGCAACGAGCCGGGTCAGTTCAATCTACCGCACAATATCTGCACCGACCGCGACGGCTATGTCTACGTCGCTGATCGGCACAACAACCGGGTACAGGTCTTCACGCCCAACGGGCGGCTCGAGGCGATATGGAACGGGATGGCCTTGCCGTGCGGCATGTGTATCGACACCGCGAGCGCGGAGCAGCTCTGCTACATCGGCGAGCTGAGCTCCGCCTGGTGGACGGGCATGGGCCCTTACGGGTTCTTCAATATCTGGAATGGCGCCAAGACGATGGGGCCGCGGGTCAGCGTCTGGAGCCTCGACGGCAAGCAATTGGCGAAACTGTGCGACAACGGCCAAGGCGAGGCCACCGATCAGTTCGTCGCGCCGCACGGCATGGCGGTTGACAAGGACGGCGCCATCTACGTCGCGGAAGTCTCGTGGACCCTCGCGAAAATGTTCAATAAAGGCGAACCGCCCGATCATCCGGTGAAGAACGCAGTGAAACTTAAGCGAATTCGACGTACCGATCGCCGACATCATCAATGATTACGATTAACGAGGCCCACGATATTTCAGGTGAATCATAACGCTTGTTTTGGATGTATTTAGGATGAACATAGTTGAATTAATAGTAGGTATGTCCTAATCTTATCCTCAGTTAGCAATGATAAGGGATAGCACCTATGTTCACACCCTCAGCTCCTAAACCTATCTTCTGGAAGCGCCAAGCGATCCTTGATACCTACAGGAGAAGCAAGCCATCAGAACAGATCTATCGGACACAAATTCCCGTAACTAAAGACGAATGTAAGATCGTCTGCGACCGCTGCGCTGAGGAGGGGGCTCCGATCGTAGGTATCGTTGTGATGCCGGAAGCGGATAAGGCTCACCTTTACTGCGATAGCTGCTTCGAGCGCACCCCGATCGTGCGGCGCGTTCATCCGGAATGGCGTTATTTCGATGTGACGGGCACCTTGAGTATCGAGGAGCTTGCCACGGCGCTCGCTTCGCAAGGGCTCCTTGCACGGAAGTCCTAGCGCCTATCAGGTGGGATCTCGTTCAGAGTCAGTTACGCCGCTTCATGTGCGCGGCTTGAGGAGAAAGCTTTCGTCGAGCTCGGCGAGGCTGGTGCAGCCGATTTGCCCCATCACCAGATTGACCTCGTCGCGCAAAATCGCGATCGCCTTGCGCACCCCCGCGATACCACCCGCTGCGGCGCCGTAGAGCGTCGCGCGTCCCACGAAAACGAAGCGCGCCCCATAGCACAAGGCGATCAGGATGTCGGCGCCGCGCCGCACACCGCCGTCGAGCATCAGAGTGACCTTGTCGCCGACCGCCGCGCGGATGCCCGGTAGAACCTCAAGCGGTGACGGCGCCTGATCGAGCTGCCGTCCACCATGATTCGACACGATAATGCCGTCGACACCGATGGCGGCCGCCCGGACGGCGTCGTCGCGATGCATGATGCCCTTCACCACCAGATGGCGCGGCCAGACCCGCCGAAACTCCTCCAGGTCCTGCCAGGTAACGGTGGCGTTGGTCTGCGCCGCGGCAAAGGAGTTGACCTTTTGGATGGTCGAACCCTCGCGCGCGTAGGTGGCCCAGTTGTCGAAGCGCGGCATCCCGTGACGCAGATAGCCGGCGACCCAGCCGGGATGACGGAGCGCTTCGAGCAGGATCGTCGGCTTAAGCTTGATCGGCAGGACGAAGCCGTTGCGGATGTTACGCTCGCGCTTGGTCGTAAGCGGCACGTCGACCGTCAGGACCAGCGTGCCGAACCCGGCGTCGCGCGTCCGGCGGATCAAGTCGAGTGTGATCTCGCGCTTCCGCGCGGCATAGAGCTGATACCAGGTATGGGTCGGAGCGATTTTGGCGGCGGCTTCAATCGAAGCGGTGCTCATCCCGGACATCATGAAGGGAATATTCGCGGCGGCGGCCTCTTCCGCCAGCATCAGATCGGCGCCGGGCCGGAACAGGGCCGCGAGACCCGTGGCCGAGACGCCGAAAGGACTCGCGTACTTGCGGTCGAAGAGGTCGGCGGTTTGATCGCGCTTCGAGATATCGACCAGATAGCGCGGCACCAGCCGTTCGCGATCAAAGGCGGATTCATTGCGCGCGAGACATAGCTCATCCTCGACGCCGCCTTCGATAAAGTCATAGGCTATGCGCGGCAGCCGCCGCTTCGCCATCCGCCGCAAGTCATCGATATTGATCGCGCGCTCGACGTTCACTGCGAAACCTCTTCCCCTGAGCACCTTCGTTCTTGAACTTTTCGCGCTATCTTGTAAAGCACTGACATGAGCACCAAGTTGCCACTTGCACGTTTCAAGGTGATCGATCTCACGCGGGCGCGGGCAGGCCCGACCGCGGTCCGTCAGCTCGCCGATTGAGAGTGCCTCTCGAAACGCGGATAGCTTAACACGAGATTACCGAGTACGCTTTAAAACTGATTGAGGGGGGAATGCCGCAACGAAAGAAGCCACTGATTCGAGAAACTGCTTCTATACTCTCTCCGTTGCGCTACCCCGGGGCGAAGCGAAGGCTTGCGGGTTACTTAGCGCAGGTCCTTCGGCTCAACAAGCTCAGACCAAAACTGTTCGTCGAACCGTTCGCGGGCGGAGCGAGCGTCGCGCTGGCGCTACTCAACGACGGGTTGGTCGAAAAGATCGCGCTGGGCGAACGAGATCCCCTGGTAGCCGCATTTTGGAAGACGGTTTTTCGCGACCCGGAGTGGTTGGTCCAGGAGATTCAGAGGATCCCCGTCACGATCCAGAAATGGCGCTATTTCCGCACGGGCAAATTTCGCACGGACCGCGATCGGGCGCTCGCCTGTCTGTTCCTCAATCGGACAAGTTTCTCCGGAATTTTGTCGGACACGGCGGGACCTATTGGTGGGTACAAGCAACAGTCTCCGTACAGGATCGATTGCCCTTTGCTCCGGAGACTATCGCTCGCCGCATACGGCAGGCGGCATGCTTGGCACACAAGGTTGAATTCGTGCGACTGGGCGAATGGCAGCAGACACTCGAGCACGTCAATTCCCTCGAGTACAAGCCATCCGAGATTTTTGTCTATCTCGACCCTCCGTTCTACAAACGGGCTGAGCGGCTTTACCGGTACTACTTCAGTGAGGCCGACCACAAGGAACTCCGTGAAGTGACCCGGAAACTTCGGCAGTGGTGGCTTCTGAGTTACGACCCTGCCGAAGCGATTCTGGACCTCTACGCGGATCACCCCGTTGCCCCGGAAAAGATCGATTTGCTTTACTCCGTGCGCCAGACACCAGTGGAAGCACAAGAGATTATCGTTACGAACTTGCCAATCCTGCCTTGCGAAACGAGACTCTGGCGTTCATCAGCTGAGTGGAGAACGCTTCGGCCAGCAAACATCAATAGT
>JBKQPD010000123.1:0-13386 GCA_052145175.1 Binataceae bacterium (SeqCode) | reverse complement strand
GGGCCGATGACCGTGACCGGCTTTATCGCCTTCGCGCAGGGTTGGGGCGGGCTTTATATTCGCGCGAACAAGCTCGCCTGGAAGCAGCTGCAGAAACATCCGGGACTCGGTATCGCGAACAAATTCGGTATCCCGGACGTGCCCGAGCGGGTGCATTGGGAGGATGATCTGGCGACGCTGGTCGGGACGCCGGCGGCCTACGACTACGGGCCGGAGCGTTGCTCGTGGATGTCGCATCATCTGACCAACTGGATGGGCGATAGCGGCACGCTCCGCCGGATCGAAGTCAAGATTCGCCGGCACAATCCGGTGGGCGATACGCTCTATCTCAACGGCGAGGTGACCCGGACGTTCGCGGAGGGTGGGGCGCATTACGCCGAAATCGCGCAAAAGGCGACCAACCAGGATGGTGAGCTGTCGGTGGTCGCGACCGGGGTCGTGCGCCTGCCGTCGCGCGGCGTTCCGTAGCCTGAGCGATTGGCCAAGGCTTCCGAACGTCATATTGAAAGGACCGGCAGAGGAGAAGTAAGGCAATGAGTCGTCAACTGATTCGTAAACCCGTTCCTGCTTCGACCACGCGGATTCCAACCCGGCTTGCGCGACGCGTGTCCGACGCGATCGCGGAGCACCAGCACCGCACAGCGCCACGCACGTCTCACGACTTTTTTTCGATTCCGCTTTATGCATCCGCGGCACCGATTCAACGCAGGGCCAACGCGACCGGCCTGCCCGATCGTCTGAAGGCTGGCGTCGAGCATCTCGGCGGTGTCGGGCTCGACGATGTCCGGGTCCATCGTGGTTCGCCGCTGCCGGCCCACTTCGACGCCGATGCGCACACGCGCGGCAGCGAGATTCACCTCGCGCCGGGACAAGAGAACTTGCTCGCGCACGAGGCATGGCATGTCGTTCAGCAGAGGCGAGGACGGGTCCGGCCGACGACGCGGATGGGCGGGCATCCGATCAACGACGACCTCGGCCTGGAGCGCGAAGCGGATGTCATGGGACAAAGGGCTTTGGCGAACACAGCCGGACCCTACGGTGAGCCGCTGGACTACCGAGAGCGGCATAAAGAGAGCTCCCATTCAGTGGCGCACGATCCGGACTCTGCTGAAGTCCCTGCTTCTCATGGGATTGCCGGCGCCGTGCCGGCGGCGAGTGCGATTCAGTTAGGCAAGAAAAAGACCGACCAAAAAAAAGCCCCGCCGAAGAAAGCAAAGAACCCCTCGAAGGCCACGAAGAAGGCAGCCAAGAAGGAGAAAATCCCTCCGACTCCCGAATTGCTGGAGCTGCTGGAGGAGCATGCGGATCCCAAGGCGAAGAACGTCCACCAGAAACAAGACACCGCGCTGGAAAACCTGACCGAAGCACCTGAAGAAGATCGCGAAGCATTCGCATCATATTTTCAGGGCAAGCCGGAACAGGTGAAAGCGAACGAAGAAGCCATTACGAGCAAAGTTCGGATGGGGGGACTGAATGAGTTATTGCGCACTGCGGATACCCCGCAGGCAGCCATTCGTTCGATGGACCAGACGCCCGGGGTCCACGCGACGCAAAGCCTGAAAGGGGGCGGAGAAACGAACTGGCTGAAATACCAGCGTGAAACCTCGGGCCCAACCGAGAACTTCGTCTTCAAGGGTACGACACCAGAGAAAGAGGGCCCTGGTCTTATCCAGGATTCGCACACCAACGCGCTGATGAAACTGGACGAAAAGCCGACGGTGGGCGGCACGAGCTGGCCATATCACAACGACCCCAAGAAACCATCCCTGGCCTCCAACTTTGCAAAGTCGACCCACGTAGGCTCTCTGGCAAAACGCAATTATAAACTGCATGCGAAAGAATTGGTGACCGACCCCGAGGACATGTTGCAAGTACCTTCGAGCAAACGCGCAGCGCAGACATTCAAAACGAAGAAGGGAGAAACGCTACAGCTTGACAACCCCGACGACCTTAAAAAGGCTTCCCAGATCGCGGCGGTTAGGGGCCGCAAAGAGTTAACCAGACAACGGGAATACATCGAAAAGATAGATCCTGCTGCAAGCGAGAGTGAATCAGAAATCGAAGCGGAGGATTGGTCCCCGGTCGAAATAGAAGGGGATTCCCAGGAAATTGCGGAGGAACTATTCGCCTCGGAGTCGGAATCCGAAGATTCGGACTCGGATTCCGAAGAAGAAGAGGAATTAATCAATCCGAAAGCTAAGAAACAGAAAAAAGCGTCGGACGAGGAGGATTAAGACTTCGTCTCCGATGTTTATCGAGAGCTTGCTAGGCGTGGGTCGTGACGACCTCGCGAATGGCGGTCAGCAGAGTGTTGCGGCGCACCGGTTTGCTGACGTGGCTATCGCATCCCGCCTGATAGCTCTTGCCGACCGCTTCATCGAGGACGGAGGCGGTGAGCGCGATAACTGGCGTGTGATGGCCCCCTTGGGCGTGCTCCCACTCGCGGATTTGACGTACGGCCTGGTAGCCGTCCAGCACCGGCATCTGGATGTCCATCAGGATGACGTCGTACTGGCTTTCGGTGAACTTTCGCACGGCGGTTTCACCATTGTCGGCGTGGTCAAGACAGCATCCGGATTTCCTGAGGAACGCTTCAATCAGGAGACGGTTGTCCTCGGAATCGTCCGCCACCAGAACGCGGAGCGGACGGCCGAAAGCGGCGGACACGCTGTCGTTCAGCGGCGCTTCGTACGCGGCGGGCGACAAGGAAATCGGCTCTGTTTCGAGTGAGCACGCAGCGCCGCTCACCGCGGAGCCGGCCGGCGTCGCCGCCGCTTCGATGATCGCCCCGTACAGCTCGGTCTGGCGCGCCGGTTTGATCAAATGGCGCATCAGGCCGAGTTTACGCAGGAGCGGGAGCCTTACATTGAGTTCGTCGGAAGCAAGCATAGGAATCACCTTTCCCACGTCCAAACCTTCGGCCAGCAGGCGGCGGACGGTTTCGTAGCCGTCCATTGCGGGCATTCGACAATCAAGCAGAATCGCGTCATAGGGACGCGTCGCGGAGCGAATGAGGTCTAGCGCGCGAGCGCCGTTGGCGGCTCCCGTAACGTTCGCGCCGCACTGCGTCAGCGTGGCGGAAATGGCCTGCCGGTTGGCCAGGTTGTCGTCGACGACGAGCACGTCAAGGCCACGCAACGAAGGCTCCGCGGGCTCCACGCTCCGCTCGGTCGGCCGATTGAAGCGCGCGACGAAGTGAAACGTGGTGCCTTGGCCGACTTCGCTCTCGACCCAGATCCGCCCGCCCATCAGCCGGGCCAGTTGGGCGACGATCGCCAGACCGAGACCGCTACCGCCATATTTGCGGGCGGTTGACGATTCAGCCTGTGCGTAGCTTTTGAAGATCTCATCGAGTTGACCGGCGGGAATCCCGATCCCGGTGTCGCGCACGGTGAAGTGCAGCGTGTCTATATCGTCCTGCGGGCGCATTTCGAGCTCGACTTCACCGGTCTCGGTGAACTTGATCGCGTTGCCGATCAAATTGATCAGTACCTGTCGCAGCCGCAGGGGATCGCCAATGAGGGCCCTGGGTGTATCAGCCGCGAGCTTCACCACCAGCTCGAGTTTCTTCTGATGGGCGCGGATCGAGAGCGTCTCAGCTACGCGCTCGGCCAGTTCGTGCGGGTCGAAAACCGTCCGCTCGAGCTTCAGATGGCCGCTTTCGACCCGTTCGAAGTCCAGGATGTCGTTAATCAGATCGAGCAGCGCGTTGCCGTTGTTGATCATGATGCTCAGGTACTTGCGCTGTTCGACGGCGAGCGGGCTATCGGCCAGCAGCTCCGCCATGCCCAGAATCGCGTTCATCGGCGTGCGGATTTCATGCGACATGGTCGAGAGGAAATCGCTCTTCGCGCGTGAGGCGGCTTGCGCGGAGTCGCGCGCCGTCGCGATCGCGCGCTCGACCCGCTGCGTTTCGTTGCTGTGCCGATCCGTCAGGGACGCCACAAACAGCGACATCACGGCGGCGGTGCCCAGTTCGACCAGGCGGTATGCCTCGAAAGCGTCCGGCGTTTGCGTCCCGCTCCAGGCGCTGGCAAAGGCCGCCCCCATGCACAACAGGATAAAGAAGGTTTGCCAGCGCGCACCCCAGGGAGCGAAGGCGCCGGTGCCGAAGAGCAGGATTATCAGGGCGACCAGGAAGACGTCGCTCTGATGAGTGATCGTGCCGACCGCGCTTGCGCTCAGGACCAGCAGGCTCGTCCAGGCGAAGAGGGCTTCGCGCCAGTTGCGTCTGAACGACCGGGTCCCCGTCCAGCCGAGGAACAGTCCGGTCAACACCAAATCGCACAGGATGATCGGGACCGCGGCAGTGAGTCGCGGAAATAGGAGCAAGAGGATCGCTATGTGACCTATCTGAAAGGGGATGGAGCAAGCGGCGCCGAGCCGCACCATGCGGATGGTCCAGGCGTCCGCCTCGGGGTGCCGATTAATTGCGGCCTCATCCGTCGCCGCGGCGTGTCCGCTCCATGAGGAGGCGAAATGGCTTTCGGCATCTGCGACAGCGCTGCTCAATGAATTGATCACTCAGCCCCCCTTCAAAAGCGATACGGTCCAACCGATATTGACCATTCAGCAAGCTTGGTGCCGTTGGTCTTAGCTTGCTTTGCGCGCTAATTTTTCATGCTTTTTCGCTCTTCGTATGCCCGGATTGATCCGGACGAAGTATAATCACGAAACGCCGCCAATTTGCTGTGACCAGCTATGGCGCGGTTCCCATTGCTTACGAATTCTTCCGATTTAGGGCCTGTATCGCAAGGTAATTTCTGCCTGAGCGGTACCAATCAAAGGCGGTTTCCACATGTCCGTTACAGCCTTGCATCAAAGATGCGAAGGTGCGACGAAAAGTAGTGATAACAGGCATCCGCCACTACTTATTAGCTGTGAGATGTAAATTCAGCTTATGGATATCGCATACGCGTGCGATAGTTCCGAATGATCGAGCGTTCCAACGACACCAGCGTAGACTTCGATTGATGAATCAAGAATGTAGCACTCGGTCGATCGGCACGTTCATCCAGTTAACTGGTTCCGAACGGGAGAACCACGTGAAAGGTCATGCCGCGGACCGATCCTGCAGCCGGGTTTGCCTCGAGGGTAGTGGCGCTTGCTGGAGCTTCGATGCCACCTCGTTCGGCCCAGAGCTTGCCCCCGTGCAGGGCTACCGTGCGCTGGCTGATGACCAACCCCAGACCGGTCCCGTCGGATTTGGTCGTGAAGAACGGGGCGAAGAGTTGCTCCATTTCATCCGGCGTCATGCCGACGCCACTGTCGCTGATCGCGACGCGCAGGAAGCGGCGCTTTTTCCCGCCGGACGACAGACTGAATTGCCCTTCCACCGCGGTGTGGATCCGGATACGTCCGCTGGTTGCCGGCTCGAGCCGGATAGCGTCGACGGCGTTGCGCAAAAGGTTGAGAAAGACGCGCTCCAGCGCTTCGGCATCGCCCATCAACTCGGGCAGGCTCGGGTCAAAGAGCTGCTCGATCACGATGCCGGGGGGCGGCGCTTCGAACAGCCCCGCCGTCCGCAGGGCCTGGTGCAGCACCTGATGGATATTGACGGGATCATGCTTGAGCCGCCCCGGCGCGGAAACCGCCAGCACCTGCTCGACCAGCGAGGCGATCCGGTTTACGCCAAGCAGAATCAGGTCGCAGTATTGTTGCGCCCGCGAATCCTCCGGAAACATCCCGGCCAACAGTTCAGCCGCCCCCTTGATTCCGGTCAGCGGATTCTTAACCTCGTGGGCAAGTCCCGCGGGTGAGAGCCGGACCAGTTGATCGCCGCCCATACTCCGTTCGAGGCCGCGCTGATGGGAGAGATCCTTGAGCAGGATTATCGCGCCGAGTTGCTCGCTCCGCCGGCCGAGAAGTGGCGCCACTGCCGCGCCCACCGAGACCGCGCGCTTCTCGAGCACGAGGCTCGCTTCCGGGGTCTCCACGCTCTGCCCGGTGCTCAGGCAGGCCGCCGCCATGCCCGCCAGCCAGGGGTTATGCACCATCAGCCGGTCGGTAAGGTGGCGAGTGACGTGGGACGCGCTCAAAAGGGTTTCTGCCGCCGAGTTGAGCGCCATCAATTCCAGCGTCGGCGACAGCACGATAACGCCGTCGGGCAGGTTTTCTACAATCTCGCGCCAGAGAGTCATCGTGATGCCACGAGCGTAGCATACGGCGGTTAGCCTGCCACCCGTCCATAGATGTCTCCAATGTTCGGGCCGATTCACGGAAATGGCCGACATAGCTTACTAAGGCCCCTTAAAGATTATAGTAATCCTTATATCTAGTATAAGATTTTTTACTGGAAAGTGGGTTGCCTGAAATCTGCCAGAGGCATAGTTTGAGCACACTTCCGGGGGACTTGGCGTATGCGGGGAGAAGTCCGAGACCTTATCGCGATCATACTGGTAACGCTGCCTTTGGCCGGGTGTGCGGCCGGGCCCGATTCGTCGCTTTCTGGCGATAGCCAGATCTCGGTGACCGGTCAGGTGGCAGTGCCGTCGCCCACAACTGTATCCGGATCGGGGAGCATGGCCGGGACAGCAGGGGAGATGGCTGGTGCACAGCTCGATACACTCCCATTCGTGCGCAACAACCCTGAGGCGGTGGCGCCCTTTCCGCTGGTGATGAACGAGACCGTCCAACGTTACGTCGACGGCTATCTCAATCAGCCTGAGGGTCTCAAGAACTCCTTTCGGCGGAGCAATCCCTACATGGCCGAGATGGTTTCGCTCCTGCGAAATCGTGGGCTGCCGAAGGACCTGGTCTATCTGACTTTCGCCGAGAGCGCCTTCACGGATAGCGGGTCCGGTCCCTGGCAGTTAAGTCCGGAAACGGCCCGGCGTTTTGGTCTCTCGATCAATAATTGGGTGGACGAGCGCCGCGATCCCATCAAATCGACCCGCGCCGCGGCCGCCTACCTCGCGACCCTGCACGACCAGGTAAACGCCGACTGGCGGATGACGTTGATCGCCTGGAACAACGGTGAAAGCGGCGTGGACCGCTATCGTCATCTGCGCGACGCTTCGTATGAGCTGTTGCTCAGGCGGTTGCCCCATCGCACACGCGAACTCCTCAACCGGTTCATGGCGGTGGCGCTAATCGCGCGTCACAGCCGCGAGTACGGGATCGAGCAAGCCGCTTACACTCCAACGCCCAACTACCGCGTGATCACGGTAAGGGGTGGTACGCGGCTTGGGGTGATTGCCGAAGGCGCCCACACCAGCGTGTGGATGTTGCGTTTCCTGAACCCGGGACTACTGCGCGATAGCGTCCCGCCGGGTGGTTCCTACGCCGTGCGCGTGCCCGCCGACGGGCGCGACGTCGTATCGGCGAACGCGCTGTAAGCCGGACGGCCCCAAGCTTCAATCAAATAACGGCCGGAATAACTTCGGCCGAGTCGGCGGATTTAACCCGACCCGGCCGATTGTTTTACGCTCCTGTAACCTGCGGGGCCTACACTGAACGAATCGTGCCGCCCTCGACCCGGATCATCGATCCCGTGATATAGCCGGCGTGAGCGCTCGCCAGGAATGCTGCGATCGCGCCGAACTCCGCCGGATCGCCGATCCGGCCGACCGGAACCTGGTTAGCGAGCCGGGCCGAGACCTCTTCGAGCGTGATGTTCTGCCGCTGCGCCATCGCACGCGATACGTTCGCGATCCGGTCCGTGGCGAACGGTCCAGGCAGCATCGTGTTGACGGTGATCCCGTCGCGCGCGACCTCGCCGGCCAGCGTCTTGGCCCAACCAACCACCGAGGCGCGCAGCGTGTTCGAGATCCCGATCGCGGCTATCGGCTGCACCACGGATTCCGAAGCTATGTTGATAATTCGGCCCCATTTGCGCGCCTTCATGTCGGGTACCACAAGGTCCGTCAGCCGAAAGAAGACGAGCACCATCTGGCGGAACTGCGTCTCCCACAGTTCAGGCTTGACCCCCGATACTGGCGACGGCGGCGGCCCGCCCGAATTGTTGAGCAGAATATCGATCGGTCCAAGCTGCTGACGGGTGGTCGTCAGCGCGCGCTCGACCGAATCCCAGTCCGCGAGGTCAGCCGAAACCCCGATCGCACGACCACCGCGAGCCTTGATGTCACTGACCGTCTTGTCGATCGCTTCCTGGCCGCGCGACAAAACCGACACGGCGACGCCTTCAGCCGCGAGCGCCATCGCGACGCCGCGGCCCAAGCCCTTGCTGCCGCCTAAAACCAGGGCCGTTTTTCCTGCGATCTGCAAATCCATGTTGGCCTCCGTCTACTTTGCTCCCCAAGGGCCTACGTGCTTTCGCCGCGAAACTCAAGACGCTAGCGAAGTGAGGCTTTGCGAACGGAGCGAGCACAGGGGGCGGCGGAGTCCGCGACGCTCGGCCGAACTAAGCGTCTGCGAGCTGCGTTAAAAATCTTAAGTTAGCTGAGCGTGCGCGAGTAGCGGCCAAGTTCCCGCCACGCCGATTTCTCATCACACGCCGAGATGCGTATGCTGATAGCCTATGATCACTGCGGATGAAGCTTTGCGTATCGTGCTCGACAACGTCGCTCCGCTGGGTGTTGAGCGCCTGTCGATCACGGCGGCGCTGGGCCGGGTGCTCGCCGAGGAGATCCGTTCGTCGCGCGATATTCCGGGCTTCGACAATTCCGCGATGGACGGCTACGCGGTTCGCGCGGCGGATGTCGCCGCGGCGGCCGAGGGCAGGCCCGTGCGACTCCGGGTGCTGGAAACGGTCGGCGCCGGCATGATGCCGACCCGCGTCGTCGGTCCGGGCGAGGCCGCGCGCACGATGACAGGTGCTCCGGTGGCGAGCGGCGCCGACGCGATCGTCCCCGTCGAACGCACCCGTGACGGCGATGGCACGGTCGAGATTCTGGCTCCTGCTCCCGTGGGCGCCTTCGTCCGGCCCCGTGGCGAGGATCTTAAACAGGGCGAGTTGGTTATCGCCGCCGGCAAAGCGTTGTCCGCCGCGGATATCGGGATGCTTGCGTCGCTCAATCGCGCGATGGTGGACGTCGCACGGCGGCCGCGTGTTGCAATTGTCGCGACCGGGGACGAACTGGTCGATATCGATCAGGTTCCGACGGGGGCGCAGGTCGTAAATTCGAGCGCCTATGCGCTCGCGGCCGCGATCGCCGAGTGCGGCGGCGAGGCGGTGCGGCTCAAGGTGGCGCGTGACCGTCCTGAGGAGGTTCGCGCGCGGCTGGCCGAGGCGCTCGCCTTCGATGTCGTGCTCTCGACCGGCGGCGTCTCGGTGGGTCAGTTCGATCATGTCAAGCAGGTGCTCGACGAACTCGGCCTGCGTCAGCTTTTCCACGGCGTGGCGCAAAGGCCGGGCCGGCCGCTGAAATTCGGTACGATCGGCGGCAAGCCGGTCTTCGGACTCCCCGGCAATCCGGTCTCGACGATGGCCTGCTTTTATCTCTACGTGCGCCCGGCGATCCGCCGGATGAGCGGCCAAACGGGACTCGGTCTGCCGCGCCTCAACGTCCGCTGCGCGACCGAGATCCGTCTGGCGCAGGGCCTGACCGAGTTCGTGCGCGTCACCGTCGAGCGCCGCGACGGTCAGTTCTTCGCCACGCCGACCGGGAATCAGAGTTCCGGCGTGCTGAGCTCGCTGTCACGCGCGGATGCGCTGCTGATCGGGCCGGCGCGGGAGAACCTGCTCAAGCCCGGCGATCAGGCGACCGTGCTGCTGCTCGACACGGGTGTCGCCGGCGACGCGACCGCATTTTTCGAGGAGCGGTTGCGCCAGGTGAATTGAATGTACAGCGTGAGCAGGCATCCGATGATCGCCGCGACGATCATCAGCGCCGCCGCGGTGACCGTCCGATGAACGAAATGCGGAACGATATAAATCTCGACGGGCTGCGTCAGATTCGCCGTCAGGAGATAACCGAGCCACAGGATGATGATCGCACCGATCCAGAACTTGGGCCGTTTCCAGAACTCTGTCATGACGGTTAAAGCTTGGAGTTCCGCTTGCCGATTGTCAACGAGGCAAGGGGTCCGCGGATAGCCGTGCGTTTCAGAGTAGGGCAGGGTTTC
This sequence comes from Binataceae bacterium (SeqCode), assembly GCA_052145175.1. Lineage (GTDB taxonomy): Bacteria > Desulfobacterota > Binatia > Binatales > Binataceae > JAJPHI01. The sequence goes on along the minus strand of JBKQPD010000123.1, from coordinate 3,360 downwards.
GACTTTCATCCGCTGGAGGCCGGGCGCCGGCTGGTGATCGGCGGGGTCGAAATCACCCACAGCCACGGACTGCGCGGCCATTCGGACGCCGATATCGCCGCGCATGCGCTCGCCAACGCGATTCTAGGCGCGATTGGCGAGGGTGACCTCGGCCGGCATTTTCCCGACAATGATCTGCGCTATCGCAACGCGAATAGCCTCGAGCTGCTGGCCACAGTCTGGAGACTCGCGTCCAGCCAGGGCTGGCGCCTCGGCAATGCGGACGTGACGGTCTTTGCGCAGCGTCCCAAGCTCGCGCCGCATCTGCCGGCGATGCGCTCGCGGCTGGCGGAAGCGCTCGAAGCGCCGGAGCAGCGGTTGAACGTCAAGGCGTCGAATCCCGAGGGTGTCGGGGCGCTCGGCCGCGGCGAAGGGATGGCCGCTGCCGCGATCGTGATGCTGGAAGGGGACTGAAGACGAAATCCCGCTGCGGGGATGATCAGGCAAGGTCGAGAAAACCGCGCATCACCGCAACGCAACTGCCCTCGATATAGGTCGCGCTGACCGTACCCGCCTCCTTCTCGGCAAGCGCTCGAAGCAGGCTTGGCCGTCCCATGTCGAAACCTTGCGCGATGACCTTCGTGAGGCTCAAGTCGGGCTCTGGCCGCAGCCGAGCGAGAAGGCCGATTAAGGCCACGTTGGCGCTGCCCGTTGCCGGGTCTTCGGTGATCCCATGCAGCGGCGCAAACATCCGGGCCTGAATGTCGGCGATCTCATCCTGGGTTTGAACATAGAGATGAATGCCAGCCACGAGATCCTTCGGCAGATGTTGAGCGAAGACGTCGACGTAAGGTCGGGCCGAAGCGAGTACCCGACGCTCCTTAAGCTCGGCGAAAACGAAAGGAGCACCGCAGCTCGCGATACAAGGTTGATGGTGATTCGTCTCGATAGCGGCAACCGGGATTCCGCAGGCCTCGGCCACAACCTCAAGCCTCACGGTGTCGCCGATCGCGAGCTTTTGCGGAGCGGCGAGCTGCGCGCCTGTGACGGCGGGGCCTTTCCTCGCGAGCTCCATGCGGACCAGACCGGCGAGTTCCTCGAAAACCAAAGTGTCGCCGGCGATCGGCCGGCCGTAGCATGCGCCTTCGCGCGCCAACACAAATGCGGTCCCGACATTGGGATGTCCGGCGAAGGGCATCTCGGCGCGGGGAGTGAAGATGCGTACCTGTGCGCTGTGGTCCGGCGCCTTTGGTGGCAAGACGAACGTTGTCTCGGAAAGGTTGAACTCAGCCGCGATCGCCTGCATCTGCTGAGTCGATAGTCCCTCCGCGTTCAGGACCACGGCGAGCGGGTTGCCGCCGAATTGCCTATCGGTAAAAACATCGACGGTTACGAAACTCAGTCGCATGGTGAAGTTTAAAGGGGAAGCCCGCGGCGCGAAGGGCGCGGGCTTCCAGAACTGACTATTGAGCCACCCAGCCGCCGTCGATGACCAGTGAATGTCCGGTCACGAAGGACGCCGCGTCGGACAGCAGCCAGATCACACCCTCGCCGATCTCTTCCGGCTTGCCCATCCGGCCCACCGGCTCGCCACGCGTAAGATCGCCCTCGTTCATGCCACCGCTATCGACCAGCCGCGCGACCATCGGGGTGTTGATGACGCCCGGATTGACGCAATTGACCCGGATATTCTTCTGCGCGTATTCGAGCGCCGCGGTCTTGGTCAGCCCGATCACGCCATGCTTGGAGGCCACATAGGCCGACATATTGACGAAGGCGACCAGTCCGGCAACCGACGCCGTATTGACGATCGAGCCGCCGCCCTGCTTGAGCATCTGGGGAATCTCGTACTTCATGCAGAGCCAGACGCCCTTGAGATTGATCGCGATCGTGCGGTCGAAGTTCTCCTCAGTGGACGCGGCTGTATCCGCCATGCGGCCTTCGATACCGGCGTTGTTATACGCGCCGTCGATCCGCCCGTAGGTCTCGACCGTCTTGTTGACCATCATTTCGACCTGCGACGCGACCGAGACGTCAGCGGCGAGGCAACTTGCCGTGCCACCCGCATCCTTGATCATCTTGACCGTGCGTTCCGCGCCCTCGGGCACGTAATCCGCGATCATGACCTTGGCGCCTTCCTGCGCGACCCTGAGTGACGTTGCGCGGCCGATCCCCGAACCGCCGCCCGTCACGAGTACAACTTTTCCCTGTAGTAGTCCTGCCATTAACCTTTCTCCGTTTCTCGCAATCAACTTCGCAAGTCATCCTGAGCGCGTTGCGCGCGAAGGATCTCTATTCCTAGTTCCTGCCTCAGATACCGCTAGATTCTTCGCTGCGCAGACTCCCTCAGAATGACAAAAGGGGCTTTTTCTACTCAAAAAGTAGCAGTTGTCATTCTGAGCGCAGCGAAGAATCCCGATCCTTAGATTTGACCCTAGCGCGCGACCCAGCCGCCGTCGACCGCCATCGGATGGCCCGTCACGAACGACGCCGCGTCCGAGAGCAGCCACGCCACGCCCTCGCCGATCTCTTCGGGCTTGCCCATCCGGCCGACCGGCTCGCCCGCCACGAAGTCCTGCTCGTTCATCCCGCCGCTGTCGATCATGCGGGCCACCATCGGGGTGTTGATGAGTCCCGGACAGACGCAGTTCACGCGGATATTTTTCTGCGCGTACTCGAGCGCCGCGTTCTTGGTCAATCCCACGACTCCGTGTTTGGAGGCGTTGTAGCCGCAGAGCCCCTCGACCCCGACCAGTCCCGCCGCCCACGCGGTGTTGACGATCGCGCCGCCGCCATTCTTGAGCATCTGGGGAATCTCGTACTTCATGCAGAGCCAGACACCCTTGAGATTGATCGCGATGATCCGGTCGAAGATCTCTTCCGAGGTGTCGGCCGTGTTGACGATCTTCCCCTCGATCCCGGCATTGTTGAACGCGCCGTCGAGCCGGCCGTAGGTCTCGACGGTCTTGTTGACCATCATCTCGACCTGCTTGGGAAAGGACACGTCGGCGGCGATACAGCTCGCTTCACCGCCCGCGTCTTTGATCATCTTGACCGTGCGTTCGGCCCCCTCGGGCACGTAGTCGGCGATCATGACCTTGGCGCCCTGTCGGGCGAGGATGAGCGAGGTCGCGCGGCCGATTCCCGATCCGCCGCCGGTCACGAGTATCACTTTACCTTGTAATGTTCCGGCCATGGTATTTTCTCCCGTTCCTGCGATTACCTTTGCCCGTCCGAGCTCTGAGTTCGATGCGTTGATCGTGGACTCCGGGATTCTTCGCTGCGCTCAGAATGACAATGCTACTTTTTGTGCTCTTGGCAAAGGCGTGAAGCTGGAGATGGTCCTGATTCCCGCCGGTGAGTTCCTGATGGGCTCGCCTG
>JBKQPD010000122.1:0-15970 GCA_052145175.1 Binataceae bacterium (SeqCode) | reverse complement strand
GGGCTGGTTGTGAACCTGCGGCGCCCGGCTAACCGCCTGCGGCACGCCAGCCCACCCGCCCCACTCACGCTGCGGTGCGTGCGGCCACCGGTAGCCGCCTTGATGGACCAAATCGGCAAAAGTTCACAAACTCTCAGGATGACAGTAAGCGCTGATTGGGCCAGCAAGAACCCAATCACCTTTATGACCAATTTTAACTCAGGACACTAGTCTAGGGAACCTCTGCACAAGCCCTACCTGTCATCCTGAGCCGGCGAGCAGCGCGAGCCGTGTCGAAGGATCTACGCGAAGCGATTCTAAGGCAGTCGCTCGCGAGAATCAGTCCTCCCGTGACTTCAGCTCGGGGTTTTGATGGTCGGGGTGGCTGGACTTGAACCAGCGACCTCTACGTTCCAAACGCAGCGCTCCAGCCAGACTGAGCTACACCCCGCCACGTCAGTACGAGTTTATTCTCCCTTCCAGTTGGGCTTGCGCTTTTCGGCAAAAGCGCGCGGTCCCTCGATCAGATCCTTCGACTTGAAGAGTTTAGTGGTCGCCGGATACTTGCCGGCGGTGGCGTCCTCGATCGAGCGATGCAGCCCCTGATAGGCCTGCTCCTTGGTCGCCTGTACCGACAGCGGCGAGCATTCCATGATCTCCGCCGCCCAGCGCTCCGCCGTAGCGAGCAGATCCTTCAACGGCACGACCTCGTTGACAAGCCCCCAGCGATGGGCTTCGGCGGCCGTGATATGCCGGCCGGTCAGCATCATGCCCGTCGCGATCTTGAGTGGAATATGGCGGGGCAGCCGATGGACCCCGCCCGCGCCCGCCATCAGGCCGACCCGCGGCTCCGGCAAGCCGAGCCGGGCGTGGTCGGCGGCGATAATGATGTCGCAGGCGAGCGCGATTTCGAGTCCGCCACCGAGCGCGAAGCCGTTGACCGCCGCGATGATCGGCTTGACGATATCGTAGCGGTCGGTGATGCCGGCGAAGCCGCCCTGCCATTTCGGCATCGGCTCGCCATGATGGGCTGCGGTGTATTTAAGATCGTTACCAGCGGAAAACGCCTTATCGCCAGCGCCGGTCAGGATCGCGACCCATAAATCGCGGTCCGCGACGAAATCGTTCCAGACCTGGTCCATCTCGACGTGACACGGCGGATGCATCGCGTTCATCACTTCGGGACGGTTGAAGGTGACGAGGGCGAGGTGCCCCTTCTTCTCATATTTGACGAACTTCAGATCCATCGGCTTTCTCCCGGCTCAAGCGTTGCCTGCATTCTTATCGTCTGGTCGGACGATTGCCAGCGTATCTACTGCGGCCTTTCATCGAGCAATTCGAAAAAGGCGTCGATACTCTCCATCAATTGCTTGCGGATATGGGCGCGACTGCCCTCGATCAGATGCATCGTGACGTGTCCGGCCGTGCCGTCGCTCAGCCGGACGGGCGCGCGTTCGACATGGGCGACTTCACCCGGTGCGAACATGCGCATGCCGTAAATCAGCACACCGCGCTGGGCGGCGCCTTTGACCAGTTTCAGCTTGCTCGACATGGGTTCCGACCTTTACCGCCAGCCGATTTATAGCATCAGCACGCCCGCTGATGCAGCGGCCGCCTCCTCGCGCAATGGTTAAAAGATATCGATCATGTCCGTTGAACGCGATTGAACGAATTGTTCCACTTTATTGAACGCTTCGTTCAACCGGAAGGAACGCCTGTCTTCTTGAGAGCTCAGTCAAAAGTGAGCTCCGAAAGGAGAAAACGGCGATGCTTACAACCAAGCGAATGGCGATCTTCCTGTTGTCCGGCCTGTTGCTCGGCTCCGCGAGTGCGCGCGGCTGGGCGGCGGACGGCGCGGCGGCCGCGCCTGTCAGTGTCGGCTCGGCGGTGACGGAGCCGAGTGACAAATCGTTGCTCGGCATCCTCACGCCGATGCTGACCGACCCGGCGATTCACGCAGCGCAAAAGGGCTGCAACCCTGATCGGCTGTATTCACAGCATGACGTCGTAGGCGATCCCGAGGCGTGCTTCATGGGTCGCTTCGACGTGCGCAGCGGAGGCACCAGTGCCGTCGCCGGTGCGCCGGCCCTCTAGACCAGGAGGTCTTCCGTGGCCGCGACCGTAAAGCCACGCGGGTGGGGGCAAGTGAGCCTCCACCCCCGTGGCAAATTTGACAAGCCGACGCCGGGCCTAGACAATTTCAGCGATGGCGAAATTTGGTCTGGTGGTATGCGCGGTGGTGGTCAGTGGCTTGGTCATGAACGGCTGCGGCGTGGTCTACGACGCGAGCGCCAAGGTCCGCTCGGCGCGGATGGCGAGCGATCTCAAGGCTGGCGAAACCAGTCTGCAGGTTCATCAGGATTGGGGTGAACCCGACCTGCGGACCACCATCGACCCGCAGACCGAGGTGTGGAGTTACGTCGCAACGCCTAATTCCAACGATGTCGCGGCGACGTTGCTCTATACCTCAACCAAGCCGGGCGATACGGATAAATTCCTCGATTTGAAGTTTGTGGACAGTAAACTCGTCTCATGGAACACCGTGGAGCATACGATGCCGGCGAAGCGGGGGGCGGGGTTCAGTTACGGCTTGGGACCGAGTGGCGCGTCGGGCCCGGTCAGCCATTATTAGGCAGCAACGTTTATTCGGCAGCAACGTTCACCTGCCAGTCATGTGGTTGCAACTCGCGCGGCCCATCGTGTCTAATTGATAAGAGGGATTTCCGCTTACCAAATGGCGACGGCACGCAAAGGTTTCGAAGAGATTCTGCTCGATCGCTCATGGGTGTCGTCCGAGGATCTGGAGAAGGCTCGCCAGCGCAAAAAACCCGGCCAGGAGTTGGGCGAGGTGCTGGTCGACATGGGCGTCGTCGAGCCGCAGCGGCTGGCGCGCGCGCGGGCGCAGGAGTATTGGCTGCCCTTCCAGGCGCATATCGACGTCCATACGCTGGAAAGCGACCTCGTCGCCAAAGTCCCGATCAATTACGCCAAGAAGAACCGGCTGCTGCCGCTCGGGAGTGATGGCGCCGCGATTACGGTGGCGATCGCCGATCCGGCGAATTACGAGGCCCTCGACGATCTCCATGTCCTTTTTGGCCGTACGATCAACACGGTGGTCGCGCCGGCGGAAGTGATCGCGGAGGCGATAAATCGCGCCTACGATCAGGCGAGCACCACCTCCGCGCAGGACCTGATGATCGATCTGGCGGAGGAACGGCTGGATTTGGTGGCCAGCGAGCTCGCCTCGGAGCCGCGCGACCTGCTCGAAGCCGACGACGCCGCACCGATTATCAAGCTGGTCAACGGCCTGCTGTCCCAAGCGGTCAAGGACCGCGCCAGTGATATCCACGTTGAAGTGTTCGAGCGCGATCTCGTGGTCCGCTTCCGGGTGGACGGGATGCTGTTCGACGTGCTCTCGCCACCCAAGCGGTTTCACGCCGCGATCGCCTCGCGCATCAAGGTGATGTCGGGGCTCAATATCGCGGAAAAACGCCTGCCCCAGGATGGCCGCATCCGGGTGCGGATCGCCGGGCGCGATATTGATATCCGGGTCTCGAGCATCCCGACCGCCTTCGGCGAAAGAATCGTGCTGCGCCTGCTCGATCGCGGTCAGGCCGTGGTCGATATCAACCTCGATCATCTGGGTTTTTCGGGCGACAATCTTGGCCGGATCGATCGCCTGATTCGGCAGAGCCACGGTATCATCCTGGCGACCGGGCCAACCGGCTCGGGCAAGACCACGACGCTCTACGCCTGTCTCAGCCGGATCAACTCGCCCGAGAAGAATATCATCACGATCGAAGACCCGATCGAATACCAGCTCCAGGGCGTCGGGCAGATGCAGGTGAATCCCAAAATCGACCTGACCTTCGCCAACGGCCTGCGCTCGATTCTGCGCCAGGACCCGGACGTCATCATGGTCGGTGAGATTCGCGACAGCGAAACGGCCGAAATCGCGATCCAGGCCGCCCTGACCGGCCATCTGGTGTTTTCGACACTGCACACCAATGATTCGTTCGGCGCGCTGACCCGTCTGGTTGATATGGAGATCGAGCCCTTTCTGGTCTCCTCCTCAGTGCTCGCCGTGCTGGCGCAGCGGCTGGTCCGCGTGGTTTGTCCGGATTGCCGTGAGGCGTACACGCCCCCCGAGACCGAGCTGGCCCGCATCGGGCTGCGCGCGTCGCATCTTCACGGTCCGATCTACAAGCCGCGCGGCTGTCGCAACTGCCGCAATACCGGCTATCGGGGCCGGATGGCGATTCAGGAACTGATGATTATGGACGACGAAGTGCGCGGGCTGGTGATGCGCAAGGCGGACTCCGCGACCATCCGCCGCGCCTGCACGTCGCACGGGATGAAATTGCTCCGTCAGGACGGCGCGGAACGGATCCTGGCGGGGCAGACCACGATTGAGGAGCTGCTCCGCGTGACGCAGGAAGATATCGCCTGACCCGCGCCGCCGCGGGAGTCGCTTCGTATTGACCGATGCCAGTATTCGCCTATCGTGGCCTTGCGCCCAATGGCCGCAATGTCGCAGGCGTAATCGACGCCGACAGCGCGCGTAACGCCCGGGGCAAGCTCCGCGAGCTCGGCATCTTCCCGACCGACCTGACCGAGGAGGAATCCGCCGCCCGGGGGATCGCCACGCAATGGCAGTGGCTGCCGTCGTTCCGCCGCGGGATCAAGGCTCCCGAGCTCTCCCTGCTGACGCGGCAGTTGAGCACGCTGCTGGGCGCCGGTGTCCAGTTGACCGAGGCGCTCGGCACCCTCGGCGAGCAGTCCGAGCGGCCGCACGTCAAGCGGATCCTCTCGCAGGTCCGCGAGCGGGTGCGCGAGGGCTCGTCGCTCGCCGACGCCTTCGCGGTCCATCCGGAGATCTTCAACGACCTTTTTATCGGGATGGTTCGCGTGGGCGAAGCGGCAGGGGCGCTCGAACCGGTGCTCGACCGCCTCGCGGATTATGGCGAGCGCCAGTCGGAATTCATCGGCAAGGTGCGCGGCGCGCTGACCTATCCAATCATCATGATCGTCGCGGGGATGTTGATCATGGGGGTGCTGGTAACCTACGTGATTCCCCAGGTCGCCACCATCTTCGAGCAACAAAACGCGGTGTTGCCCCTGATGACACGGATTCTGATTGGGCTGTCGAACTTCCTGTCAAATTATTGGCTGCTCATCCTGATCGCGCTGGTCGGAGCGGCGGCGGGTATCATGTTCGGGCTTTCGACCAAGGCGGGCCGCCGCTTTTACGACACGTGGATCCTGCGCCTGCCCTTTATCGGTCCGACCATGACCCGTATCGCCTGTGCGCGTTTCGCGCGGACGCTCGCGACCCTGCTCGAGAGCGGTGTGCAACTGGTTCCGGCCTTGACCGCCGTCAAGCGGGTGGTCAGCAACGGCCTGTTGGCCGAAGCCGTCGAGCACAGCCGCGAGAGTATTCGCGAAGGGCACGGCATGGGCGACACGCTCCAGCGCAGCGGTCTCTTTCCGCCACTCCTGATCGAAATGATCAAAATCGGTGAGCGCTCGGGCGAGCTCGAGCAGATGTTGCATCGGGTCGCCGACAACTATGAACGCGAAGTCGATTCCTCGCTCGGCCAGCTCACCACGCTGCTCGGGCCGCTGATGACGGTGATGATGGGAGCGGTTATTCTGATTATGATGCTTTCGATTTTGCAGCCAATCCTCCAGCTCAACCAGATGATGCAGTAGTCCGTGTCAACGGATAATCCGAGCTGACGAACGACAATGACGACAAAAATAAAATCCACCTCCCGGCGTTACGAACAGGGCTTCACCCTGATCGAATTGATGGTCGTAATTCTGATCATCGGCCTGCTTGCCACGATCGTGGTGCAGAACCTGCGGAGCGCGACCGACAAGGCCAAACGGGTCAAGGCCCAGGCCGATATCGCGCAGATCAAGAGCGGGCTCGACCGTTATTATCTCGACGCGGGGAGTTACCCGACCACCGATCAGGGCTTGCCCGCGTTGACCTCGGCGCCCACGGGCGGCAACGTGCCGCACGACTGGCAGGGCCCGTATCTGGAAAAGATTCCGCCTGACCCGTGGGGCAACGCCTATTTTTACCAAAGCGACGGCGACACCTACATTCTGAAATCTTTTGGGGCCGACGGCGTCGAAGGCGGTGAGGGCAAAAACGCGGATATCGACGGCAGCAATACCGGCGGCGGTTGAGCCAGGCGTCTGACGATGCGCCGCAAGCCTGCGCCAAAAAGCTGCGCGCCCGGCTTTACCTTGCTCGAGCTGGCGGTCGTACTCTTCATCATGGGACTGGTTATGATGATCGCGATGCCCTATTTTGGCGGTCTCCAAGGTTCGCAGCTTAAAGGCGAAGCGCGCGGGCTGGCGAGTCGCAGCAACTATCTCTATGAAGAGGCCGGCGCGCAAAAGGTTCTGCTGCGGATTGTTTTCGATATCGATCACAACCGCTATTTCGTCCAGCGGCTCGATCCCTTCGCGGTCAACCCCCGTTTTGTGACCGAGACCGGTCCGGCGGGCCGCCCGGTACAATTGCCGCCCGACGTTCGTCTGCGCGACGTCTGGGTCGAAGGGGCGGGCGGCTTCCGGCGCGGAATAATCAGCGCGCAGTTCTACCCGAGCGGCGTTGCCGATGCGACCTTGATCCATCTGGTCGATCAGCAGGGCGCCGTCATGACGCTCGCGATCAATCCGTTCAACGGCCGCGCCGCGGTCGAACGCGGCGACCTGACTCGCGAGGCGATGGCCGGGCACACACAATGAAGCGCCTCCTGACGACGGCCGCCGCGGCCTTCACCCTGATCGAGGTGATGATCGCGATCGCGTTTATCGGGATCGCGCTGGTCGCGCTGCTCGGACTCCATCACACGGATATGCAATCGGTGATTCGCGGCCAGGATTTGACACGCGCCGCGATGCTCGCGCAGGCTCTGATGTCACAGGCCGAGCTGGAACGCTTTCCCGAGCCCGGCCAGAAGCGCGGCGACTTTTCCCAGTCGTACCCCGGCATGTTTCCGAATTTCCGCTGGCAGCGGGTGGTGGACCAGTCGACGCTTTTTCCGACGGTCGAGCGCGTGCGCGTCAGCGTGACTTACGGTCCAGGCGGTCGCCGTCATTTTGACCTGACCGAATTCATGCATAACCCTGCGATGCCCAACCCATCGCTTCCTGGTCAGAACAACGGCCAGAACGGCAACGCGGCCAACCCCGGCCAGACCACCCCAGGGGCGGGCGCCGACTGATGGCGTCCCGTTGGTACCGCTGCGCCGCGTCCAGCCGCGGCTTCACGCTGATCGAGATAATGATCGCGGTCGCGATTCTCGGCCTGGTGTTCGTGATGCTCGCCGGGTCTTTCCACGCCGTCGCCACCGGCAAAGTCCAGGGCGAAGGTCATCTCGCCGCGGCGCAAGAGAGCCGCACCGTGCTGACGGGGATGAGCAACGAGATTCGCGGTGCAGTGCAGACCGCCATGAGCAATCCGAGTGTGGTCATGGTGATCGGCACGGGCCGGATGGTAAGCCACACACCGCTCGATTCGCTCAGCATCTCGACTCTCGATCCCGGTCATCGGCGGGCGCTCGAGGGTTTCGGCGCCGAAGACACCGTCAGCTATACGACGACGCCCAACTCTGCTCATCCGGGATGGAACATCCTGACCCGCACCCAGACGAGCAGCCTGTTGACCACCGGCGCCAGCAGTCCTGATACCAGCGTCGAGCTGGCGGACAATCTGCTGGCGCTCCATTTCAGCTATTTTGACGGCAATATCTGGGGCGAATCCTGGGACTCAACAAGCCTGCCGCCGGGCCGGCAACTCCCGCAGGCGATCGCGATTGATCTGGTCCTGGCAGCGCCCGGCGGGGCGCCGCTCAGGCTCTCGACCATGGTCACGCTGCCGATGGCGTTCGCCCAATGGTAAGCCGCCGGCCCGCCCGCTATCAGCGCGGTGTCGCGTTGCTGGCCACGATGCTCGCGGTCGCACTGATGACCCTGCTGGTAGTCGAATTCACCACCTCGGCCGCGCTCGGCTATCGCAGCGCCGCGAATCAGGCCGACGAGTTGCGCGCTTACTATCTCGCACGCTCGGGCGTGCAGGTTGGGGTCGCGGTACTTGAGCAGAGCAGCCTGGCCGATTCGGTGCCGGCTAACGGCAGCTCGACCCCGACACAGTATGATAGCCTCAATCAGTTATGGGCCCAGCCCACACCACCGATTCCGGTCGACGGCGGCCTGGTTTCCTCGACGATCGTCGACGAAGATCGCAAGATCAACGTGAACCTTTACCTTAACTCGAGGACCCATCAGCCGGACCCGATCTGGGCGCCGATTATCGTGCGGTTACTCGGAAATCTCGAGATCTCGCCTGATATCCTACCGATTTTGACCGATTGGCTCGACCCCGACAGTATCGAATCGCAGGGCGGCGCCGAGGCCGACTACTACCTGACTCTGACGCCACCCTATGAACCGCGCAACGGCCCGATCCCGACTATCTACGACCTCCGGATGCTCAAGGGGATGGACGACACGACCTTCTTCAAGCTGAGCGGCTACCTGACGGCGGCGACTTCCCAGGCCACAGTGAACGTCAACACCGCGCCGGCCGAGGTGTTGGCCGCGATGGCCCCTGAATTGGAGAACGACTCGTCCCTGGTCGAAGCGATCCTTAAGGCGCGCGCGGTCGAGCCCTTCACTGCGCCCACCGATCTCAAGAACCGGGTTTCCGGACTACCGCAGGGCGCAGCCTTCCTCAGCCTGTTAGTTACCCAGAGCAGTTGCTTTACCATTACCGGCGAGGGAGCTTTCGCGGGAACCCGTAAAAGAATCTATGCAACGTTCAAGCGCGCTTCGGCCCAACAAGATAGGGTGAGTTTCGCGCTGATGGCGTGGCATGAAGATTAAGGTGAGCTTTCCCGGTGGACGAGGCTGATGGGGCAGCGGATTCTCGCATTGGAAATGAGCGGCGACCACGTGCGCGCGGCGCTAGCCGATCGCACTTTCAAGTCGTTCGATCTGATCGGCGTCTACGAGCAGGCACGCGCGGCGGACGAGGCGGACCTCGGCCACGCGCTCAGCCGGATTGTCGCCGCGACCGGCCCCCCGGATATCACGATCAGTGCGCTGCCCGGTGAGCAGGTCGCCAAACGTCTGCTCGCCCTGCCCTTCACCGATCGCCGGCGGCTGCGCCAGGTTGTGCCCTTCGCCCTCGAAGAGCATCTGCCCTTCGCGGTCGACGACGCGGCCGTGGCTTTCGCCGCGGTGGGACGGGAGAATGCGGGGAGTCTGGTTTTCGCGGCCTTCGCCCGCAAGGAGGTGTTGGCGCGTCATCTCGAGCTGCTCGCGCGCGCCGGAATCGATCCGAAAACCGTCACCCTCAGCACTCACGCGCTGGCCGGATTCCTCTCCCGCGCACGCAACGGCCGGGCCGGTAGCCAACTCGTGGTCGAGATTCAGGAAGCGGGCACCTCGATGGTGCTCATCGACGAGAGCGGCACGCCACGGGCCATCCGGACGGTCAGCCAGGGGCTCGATTTGCGCAGCGAGTCGCCCGGGGCGCCGGCGGCCACCACCGCGATTCTGACTGCGGTTCGTCAAACCTTGCTCGTGCACAATTCCAGTCATGCGCCGGCCGATCTCTTTCTAGCTGGTCCGGCGGCGGCGTCGCTCAAGTTACGCGAGGAATTCGCTGACGCGCTTGAACTTCCGGTTCACGACCTGACGGAGCTCGACTACGCCGCACTGCTCGGCGGGGTCCGGAAGGAACCGGCGCGTTTTGCCGGATGCCTCGCGATGCTGATGAGCGAGGCGCCGGCGGCGCCTATCAATTTGATCAACTTTCGTCAGGGCGCCTTCGCCTTTCACGGCCGCACCGGCGCGTTGCATCCCTTGCGGCTGACCGGCGTGCTCGCCGCCTGCGCCGCGGCTATCGCAATCCTGCATGTAACGCTGGCGATAGCGGTCGGAGCCCGTCAACTTCATCTGCTCAATGACGAAATCAAAACGGTTGTCGCGCCGGCCCTGGGCGACACCGATCCAACGACCGCCAGGGCGACACTCCAGGCCAAGCTGACGGCGGCGAGTAAACGTTTGCGTCTGCTCGGCGGCAATCTCGGCCACGGCTCGCCGCTGGACGTCCTGCTCGAGTTATCCCGCGACATTCCACCCTCGGTGCCGATTCAGGCCAGTACCCTGCTGGTCGACGAAACCGGACTGAAGCTCGAGGGATCGGCCGATTCGTTCGCGGCGGTCGATCAGGTGAAACGGATGCTCGAACGGGGCGGCGACTTCGCAGCCATCGCGGTCGAGCACGCGGGGGCCGGCAACGATACGAGCAAAGTCGAATTTCGGCTGAGCGCGCAATTCAAGGACGCCACGGGAAGCCTCTGATGCTCGAACGCATACGCGCCATGATTGCCGAGCCCATCGCGATGCCGGAAAGCGTCAGGCGGCTGGGTGCCCGCGCCGCACAACCGTTCCAGCGCTATGTGGAGCCCGTCAAGCGCGCCATAGCGCCTTCGTGGGAGGCGAGTCGCGCCTGGTTCGACAAGCGGGAGCCCCGCGAGAAAATGCTGATTCGCGCCGCGGGCGCGATCCTCGCCGTGATCCTGCTTTACAACTTAATCTATGCGCCGATCGTCGGGCTGCAGGAATCGCTCGCTGATCGCGTCGCCAGTCGCCGTAGTGACCTCATCGAACTGCGCGGCCTGACGCGGTCCTACGAACAGCTCCAGCACGAGCTGACGCGGGCCGAGCAGCGGACCGTCCCCGATAATCCCAACTTCTCGCTCTTCTCTGTTATCGAGCAGACCCTCACCAAAAGCGTCGGACGTGAGCGTATTGGCTCGATCACGCCCACTGATACCACGGTGGCCGGCGGCTTCCGCCAATATAGTGTCGCGATCAAGCTCAACGGTATCACCCTCGCCCAGGTGGTCGACACGCTCTACGGTGTCCAGTCGCTCGGGATACCGGTTACCGTATCGAATCTGGAGCTGCACCAGCACGCCAACGATTCGCACAGCTACGACGTCGATATGAGCTGTATGGCGCTGGCCAAGAATGGTTGACCGCGCGGCGGAGAACCGCCGGTCCAGGCTTCGGCCGGCGATGATCGTTGTGCTCGTGGCGGGGGCGCTGTTTACCTTCGCAGCGTTCCTGGTCGCCAACTTCCCCTACGACGACATGGCTTCGACGATACTCGCGCCGTACGGGCTGAAGCTTAACTATCGCGCCCAGCACATCCATTTGCCGATCGGGGTCGCGCTGGACGGGGTCGACCTTGTTTCAATCGCCAGTTCGCCGAGTCAACTGCTCCTGCAGAGCCCGAATATTGCGCTCCGGCCGACCCTCGGCTCACTACTCCTCGGCCGTCCTGGGCTGGGTCTCGACGCGGAGGTCTATCGTGGCACCCTGCACGCCACGCTCGAGCAGGAAGCGGGCATGATCGGCGTGACCTTCGACGCGCGCGCGCTCAGTCTCGACGATAGCCGGCTCCTCAACCAATTCGGGACGCTGTTGGGCGGCACGCTCTCGGCGGGCGGATCCGCGCAAATTCACGGCCCCCTGCTCGCGGCGAACACGGGTCAGGCCACGCTCAACGGACATGACGTAACGGTCGAGATCACGCACGGCTTTCCGCTGATCCATCTGGGCACGGTCAAAGGACAAATCCTGCTGGAGAACGGCGTGCTGAGGTTCCAGGACCTCGAGACCCACGGCGGTGACGTTGAAAGCAAGGCCGACGGCGCGATTCAGCTCGCCGCCGATCCGGCCGACAGCACGATCACGGCGCGCGTCTATCTGACGCCGACCCCCAGTGGACGGGCGCACTTCGGACTGCTCTTCCATATGCTCCCCCACCCGCCGTCCGAGGGTCCGTACGAGATTCGCGGCCCCCTGCTCTCCCCGTCAATCAGCTGAGCGCCGTTTACTTGCGGCGACTTGCGCGCAGTTCCGCCATCAGACCGAACAGGTCGGCGCGGATGACCGTCTCGGGCTTGCCCCCCGCAAATTCGCGATAGAGCGAAAAGACGTTGACCACGATCCGCTCGGCGTCACCCCACGACGAATAGTCGGCCAGTGAAATGTCGCGCGCCGCATCCGCCGCCGACATCCCGGCGTCGTAGCGCCGGCGCGTTTCGCGCTCGATATACTCGAAATAAGCCTTGACTGCGGCGGCGCCCCGCTTGTCGGTGACCGGGCCGTGGCCGGGCACGATCGTCTCGACGTCCAGGTCGAGCATCAATTGGCAGGCCTTGATCCAGTTTCCCACCGGACCCGCCCAGATAATCGGATGACCGTTGATGAAGAGCATGTCGCCGGTAAACAGCACGCGATCGGCGGGAACATACGCCATCACGTCGCCGCCGGTATGGGCGGGGCCCACCTGAATCAGCCGGACCGTCTTGCTGCCGACCCGGCGCGTCAACTCGCCCTCGAACGTCAACGTCGGCATCGGAACGTCGATTCCGTCGAAGTCGAATGGCGCGAAAATCTCCTGCAGGAACTTGCCGGCCGCGCTGGTGGGCTTGGCGTCGCGCTTCATCTCGGCGAGCCGTTTGGCGCCGCCGTCGTGGATCATCTCCTCGGCGCAGGCCTTCGACGCGATTATTTCGGCGCCCGGGACGAGTTGATTCCCGAACGTGTGATCGCCGTTCGAGTGCGTATTCACCAGCGCCCCGATATGCGCCGTAGCTTGGGGCTCGGCCCGGCGCATCCCGTCGAGCATCTCGCGGGTGAGCTTCAGATCGAACAGGGTGTCGATCAGGATGGATTCGCCGCTGTCGGCGACCAGGCCCGCGTTGCTCCATCCCCAGGAGCCGTCGGGTTGCAGCCAGGCGTAGCAGCCGTGGCCAAAATCACGCAGCCCTTTCTCGTAGGGTCCTTTGCTCGCGATAAGCGCCATACGTCGACTCCTTGCCGGTGGATTTGGCCGATCCATAGCACGGTCGTTCCCACGCGAAAATCTTCGCGCGATCGCGGCCGAGAGGCCGGGATCTTGATTTGAGGGCGTGATTAATGAACAGAATAGAAGCAGAGCGGGCGTAATTCAGCGGTAGAATGCCAGCTTCCCAAGCTGGACGTCGTCGGTTCGACCCCGATCGCCCGCTCCATCTTTTCCCCAGTAAAATCAATTAGTTATCTCGACTCAGAGACTGAGGGCTCGCTGAGTCTTTACGAGCAGTCGGATCAAAGTCTGATCATTTTGGCGGCGTGAGCACCCTTATCGGCGCGCAGCGGATTCGGAATCTGCCCTAAGCGGGACTCCCGGCAGGGATCGAATCCTGACTTGAAGTTCCGGAGACTGTACGATAACCCGATCTTGATACGCTATTCTGAAGTAACGGTTTGCCGCGATCTCCGACGCGGCGCCCGCTCTTTCGATCACCTGGCTCAAGGTCTCGGGCTAGGGTTATCCTCCGTTTCCAGTTCCCTTGCACCGTTGAGTGCGACAGGTTGTTTTTCAGGAGCTGCTTAGAGCTATCGCTGACTTAGGGTAGGATATTGGAATGTTCGTTGAACGCCGACTCAACCAGTCCGATAACCGAGTTGAACTCTGGCAATGCGAGTGGGAAAAGGCCCAAGGCGCGGGTGCCAGAAAAGTTTACCTGAAGAAACTCGGTGAAGAGCAACCATTGATTCCTGAAGCCGCGAAGCCGATCGCGGAGACGCCTGCTATTTGCTGGTCGTACGGTAGGACCCTAGGCAACATCGCTGTTTTCTCACCCTCGCTTCTTGGTCGATTCGCGGGGCTGGCCGGGAACGACGCACAACTGCCCTGCGATTTCGTACACGCCGGCAAGTTCCGTCACGGGTCCGAGCGCTGGTGGTGCCGCACCCATCAGACGCACTGGGGAACGAAAGCCGATCAGGAATCTTTCGAGCAATTCGGAGAGATGCGGTGTGCAAACCATACGCAGCCGATGAACTACGTCTTATCGCCCCTCACCATTAATCTAACCGATCATGCCGAGGTTGGGATTTGGTGCTCCATGCCAGCCGCGCTCTCCACTGAGAAGATCGTCCCGCGACCACCAAAAATTCACGTGCACGTGCGACCAGATACAGGCGGCAAAAAGACTATCGACAGGGACTTCGATGCGATTTCGCTTCTATACAGCGACAGCTTGGGGTTATTCGGAAACTCGGATATTACGAGAGTAAATGTAACACCGCCAGCAGCATTTGAGTTTGTTTGCGGCCTTGAGGCAAATCGGGAAATGACGTGCATAAACTGTTCCAGTTGCGGCTATCCGCACCTGGATCTCGGCGACTTTGCACGCACAGCGCATCGCAAGCACTTTTGCGGGAATTGTGGACGAGATAGCACTTGGAGTAAGGACCCGATCGTGTCCACTCCACTCAAGCTGCTACACGACGAGTATGCCACAACGTTGAAGTACGAGACCCCAGATCGGTCGCTCGACCTCGACGACTACCAGGGTTGTTCGTTCACGGTTTGGGCGTCGACTCCTGCTATCGTCTGGACCGCAGCACGACCCCAGGAGTTTGGCATTCATGTCCATGTTCACGATGGTCAAACGCGCGTTGTGGATGAGACGTACGGAAAACTAACGCTTCAGGGTAAGCAGCTCGAACGATCTTCATTAATTGATGCGATGATGCAACGGTCGATCATTTAACTCACAACGGGATTTGCCATAGTTTTCGCTCGCATAGCGCGCTCGCTCGAAAAACGCCGCTAATTCACTGGCTTTCGAGAGATGTAGAGCATCGGCCTGAGTCGAACCCGGACTTGCGGCAGCCGCAAAGGCTGACCATTCAGAACAAAGAAACGCAAATGAAATAAGGCTTTTTCGCGATCTCGGTTTGTTCCGTCTAGTGCCGTTTTGCCCCGATTTGTGACCGCTGCTGCCAAACCCCAGCCAAACCGTTGAACGACAAACGTGTGGTTAGACTGCCCCCAATTGAGCGATCTTCAAGGCCTCATATCCTCTCTCGTACGAAACTCTCAAACAGATGGCGCTGGACGCTACCCGCGTTCTTAATGCTTCGTTTAACTCTCGATCAACCTGAGGCGAAGCTGATTGCGTCAGCAAATCTTGCAGCGAGCGCGCGCTGTACCGATGGTCACCGCAGCGCAATCTACTTGCGTTTCTTCCTGACATACGTTACTGGTCCGCGAACAAATGAGGCGCTTTGAAAACAAGGTTTACCCGCTCGCTCTGATTCCCATTGCGACGGTTGTGTTTGCAATTACAGCAAACCCGTCCCGGCGGGACGTTCAAAGCCGTGCGCAACGCAAAAGTCCGAGCGCGCAGTCTGGGATTCCCGTCGCGCAAGCGTCTAACGCAGAGCCCGGCACGCCTGAATTCACCCCTTCGTCCACTCCTACCCCTAATATGCGACACAAAAGGCGCCATCGGCGAAGAACACCTTAGTTCGCGAAATGCGGGCGCGGGAAACAAATTCCAAAGCGGGCGAAGCGATGTGGTTCTTCGGTTTAAAGCTAAAGCGAGAGACCGACATCGTCGCCCCCGTCGCGTTGGTATTGGCGCTGGGATCTGCAAGCTTTCAAGCTTGGGTTTACTTTCGTGGCCCCGAAGTCCAGTTGTTTCCGCCCGATGGCGTCACAATTTTCCCCTCCGACTATCCGACGAAGAGAGGGCCTCTGCGCTTTGAGACCCGAATGGCCTACGTCAACACGGCAGAACCCGGATATAATGCGATCTTGCGCCGTGAGACACTTACGTTCTCGATCGCCGGAAACTCATACACCCAAGTCTGGAATAAATTCGTCAAGCCATACACCGAAGGCGACAAGCTCGTGTTGGATCCGGACTCTCCGGCAGCCCCACTACCGCTAACGGCCGGAAGTGCAACGAGTCACGAGACCTATGGTGGTGTCGGTCAATTGGTAGAAAAGTAATTGGCATCAGCCGTCGACGAGCGAGCAGTTAACGATGCAATTGCTTACGCCGCCTCCATCTGTGGATTAGTCAGATCCTGCCAGCCGACCAGCCGGCGC
>JBKQPD010000121.1:0-7841 GCA_052145175.1 Binataceae bacterium (SeqCode) | reverse complement strand
CTCGAGTTCGACGCGATACTGACCAGCCCGCTCGCCCGCGCGCGCCAGACCGCGGAAATCGTCGCGGCCGAATATGATAACCAGCCGCCCCCGCAGACGGTCCTGGAACTCGCGACCGCCGTCGCGCCGGCCCGCGCGGTCGCCGCGTTGGCCCCGGTCGCGCATCACGAGCAGATCATGATCGTCGGGCATGAGCCGCAGTTGAGCGGGATCGTGTCGATTCTGCTGACCGGCGCGCCCGAGCGGGTCAATCTGCAGTTCAAAAAAGGCGGTTGCGTCGCCCTCGCACTGTCCGAGCGGCCCGAGCGCGGCGGCAGCGAGCTGCTCTGGATGATGACGCAGGGGCAGTTGCGCAAACTGCGCAAACGCCCCTCTTGAGCGGGTTTGCCCGGCGCCTGTAACCTGTCACCCTGAATCATGTTTGTGCGTGGACGCGCGGTCGAGCGGATCGCCAAGGAAAGGGTGCTCTACGAGCGCCGCCCCGGCGGAGATATCTCCGTCTGCGTGGTCTATCCGAATATCTATCGGCTGGGGATGGCAAATCTGGGCTACCAGTCGATTTACCACATTTTCGAGACCGATCCCCGGGTGGCGGCCGACCGCGCCTTCCTGCCCGATCGCGACGAACTTGCCTCGATCAGCACCGGCGGCGAGCATCTGCAGTCGCTCGAAGCGGGCAAGCCGCTCAGCGACTTCGAGATTCTGGCCTTTTCGATCTCGTTCGAGACCGACTACCTGAACGTGCTGACAATCCTGCGGCTCGCCGGGATTCCGCTGCGTCGCGAGCAGCGGCGCGGCCGTAATTATCCATTGATTATCGCCGGTGGCTCGGCAATTTTCCTCAATCCCGAGCCGATCGCCGACTTTATCGATCTGTTCCTGATTGGCGAGGGCGAGGAACTCGCGCCCGAATTCCTGGCGGCATATCAGGCGGCGCGCCGAATCGACACGCAGGCCGCTCCGCGACTCGACGCTGCGGCGCAGGTCACCGGCGCCTACCTGCCCGACTACTTTGCCCCCGCCTACGACAACGCCGGGCGGCTCGCCGCCGTGCATTACAGCGGTCCCGGTGACGGCAAGGTCAAACGCCGACTGCTCGCCGACCTCGATCGCTTCCCGACCTCGTCGCTGATTCTCACCGAGGAGTCGGTTTTCGGCGACATGTTCCTGGTCGAGGCGAGTCGCGGATGCCAGTGGGGTTGCCGCTTCTGCGCGGCGGGGTTCATGTATCGTCCGATCCGCTATCGCAGTCCGGCCGTGCTCGAGATCGAAGCCCGGCGCGGGCTAAGCGAGCGGCGCGTTATCGGGCTGGTCGGCGCGGAGATGGCGAGTGTCCCGGGGGTCGCGCAACTCGCGTCCACGGTCGCGGACCTGGGCGGGCGCCTGTCACCATCGTCGCTCAAGGCGGATTGCATCTCGCCGGAACTCGCGCAGGCGCTGGCCCGCAACGGCAACCGGAGCGTTACGATCGCGCCCGAGGCGGGCAGCGAGCGGATGCGCAAGGTGATCAACAAGAATCTTAGCGAGCCGGAAATTCTGCTGGCCGCCGAGCGCCTGGTCGGCGAGGGCGTCGGTAATCTAAAGCTTTACTTTATGTTGGGGCTGCCCGAGGAGCAGGACGGCGACGTCGACGAAATCGCCGGACTGACCGGCCGGATTCTCGCCCGGATGCGTGAGCGGGGCAAAGCGGTCGGGCGGGTGACGGTCTCGTTGAATCCCTTTGTGCCCAAGCCCTGGACCCCGTTTCAATGGGACGCGATGGAGCCGATCGCGTCGCTCAAACGGAAGATCGTCTCCTTGCGCTCACAGCTCGGCCGGATCGCCGGACCGAGTATCGAGCTCGACGCGGAGTCGCCACGCGAGGCCTACTTTCAGGCGCTGCTCTCCCGGGGCGATCGCCGCACCGGCCGGATCCTCGAGCGGCTCGACGCGGTCGGCTGCGCGGATCCCGCCGCTATCTGGCCGGAGCTCGGCCGGATCCGGACCGAGGCGTGCGGCAACCCGGCATTACCCAATCCCGATCAATACGTCATCCGCACCTTTGCGCATGAAGAGGTGCTGCCGTGGGATTTTATCGATCATCACATTCATAAATGGTTTCTGTTATCGGAGCGCAAGAAAGCCCATTACGAGCATCAGACCAAACCGTGCGATGTAACCCGATGCGTCGTTTGCGGGGCTTGCTGAGGCGGGGGTGTGGCGGGGTGAGGAGCATGTCAAGGCAAAGAGCAGGATTGGCGTCAGGGTTGCGGAACGAAGCTTACGGACGAACCAGAGCTTGGGGGCTGCGCGGGGCGCATGTTGTCGCGCTCGCCTGCGTGTTGGCGCTGATCACGGCCGCGATCGGCTTCGCGCAAACCGCGCCCGAAGCTCCCAAGACATTGCCCGATACGACGATCGCGCCGGCGGGAGGGGCGCCACCCCCGGCCGAACCGGCGGGCGACACCGAGGGCCCCGACATCTCCGCGCCGACCGCGCCGGAAAGCGCTCCGCCGCCGCCACCGATCTCACCCGCGGCCCCTCATCCGGTGCATCACACCGTCCCGCCGAAGTCGGGCCCCTATAAAGGACCGGTCGAAGCGGGCCAGGCGCTGCTCAAGCTGACAGCGGATAGCTGGGCCTATATGCAGCCCACCACGTCGTCGAGTCACGTCGAGCGGCTGGAGGCCGGCAAGTTCGTCAATGTGACCGGCTCGACCCGTCACTATCTGCGGATCAGGCTCAAGAGCGGCAAGACGGCCTACGTCCCGATGACCGCCGTGGAACTCGCGCGTCCCGCCGACAAGGTTTTCCGGTTGACCAAGGATACGCCCGTCCTGTCCGCGCCCAACCATGCCGCGAAGCGGTTGGCCGAAGTGCATAACCAGCACGACGTCCACGTCGTCGGGACTTCGATCAACTATCTCAAGATCCGGATGAAGGACGGCCTCGAAGGTTATATCGTGATGACCGCGCTCGAGTAGGCGACGGCCTTCACGGGGGGGGGCGCCCCGACTCCCGTTCTTTCCCACCTCAACCTTGACGACGTGAAGGCGCGTCGCGAGTTTGCGCATCTCACATCGATTACGTCCGCGGTGTTGTATCCATCAGTGCAGTTCGCGGGAATACCACGACTGCAAAAAAACCTTGGTGCAATTCGCGGAGGAACAAATGACATTACTATCAGGCAAGGTCGCGATTATTACCGGCGCGAGCGCGGGAATCGGCTATGCGACGGCCAAACTATTTGCGCTGGAAGGCGCCAAAGTTGTGGTCGGCGCGCGCCGGCAAGCGGAGCTCAACGCCCTGGTCGCGGAAATTGCGGAAGCTGGTGGCCGCGCCGTCGCGCTGGTGGGAGACGTGCGCGACGAGGCTTTCGCCAAGGCGCTGGTCGAACTGGCGACGAATAAATTTGGCGGGCTTGATATCGCGCTCAACAACGCGGGGACGCTGGGCAAATTGGGGTGTTCTGTCCCAGACATGGCGCTCGCCGATTGGGAGGATACCCTCGCGACCAGTCTCAGCAGCGCCTTTCTTGGCGCTAAATATCAGATCCCCGCGATGCTGCGGCGCGACGGCGGTTCGCTGATTTTCACGTCGTCATTTGTCGGCTATACCGTGGGTTTTCCGCAAACGGCCGCCTACGCCGCCAGCAAAGCCGGAATGATCGGCCTGACCAAGGCGCTGGCCGCCGAGTATGGTGCGCAAAAGATTCGGGTAAACGCGCTGCTGCCGGACGGCACCGATACACCGATGGGCCGAACCTTCGCGAATACCCCGGAAGCGATCGCGTTCGTCAAAAGCCTCCATGCCCTCAAGCGGATAGCCGAGCCCGCGGAGATCGCGAATTCCGCGCTATATCTCGCTTCTGACTTGTCGAGTTTCACAACCGGCACGGCACTGCTGGCGGACGGCGGAGTTTCCATCAACCGGACCTGAACACGGATCGTAACGCAAAAGAGAATAACGATGATGAAAGTTTCCTACAGTACTGTATTCGAGCAGACCGCCGACCAGGTCTGGGCCGTGATCCGCGACTTCAACAGCTACCCGGTGTGGGTGGCCAGCGTCACTGAGAGCCATATCGAGGATGGCAAGGCGGGCGACGCGGTCGGTGCGATCCGCAGCTTCGAGGAATACGGCGCCCGCATTCGCCAGCGGCTGATGGCTCATTCGGACCTCGATCGCTCCTACGTTTATGAATCCTGCGGAACGCTCGGGGCGATAACTTGGTATCAGGGGACGGCACGCGTGATCCCGATCGTTGACGGGAACCGTGCATTCCTTGAATGGTCGGTGACCTTCGATTGCCCCGCTCAAGAACAGGCGAGCTGTGTGAAAGGTCTCGAGGAGGCGATGCCGCAATGGTTCAAGTCGTTGCGGGCCGTGCTCGATCGTTGAACTGACGCAAGCTCCCGCAGGAAAGACTATGTTTGATTAGCGCGTTGTAACTTGCAGCAGTGAGCGTACCTTGGCGGCGACGTCGGGGGCGCGCACGACGTCGGTGATGATCGCGGCCGCGTCCGCACCGGCCGCGATCACTGCGGGCAGGGTCGCTTCCGTGATTCCGCCAATCGCGACGATCGGGATCCGTACCGCCTGACGCACCGCGCGGAGACGTTCGAGTCCCTGCGCGTGTTGGACGTTCTTCAAACCGCCCGAATAGATCGCGCCGAAGCCGATATAGTCCGCGCCATGCGCCTCGGCGTCGCGCGCCTGCTCGATCGAGTGGGTCGAGACCCCGATAATCCGGTCGGAACCGAGGATGCGGCGGGCCGCCTCGAGCGGGAGATCCTCCTGCCCGAGATGGACGCCATCGGCGTCGGCCAGCAGCGCGATATCCACGCGGTCATTCACGATAAAAATCGCGCCAGCCGCACGAGTGAGCGGGGTGATTGCGCGCGCCACCGCCAGGAGGTCGCGCGAGCCCTTGTCCTTGAGCCGCAACTGCAGGATGCGCGCCCCGGCGTTGAGCAGGATTCGGGCGAGCGCGACCGGATCGTGGCCACCTGCCGGATCGATCATCGCGTAGAAATGTGATGGCATCCGCATCGGGGTTCAGACTCCCGGCGTGCGGGTTACCGGGATACCGAGTTCGGCCAGTTTCTTGCGCAACGTGTTGCGATTGAGGCCGAGGATACGGGCCGCCTGCACCTGATTGCCGCGCGCGCGCGCCAGGGCAAACTCGATCAGCGGCTTCTCCAGTTCGGCGACGATCCGTTGATGGAGGTCGTGCGGTTCGCCCTCGCCCTCCGCGACCATCTCGGCCAAGCGATGGCTGATCAGCTCGCTCAGCGTGGCATGGTTTGCGGTGGGGCGCGGCACGGCCCGGGCGGAAGCGCCCAGTTCGAGATCTTCGACGCGGATTGTCGGGCCGGAAGCGAGCAACGCGGCGCGCAGGACGGAGTTCTCCAACTCGCGGACGTTGCCCGGCCAGTCATAGGCTTGCAATTTGGCGCGGACCTCGGGCGCCACCGCCCGGGCCTGCGCGCCCATCTCACGGGCCGCCTTGGCGACGAAATGGTCGGTCAACTCCGCGATATCTTCGCGGCGCTCGCGCAGGGAGGGAATCTTGATCGGGACCACGCGCAAGCGAAAGTAGAGATCTTCGCGGAAGCGGCGCTCGGCCACGGCGGTCTCGAGGTCCTGATTGGTCGCGGCGAACACCCGGGTCTGGGTGCGGATCGTTTCGGCGCCGCCGACCCGCGTGAACTCACGCTCCTGCAGCACGCGCAAGAGCTTGGGCTGCAATTCGAGCGGCATATCGCCGATTTCGTCAAGGAAAATGGTGCCCCCGGCGGCTTGTTCGAATTTGCCCGTGCGCCGTTCGGTCGCGCCCGTGAAGGAGCCCCGTTCGTGGCCAAAGAGCTCGCTTTCGAGCAGGCCTTGCGGAATCGCCGAGCAGTTGACCGCGACGAAAGGGCCCCGGGCGCGCGGTGACCGGCGATGGATTTCGCGGGCCACCACCTCCTTGCCGGTGCCGCTCTCGCCAAACAGCAGTAGGGTCGCGTCGCTGCTCACGACCTTGCCGACCAGCTTGAACACTTCCTGCATCGCCGGGCTGCGCACGAAGAGTTCACCGCCGATGCGGCGGGTCATCTCGCTTTCGAGCTGTTTCAGGTCGACGGACTGCGCCGCCACTTCGACCGCGCGGCCGACGGCGGCCACCACCCGGTCCAGGGTCTCGAACGGCTTGGTCAGGTAGTCGTGGGCGCCGCGGCGCCTCGCCTCGCCCGCGTTGTTCATCGTGCTGGCCGCCGTGATCACGATAATCGGGGTGCGGGTCTCGGCCGCGCGGGCCTCGGACAGTACTTCCAGTCCGCCCGCCCCGGGCATCATGATATCGACCAGGGCCGCGCCGTGGCGATTCGCGCGTAGGGCGTCGAGCGTGGCCGCGCTGTCCCCGGTCTCTTCGACCGCATAGCCGGCCGATTCGAGCCGATGCCGCAGGATTAGGCGGATGCTAGGGTCGTCATCGGCGACCAGCACGGAGGCCAAGGGCGGCCTCACGGCGGGGTGATCGTTGGGGATGATTTCTATTTGCGCCGGTTTCAAGGTCTAAATTTTAGCCGAAAGCGCATACACGGCGCGATATACCCGGTCGTTTTTGATGTCGGAGGGCGGCGAGGGCATGATAGGCTGGCGACCGTGAGCGTTATGCGCGAGCAGCCGGGGTCGTCTTGGGCGGCAGGGGTGAATTTTGACGCGGTTATCCGCGGTCACGGTCTCGGCCCCCTGCGCCGGACGATTCCGGAGACGTTGCAGGTCAATGTCGGCAAGCTCTGCAATCAGGCCTGCCATCATTGCCACGTTGACGCGGGACCGGCACGGCGCGAGATCATGACGGCGGCGACGGCGTCGCGCGTGCTCGAACTGCTCGCGGCGGACAGCGCGATCCGCACCGTCGATCTGACGGGCGGGGCGCCCGAGCTGAATCCGCATTTCCGGCAATTGGTTGAGGGGGCGCGGCGCGCCGGGCGCGCGGTGATCGTGCGCTGCAATCTGACGGTGCTCTTCGCGCCGGCGATGGAGTGGCTGCCGGAATTCTACCGCGCCAATCAGGTTCGACTGGTCTGCTCGCTGCCCTGCTATGCGGAGGAAAACGTGACGCGGCAGCGCGGCGCCGGCGTCTTCGCGAAGAGTATCGACGCCTTGCGTATCCTCAACCGCCTGGGCTACGGGACGGGCGCGCATCCGCTCGATATGGTGCACAACCCCGTCGGTCCGTCCCTGCCGCCACCGCAGGCGGAGCTGGAAGAGCGTTATCACGTGGAGCTGGGCGCTAACTTCGGGGTTTGTTTCGATCACCTGTTGACGATCACCAACATGCCGATCAGCCGCTTTGCCGATCAGCTCTATCGCGCCGGACAGCACGAGGCCTACCTCGGGCTGCTCGTGAATCATTTCAATCCCGCGACGGTGGCGGGGCTGATGTGCCGTGGGCTGATCAGCGTGGGCTATGATGGCAGGCTCTATGATTGCGACTTCAACCAGATGCTCGAGCTTCCGCTCGGCGCTACCGCAGACGGCAGGCCGCTCACGGTCTGGGACGTGAATGATCTGTGCGGGTTCGAAGGGGCCCCGATCGCGACCGGAGGCCACTGCTTCGGCTGCACCGCCGGGTCCGGTTCGAGCTGCGGCGGCGCAATTGCCGGGGCCTCCTGACGCCGCGGCCGCCGGGCGTTTACGATCACGATGCCGGGTTGAGCGGCCGCCGGCCTCTGCTCAAGAGTTCGTGAACTTTTGCCGATTTGGTCCATCAAGGCGGCTACCGGTGGCCGCACGCACCGCAGCGTGAGTGGGGCGGGTGGGCTGGCGTGCCGCAGGCGGTTAGCCGGGCGCCGCAGGTTCACAACCAGCCC
>JBKQPD010000120.1:0-3381 GCA_052145175.1 Binataceae bacterium (SeqCode) | reverse complement strand
TCCAAGCGACTGGTAAAGGTCTTTCGCACCGAGGAGGCGGTGACGGGAGCCAAGTCGATGACGTCATAGAGCGCACGTACGCACTCGCCGGAGAGTGGAGATTTGCCGCTCTGCCGACCTTGAACGATTCGCTTCCAATGCGTGCCAAACCCCTCATCATCACTTGCCATGCCCTGCCGGCGGACCTCCCCCATGGTCTTGGGGAAACGTTGGGTTTCGAACAGATAAAGACAGATCCCCAAAAACAAGGACCGGGCACTTGCCACCCAAAAAGGATCCGTACCGGGACTCTCCGCGTACAAGATATCCGCGATCCTTTGAATATCGTTAATGCGCCGGTCCGGCGATTGAGAGACATACGAAAGACAATTCCAGCGTGCGGTGTCGCCATTCGCAGCCAGCGGTTCGAAGCGAAAGCACGTCTGCCCGCGGGACGCCCGAAAGCCTGCGGTAATCGACCAGTTTTCCCGTTTGATATCGACCTGCACCAACGAGCCCGGCCAGTTAAGGCCATTGGGGACGACGACGCCCACATCTTTGCCGGACCGCGGCGGAGCGGCGAGGATCGCGCTCTGCTGACCCGGTAACATCAGATACCGGGAACCCATTTTGCCGAGGATCAGTCCCTCGATCGCAAAGAGCCCTGCCCGCGCAATCTCGGGCTTTCGGGCAAATCGGGCCTCTCCGTGCAATGCGCGCCGCCTCGGAATCACGAGCACAGCAGCTAGCGCGGTCACCAGAGAAAGGCCTACACCCGAACAGAGTATCGCGCGGTGATGGATGAAAGGAATATGACCGTAGTAGAGCCAGTATTGAAGGATCGTCACCGGCGTCGCACGGCGGGGATCTGCGTGCAAGGACCAGAGGAAGAAATAACCTGCGAGGTATTGCGCCGCGATCGCGCCCACGGCGGTGAGCGCCGCCATCATTGCGCAGCGGCGAAGCACCGAAGCGGCTTTAGGATCGGGCTGCCAGTGCGCGTTTGCGAGCGGGCTCATAGAAGACCTCCTGAATACAGCGCTGCCGACCGACCAAGCCGAACTGCACGACGATATCCACCAACTGATACAACAAGGTCTTGATCTCCGGTCGCGGCAAATCGCCGCCGTTGCGGCTTTGTTTGACGAGCAGCGTCAGCTGTTCGAAGGCCAACTCGGCGCTGGATGCGTGCACGCTTGTGATCGAACCTGGATGCCCCGAATTGGCATTGCGCAAATAGTCAAACGCCTCATCGGACCGAAGTTCGGCGAGTAGAATCCGATCGGGACGCATGCGAAGGCAGGCCTCGAGAAGCTGTTTAGGTGCTACCTTGGCCTGGCCTTGATCGCCCTTCGAATAAAACAACCGCACGTGATTGGGGTGATCATTCAAAATGAGCTCCGGCGCGTCCTCAATCGTGATGAGGCGCTCCTCGCGCGGGATCTCGCGAATCAACGCCTTGGTGAAGGTCGTCTTTCCGCTCCCGGTCGCACCGGACACGATGATGTTTTTCTTGGCTCGCACCGCGAGCCCCATAAAGGCCTCGAAGTCGCGGGCGGCGAGCAAGGCGAGGAGTTCTTGCTCGATGGCATCCAAAGTCTCCGAGGCGCGGCGGGTGGTGCGAAAGATGCCGGCCTCTGCCATCTCACGCACGCTCCAGACGACACTCGCGGGTTTTCGGATCGTGATCGCGACGACGCTCGGGGGCGTTGCGGGCGGCACCACGATTTGGATGCGCTCTCCGGTCGGAAGCGCAGCCGACAGGAGTGGAGACTCTTCGGTGATCCGCTGGCGCGTCGCATTTGCGACGAGCTTCGCGAGCCGATAACACCAGTGGAAGTCGGCAAACGGTAATGTCTCCCGCTCCCACCCCAAGCGGGTTTCCAGGAACGCTTCGCCGGGGCGATTGATGCAAATTTCCGTCACGTCCTCTCGAGAGAGCAACGGCTGCAACACTCGCAGCGTGAGCGCGAGCGATGAGATTTGGGCCGCGTGGACAAACGTGCTTGGGGTCGGTCTTGGCGCCGTGTCGATGAAAGCGTGCGCTGCCTGCCTGCGAATTCCGTCCATCAAGGGTCTCCCGACGCGGCGCGCAACGCGTAGACACTGCGAAAGTCGACATCGCGTGCGACCAGAATTTCAATGCGATCGCCCTGCGCCTTCTCGATGGTGGGCGGAACGTTGAGCGTCCCTCGCAGCACCTCGGTCGCGACATCGCTGCTCGTGGAGGGATTTAGGACAATCGTGCCGCCACTCCCGTGGGATTCAGTGAATCCTTGAACCGCGCCATCGATGACCGTGATCAAAATAGCCGTGCCAAAGCGCAGCCACCAATGCCGGTCAATGACCCCAGAGAGCCCGCTTCGCCCCAGCTCGTCGGTTCCGGGTGAAGCCAGTGGTACCACAACGCCTGTCGGCGTGCGCGCCTCGGTCCACAAGACAAACAACCGCGGTTTGCCTTGTTGGACCTGGCCGCGGGTTTCACCCACGAGCTTGGAACCGCGCTCGAGGAGCACGATGTTGCCGTCCGCACTGAAGGTGTCGGTGGCGGTCACGCACGTGGTCATTCCCGGCAATGCCGAGCTCACCGCGGTTTCTAACGTGCAATCGATAAAAGCGCCTTTCGGGAGCATGAAGCGCTGCGTCGGAAGCACACGCGCGCGAACCGCCGGGGTGGACGTCGGTTTTAAGAGAGACGCCAGAGTTTCCCCTGCCGATCCAGCGTTTTCATTGGATTCCCCACTTGCGCCTGGAAGCTGCGAGAGTCCTTGCGCTTCACTTCCAGCCGCATAGGCCGCGGCTTCACCGTCAGTCCCCCTGGCAGGCGGCGTTCGATCGTTCGGTGCCGCAGCGAGCACCGGCCCCCCGAGTTGTCGTTCGAGCTCAAGCTCCTCGGGCGTCTTTTTGGGTGGGCCGGTCGGCGCGTAGGGATTCGTGTTTGCCATCGGAGTCTCGGGCGCGGTGACCGGAACGGGCGGCGGTGGCCCGAATAGATGATCGAGGGTCGAGTCATGGGTCCGCGGCGGTTGAATGACTCCGAGAGACGGGAGCGTCGTATCGCCTTGCGCCCGGCGTTTGGCCGCAACTTCGGCGAGGTGCTGCGCGCGGGCGCTTCGACCGATGGCACCGGAGTAATACCAAATCATCAGTCCCGCAGCGAGAATCCCCATGAGCGTTACGGCGAGAACGGAACTCACGCGGGATTGGACCGAGCGGACTCGGTTCAAGGAGGGAATGCCCCGCTCTCCCGGAACACCCCCCGACCCGCCATCGGTTGTCGGGTTTTCATCGGCCGGGGGTTCGCCGGCGGCATCCGGAGGAGTGGACGCCGAGGGCTCGGAGGGCTCACGCCGCCAGAAGCTCATGGGCCTAACTGCCGCGTCTGGCGGTGCACTTGGGGGG
>JBKQPD010000119.1:0-3255 GCA_052145175.1 Binataceae bacterium (SeqCode) | reverse complement strand
ACGCGGCGCAACGCGGCGTGCTGATGCTTTGACATTCTGCGGGAGCCCGCCGAGCGCCGAGCGACTATGGCGGTGATCCGCCGGATCCTCGCGGCTGGCGGCGAGCTACCGGAGGAAGGCCAGCGGCGTCTGGCGCGAGTCGAAGCGCGCAAGTTACTGGCCGCTCAACAGCGGCGGCCTGGTCGATTGCTTGCGTTGCTTTCAAGTTCGGCTGGACTCCAGTTTCATTCTAGTCATCCGATAAGGAGTTATGTTCGATGGTCGACATCAAGGTTCCGTTCGACGAGATGCTGGTTCGCCGAAAGGGCGCCGCCCCATTGCCGACCGCGGTCGTCTATCCCTGCAGCGAGGACGCGCTGGCCGGAGCCTTCGAGGCCGCACGAGCCGGGCTGATCGAGCCAGTATTGGTGGGGCCTGAGGAGCAGATCCGCGAGACCGCCGCAAAAGCGAAGCTCGACTTGTCGCCCTACAAGATCGTCTCGACCGCAGATCCCGAGGAATCAGCTGCAGTCGCAGCCAATCTGGCGGGCGCCAACAAGGTGGGCGCGCTAATGAAGGGCAGCCTGCACACTGATCAGTTCATGCATGCTGTAGTCCAGCGGGAGAACCGCCTGCGAACAAACCGTCTCCTGAGCCACTGCATGCTTATCGCGGCGCCGGCTTATTCCCGTCGCATCATCATCAGCGATGCCGCTGTGAATATCGCGCCCGACCTCGATCAGAAGCGTGACATCGTTCAGAACGCTATCATCCTGGCGCGGGCGCTGGGGATGGAGCAGCCCAAGGTCGCGGTCCTTGCGGCGGTCGAGGTCGTGAGTTCCAAGATGCCCGCGACCATCGACGCGGCCGCGCTCGCCAAGATGGCGGATCGCCGCCAAATCGTCGGCGGCATCGTCGATGGTCCTCTCGATCTCGACATCGCGGTGGACGAGGAGGCGGCGCGGATCAAGGGCGTTGAGTCTCCGGTCGCCGGGAAGGCCGACATCCTGATTGCGCCCAATATCGAGGCCGGCAACATGATGTACAAGGAGTTGACGTTCATGGCGGGAGCACAAACGGCCGGGCTGGTTATGGGCGCTCGCGTGCCGGTGATCCTGACGAGCCGCGCGGACACGGCGCAGACGCGATTGTTCTCCTGCGGGCTCGCCGTCCTGCTGGCCGAGGCGACGGCCAAGGATCCCTCGCTACTCCATCCCGTAACCTGCGAGTAAGACGCCATGGCACAGGGCATCGTTGTCATCAACGCCGGGTCAACCAGCGTTAAGTTCGCCGCCTACCGCTTGCTAGGCGCTGAGTTCTTAGATCTCGTCTGCCGCGGCGAGCTCGAGGGTATCAGCTCGCAGCCGAGCTTCAGCGTGAAGGATTCCAAGGGCAAGACCGTGGACGCCCATGATTGGGATAAGGGGGATCCGCTCGACCAAGACGGCGCCATCAAGTTCGTCCTTACTTGGCTCGAGACCCACCAAACGGATCTCAAGATCGTGGCCGTGGGTCACCGGGTGGTGCACGGCGGCCTAGCTTTCCATGGGCCGGTGCTGGTCGACGAAACCGTGATCTCGGAGCTTGAGAAGCTCGAAATGGTCGAGCCCTCGCACCAGCCGTCCGAGGTTAACGCCATCCGGGCAGTCGCCAGGGCTCATCCCGAGCTCCGGCAGGTCGCGGTTTTCGACACGTCGTTTCATCGGACCATGCCCTCGGTGGCCCAGCGCTACGCGCTGCCTGCGGCGATCGCAGGGGATTTGATCCGGCGTTGGGGTTTTCACGGCATTTCGTATGACTACATCTCCCGCGCGCTGCCGCGCTACGCGCCGACCGCCCGCCGCGTGATCGTCGCTCATCTGGGCGGCGGTGCCAGCATGTGCGCTGTGCTGGACGGCAAAAGCATGGATACTTCGATGGGCTTTAGTGCAATCGACGGTCTGCCGATGGCCACGCGCTGTGGCGGGATTGATCCCGAAATCCTGCTCTTCCTGCTGAGGGAAAGGAAATACACCACGATCGACCTCGAGAATCTTCTGTACAAGAAGTCAGGGCTGCTCGGACTCTCCGGCATTAGCGAGGACATGCGCGTACTGAAGGACAGCAACAAGTCATCTGCAACGGAGGCGATCGATTATTTTGTCTACCACATTGTGAAGTTCGCCGGCGCCTATACGGCCGTGCTGGGTGGGCTCGATGCCTTCGTATTCACTGCCGGCATCGGCGAGAACAACCCTCCGCTGCGCGCCGCGGTGGTTGAAAAGCTCGCATGGTTGGGCGCAAAGCTCGATGTCGATGCCAACAACCGTAACAGTCTGCGAATTTCGACCGAGGACAGCAAGGTCTCGGTATGGGTTATCCCAACGAATGAGGAGTCGATGATTGCCCAGCACGCCGCCGCGCTTGTCGGCGTGTGACGAACAAGCTGCAGGACAAACCTCTTGTCCTGCCTTTAAAGCTGAATGCTGTGCAACAATGTTGCCAAACCTAAAACTATTGATCGCCCGGGCGGCGAACGCATGCGAGTCAACGAAAAATCACGATGGAACAGATTAGCACGATGGAACCGAAAACGCTCGATGGCCCGGTGTTTGGCGTTCGTCATTTCGTATCGAGGAGCAGGCCGAGCCATTCCGCGTGATCGAGGCCGCGCGTTTCGGATTTGTTTTCGCGTTCCTTGAACCCCTCGGCCAAGCCGTGAAGACCGAGGGAGCGCTGCTTTTCGCCGATCCATGTCTACGAAACCGACAGAAGCCGGCCCGTCGCCGTGGTGCTGCGGCCCGGCAAGACGCCTTCCGGCATCGAGGTTCGCCGCTAATCTGCGCCGGTTGACGCGGCATATCCGCAAGCGATCGCCGAAGACGCGCATCCTGTTTCGGGGCGACGGCACGACGCGATTGGGATACCAACGCTCGCCGACGTGATCCTCGACCGCATTATCCACAATGCCTATCGGATCGATCCGGCAGGTGAAAGCCTTCGAAAGCCGCTTTCGCGAAATCAATGCGCTCTTGACCAATCAGAAACGGCGAAACATCTTCAATCTTGACCTGTGGCAAAAACTGCAAGTGGCCGGCTTCAAATCGGGAACCCCGGCCGGCTTCAGATTGGAAAAGATGGCCGGCTTCGTACTGGAATGCATGGCCGGCTCGTCGGTATCCGCAACCGGCTTTCAGACCAACAGAGCACCGACGGCGACCGACAGGGCGCCGTGACAAGGCGCCATATAAAGGCCGGATGTCATTAGCCGAGAATATAGGGAAGGGGCCGATGACC
>JBKQPD010000118.1:0-5922 GCA_052145175.1 Binataceae bacterium (SeqCode) | reverse complement strand
GTTCCGGTTCACGAGAGAGCAGCTTTCGCCGGTCGAGTATCTGACACGGCCCTACTTCGATCAGTGGTACCGTAGCTACGCGGCGATGCTCTTAGGTTCGGGACTGGTGACGGCGGAGGAACTCGCGGCCGGGCACAGCACGCAATCCCTGCCGCCCTTTCCCAAGCCCATGAGCGCGGCCGACGTCGCGACGGCGCGCAATGTGACGGAGCGATTCGACGGTCACTATGCAGGTGAGCCCCGCTTTTCCGCCGGCGATCGCGTTCGAGCGGTTCTCCGGATGCAGCCTGGGCATACTCGCTTGCCCAGCTACGTTCGCGGGCATGTCGGCATCGTTGTCGCCCTCCATGGAGCGCATGTTGTTCCCGACGAGAACGCGCAAGGCCATTCTATCGCCGAGCCTCTCTACACGGTCGCTTTTGCGTTGGCCGAGCTATTTGCCGAGCAGGCAGACTCCGCCGACAAAGTTCATCTCGACATGTGGGAGCGGTACCTTCAGCGGATCGAACCGACGTGAGCCCACTACCTGACGAAGAGCGTCCCGCCTTCGACGAATCCTGGCAGGTTCAGGCCTACGCGCTTGTCCAAGTCCTGATCGAGACGGGCCGGATTTCCCCATCGCAATGGACAAGGGCGTTTGGCGCGGCGCTGCGGGAGGCTGCCGATCAAGGCGAGCCGGACAGCGGCGACACCTACTACGCGACGCTGTCCGAAGCCCTCCAGCGCGTCCTAGTCGCTGGAGGGCGCGTGCAGGACTCTGAGATTCGACAGCGGATCGACGACTGGCGAGCCGCCTATCGCCGCACACCTCACGGCAACCCCGTGAAACTCAACGAAGCGCAAGAGCGATAACGTGGAGAGCTCACTGCCGACGATTTGAAGCGCCTTCAAGCATTGTGGCCATTTTCCGCCAGCACGACGCAAAGGGAGTCCACTATCGGCGCTTCTTGCTGCTTCATCGCCCAATGCCGTGCGTTCGATGCTGGCGCCGAACCTCGACTGCGCTAGAAACTCCCCGCTTATGGCATATTTTTCGGAACGTTATGCCCTTTCGAGCGCGGCGGCCGCCGAGGAAACGGCCGTCTAGGTTCTGTGACGCAGCTGATCCTCCTGCAAAGCTGAGCTCATCCAGAGGCAGTTGAAATGACCACGCAATTTGGACGTGAGAGTCCGATCCTGGTGACGGGAGCAGCTGGCGCTGTCGGTTCGATCGGCCGCAACCTCACCCAAATGCTGCTCGCCAAGGGGCACAAGGTGCGGGCACTGGTCCGCCGGGAGGACGAGCGCGCCGAGGCCCTACGCCAGCTTGGGGCCGAGGTCACGCATGGCGATCTGACCGATCTCACTTCGATGCACCGCGCGATCGAAGGTTGCAGGCGCATCTATTTCGGCATGTCGGTCTCGGCAGACTACCTGGCGGCCACGGTCAACACCGCCGCGGTGGCGCGCCACCACGGCGTCGAAGCCTTCGTGAACATGTCGCAGATGACAGTCACGCAGATGAGTATCACCCAGAGCACCGACAGCCCGCAACACAAGCTGCACTGGCTGGCGGAGCAGGCCTTGTCATGGTCCGGTCTACCGGTCGTCACCGTGCGGCCGACGGTCTTCCTCGAAGGCTTCTTTCTGCTTCTCGCCGCGCCCCGCGTGCGGGAGGCCGACGAGTTGGCGCTTCCAATGGGCGGCGGCAAGACCTCGCCGATTTCGGCTATGGATGTGGCGCGTGCCGTCTCGGTTATTCTCGACGATCCCGCGCCCCACATCGGGCGGATCTACAATCTGACCGGCCTCGAGTCGGCCGATCTGGACTACTACGCGCACGAATTTTCCAAGGCGCTGGGTCGCACCATCCGCTATCGCGACGTACCGCTCTCCGGCTGGAGCGAGAGGCTTCTGGAGGCCGGCATGCCGCCGCATACAGTCAAGCACCTCTCCGTGATGACGGAGCTGAACAGGCAGGGCCGCTACGACCGCATGACCGATGATCTGTTCCAGCTCACCGGCCAGAAACCGATCGGCATGTACGACTTCGTCAAGCTGCATGCTACTGAATTCACGGGGGACGAAACCACGGTTTGAGCGGTCGATTGGCGTTCGACAAGGAACGGAACAAAACAGTTGATACTCCTCGAATTCGTCCCGGCGACCATCGCTTGCGCTCCGGAAGCCCTTCCGCGGGGCTACGCGCTGCGGAATCTCATTCCGATGAAGCGCAGAATGCGCTTTCGGTCGATGGCCGAAGTGGTGGTCGCGCGCCATATCCGTGGCAGGTTTTCGCCCAAGGTTTGCAGCGAGGCGCGATCCGCCTCGTGCAAGACGAGCGGCTCCTCTGATCGCCAGCGCGCATGCTGTTGATCAATCGCCTCGACGGCGCGCAGCTTCTCCTCCCAGACGCGTTGGCCTAGACCCAACAGTGATACTGGTGGCGAATTCGGGGACGGGCGCAAGTCACGCGGGCTGCGTCACTTTGACTCACGGTTGAGTGTATCTTTGTGCGAGTCGCGCCGATTCTTGATCGATAATTTTTCTTTCCATCTGATTCTTCAATCGATGGATGGACATGTCACTTCAAATGCACCCAATCGGCCCGGTTCCTGAGGAAACGGAGCGCGTCGCTCGTTCGTCTTTCCCGAAGAGCAATATCTATCTTCGGATACGGGACGAGTTAGGCGCGATCTATGATGATGAGACTTTCGCATCGCTCTATCCGAGCCGCGGACAATCGGCTTTCTCCCCGTGGCGCTTGGCAGTGATCACCGTGATACAGTTTGCAGAGAACCTGTCCGACCGGCAGGCAGCTGACGCCGTTCGAGGCCGCATCGATTGGAAATATTTGCTCGGCTTATCGCTGACAGATCCTGGCTTTGATCATACGGTGCTGAGTGAATTTCGTAGCCGTCTGATTGCGGACACGTCTGAGGGGTTGCTGCTCGACACTTTGCTTGATCGCTTACGAGGTCTTGAACTGATAAAGCCGCGGGGGCGGCAGAGGACGGACTCGACGCATGTGCTTGCTGCGGTGCGTCGCCTCAATCGGCTCGAACGTGTCGGCGAAACTCTGCGCGCCGCGCTGAACGACATAGCGGTCGAAGCGCCGCAATGGCTGCAGGCGTTGGCGGCGGATGAATGGTACGAGCGCTACGGTAGCCGCGTCGAAAACTATCGTTTGCCGAAGACCGACGTCGCGCGAGAGCAATTGGCCAGCACAATCGGCGGCGATGGCCGAAAGCTGTTGCTTGCCATCGATACGACCGGAATTCCGGAATTGGCGCAACTCTCAGCGGTGCGGATGCTGAGGCAGGTCTGGGCCGAACAATATATTGAGGAAAACGGTCAAATAAGATGGCGCGAGGTCAAAGAGATGCCTGCGCCAGCTTCGCTGATTTCATCCCCATATGATGCTGAGGCGCGATATAGCAAGAAGCGTGAAACCACTTGGGTCGGCTACAAGGTGCATCTCACGGAGACCTGCGATCCGGAAACACCGCATTTAATCACCAATACAGAAACGACCTTGGCGACAGTTCCTGACGACAACATGCTCAAGACTGTCCATCAGTCACTTAAAGACCACGACCTGCTACCTGCCGAGCACCTCGTCGACAAGGGATACACGGATGCGCGCGTGCTCGCCGACAATCCCCGTGATTACGGGGTTACCATTGTCGGGCCGGTGGCCGACGATCCCAGCTGGCAGGCGCGATCTGGCGAGGGCTTTGACAAATCAGCGTTCGCAGTCGATTGGGACCGGCAAATTGTCACCTGCCCGGGGGATAAGCAAAGTATCTCGTGGCTACCAAACACCTATCCGAAGAACGGCGCTGTTTTCGAGGCAAGATTTTCCGCCAAGGATTGTACGCCTTGCCCATTGCGGCCCAAGTGCACCAAAGCCAAGCGAGAGCCCCGCATCATTGGACTGCAATCGCGTCAGCATCATGAGACGCTGCAAACCGCCCGAAAGCATCAAACGACGGAAGATTTCAAACAAAGCTACGCCGCACGCGCAGGCATTGAGGGAACACATGAACAGGCGATCCGCCGCTGCGGATTGCGGAGATGCCGCTATATCGGGCTCCCGAAGACACGCCTGCAGCACGTCGCCACCGCCGTCGCAATCAATTTGGTCCGGATGGACGCGTGGTGGACCAGCATTCCAAGAGCAAAAACGCGATGCTCCCACTTCGAGGCCTTGCGGAGGGCTGCCTAGGGTGGCCCCGAATTCGCCACCAGTGTCACTGTTGGGTCTAGGCCGACTTGCAATCCCATGGCGTCGTCGGCGCCTGGCTGACGTGCTGCAATCCGGTTTGCCTGCGGTCGACGCCGGTGAGCTTTGAACCCTTATGTGGAATTCGCCCTTCTCGATTACGCTGTCAGCAGCCTGATTTGTCCGCGTTCAAGGCCTCCTGCAGGTCCAGCGTCGCCTTCGCGCCGAGGCTGTCATAATGCGCGTCGAGGAATTTTTGGGCGGCCTTGCGGCCGATATCGCGCAATTGCACGAAGAAATCGTAATCCGCCTTCATCTTGCTGGCGACGCCGAATTTGTTCAGCTCGTCTTGGGCCTCGATCACATGGAGGCGGATGCATTTGTAATGCGTGCCCTCCAGGCGCCCGGCGTTTATCAGGCGGGCGACGAAATCGATGGCGCGAAATTCCTGCAAAAGCGACGAATTGAAGGCGATCTCGTCAGCGCGGGCCATGATTTCCGTCGCCGTGGTCGGCTCGCCCTTGCGCTCGACCGGATTGATCTGGACGAGGATGATGTCCGTCGTTTCCGTCTCGGTGAAAAAGGGAAACAGCACGGGATTTCCCATATAGCCGCCGTCCCAATAGGGAACTCCGTCAATTTCCACCGCGCGGAAGATCGTCGGCAGGCAGGTTGAGGCCATGACCATGTCGAGCGTCAGCTCCGGCCGGCGGAACACCCGCACCTTGCCCGTTTCGACATTGGTCGCGGCGATGAAGAGTTTGAGCGAATCGGTCGCGCGCAGGGCCTTGAAGTCCACAAGGTCGGCAAGAACGTCGCGTAAAGGATTAATCCCCAGCGGATTGACCTCCGCAGGGGGGGCGAGCAGGTTCGGCGCCTGCTGAAGCAGGATGCCGGCGGGCGTCTGGCTCCAGAAATTCAGCACGCCTTCCAGGAGATTGCGCTGGATCGCGGGGAGGAAGCCGAAAATGCTGGCGCCGCGCCAGAATTTTCCTAATTGTTCTCGCGCGCCCTCTGCGCCGCCCTTGCGCATGCCTTCGGCGAGATTGACGGCGTTCATCGCGCCGGAGCTGGTTCCGCTCAGGCCGTCGAAGGTCAGGCGGCCGTCTTCGATGAGGTGGTCGAGCACGCCCCAGGTGAAGGCGCCATGCGCGCCGCCGCCCTGAAGCGCGAGATTGACCTTTTTATGCGGTTTCGGGGGGTCGGCGGGCGTCATGGCGATCCTCGCATGGTCAGGTCAACCGAGATTCTCCAGATGGAGGTTTCGGTGAGGCTTAGATTGCCGACGCCGGCGGCCTTTTGCAAGACGGGTGCATCGTTGTGGGTTGAGGATGTCCTTCGGAGCGCATTGGCTCGGGATTGACACGTTAACACGCTGAGCTCGCGCGGAAGCGCTACAGTGTTCACGACCCAGGCCGCAGCAACCGCCGTGCCGCTCCAGACGTTGTGAGCCTCAGCCCGAAACTGCCGATGCGTTGATCGGCAGATCAGGTGTCGTTGAACATTGAAGGTATTGTAGACGGCGGCGTGGAAGGAAACGAAGCGCTGAGCTGACTTGGGTGATCTGAAGCCCCCGATGGATTCAAACATCCTACTGGTAGCGGGTTTCCATGTTCGGTGTTTGCAAAATGTGATCAAAAAACGAAATTGGGGAAGATGGCAAGTCGATGCGACCATTTTATAGAAATGTGACGCATTGAATGTCGCTTTTGTCGTCG
>JBKQPD010000117.1:0-11286 GCA_052145175.1 Binataceae bacterium (SeqCode) | reverse complement strand
GCTGGCGATGCGCGCCCGTCTGATTCTCGCAAATTGAAGTGGCGTGGGCCGTCAGGCGGCAGCCTTGGTCGCGCCCGCCGCGGCGTCCTCGTCCGCGAGCGATCCGCGCTTCGACAGCACCACGGCGATCGCGAGCAACGCCAGCGAGAGCACCACCACCGCGCCGCGGCCAGCCGTCAGACCACCGACTTCCGCCGTGGTGAACGGCGCAGCCAGAATGCCGACCAGGTTCATAACCTTGATCATCGGATTCAGCGCCGGACCGGCGGTGTCCTTGAAGGGGTCGCCCACCGTATCGCCGACGATTGTCGCCTTATGCACATCAGTGCCCTTGCCGCCGAGATAGCCGTCCTCGACCTTTTTCTTGGCGTTATCCCAGTTCGCGCCGGCGTTGGACATGAACACCGCCATGAGCTGGCCGGTCAGGATAGTGCCGCCCAGGAATCCGCCCAGCGCGCCGGCGCCGAGACCGAAGCCGACCAGCAAAGGCGCGAAGATCGCCAGGATAGCCGGGCTCAGCAGCTCCTTCTGCGCCGTCGCCGTAACGATATCGACGCAGCGGCTGTAATCGGGCAGTTCCTTGCCTTCCATGATGCCGGGATGCTCGCGGAACTGGCGGCGCACCTCGAAAACGACCTGATAGGCCGCGCGGCCGACCGCCTTGATCGCGAACGAGCTGAACAGGAAGGGTACCGCAGCCCCGATCAGCAGGCCGATGAAGACCGTGGGTGAATTGATCTGCACGCCCATGTCGCCCAGCGGCGCCTCGTCGATAAATGAGCGGAACAGCGACACCGCGGCGATAACCGCGGTCGCGATCGCGAGCCCCTTGGTCAGCGCCTTGGTCGTGTTGCCAATCGCGTCCATCCAGGAGAGCGTGCGCGACGCCTCCTCCTGATGAATCCCGCCCATCTCGAAAATGCCGTGGGCGTTATCGGTGATCGGGCCGTAGGTGTC
Source organism: Binataceae bacterium (SeqCode) (assembly GCA_052145175.1). Taxonomy (GTDB): domain Bacteria; phylum Desulfobacterota; class Binatia; order Binatales; family Binataceae; genus JAJPHI01. The sequence goes on along the minus strand of JBKQPD010000117.1, from coordinate 10,329 downwards.
CATCGCGAGGATGAAGCCGGTGGTGGTGAGCAGGCCCAGGCCGGTCAACGCGATACCGTAGAACTGCAGCGCAAGCGAGCCCCTGAAGATGATCAGCGCGCCGAGAATCGCGAGCACGATCAGCACCGCCGCCCAGGCCGACGATTCCATCCCTTCGCCCAAGCCCGAGATGATCAAGGTCGCCGGGCCGGTGCGGGCCGAGTTGGCCGTCTCGATAACCGGGCCACGGTCGGGATGGGTAAAGTAATTCGTAAGCCAGAGCGTCGCGACCGCGAGAATGATGCCGAGGGTCGCAGTGCATCCGAAACGCCAATCCGGCGCGCCCGTGGTCGGATCGGTCATGTAGAAATAGTTGACGATGAAGAAGCCGATTACCGACGCCACGGCGGAGGTCATGTAGCCGCGATTGATCGGTTTCATCGGATCCACCATTTTGCCGACCGGCGCGCGCACGGCCATGATCCCGATAATCGAGGAGAAGACGCCGACCGCGCGCAGAATCAGCGCGAAGACGATCAGCTTCATTGCAAAGGCGCCCGCCATCAAGCCGGGATAAAGGGTCTGAAAGTCCTTGTCGCTGACGGCGTAGGCGGCCAGGATGATCGCCGCCACCAGGGTGACTTCGTAAGATTCGAAGATGTCGGCCGCCATGCCGGCGCAATCGCCAACATTGTCGCCGACGTTGTCCGCGATCGTCGCCGCGTTACGCGGATCATCCTCGGGAATGCCCGCTTCGATCTTGCCGACCAGGTCGCCGCCGACGTCGGCCGCCTTGGTGAAGATTCCGCCGCCGACGCGCATAAAGAGCGCCGCCAGCGAACCACCAAAGCCGAAGCCGATCAGCACCTTCATCGCGTCCTGCTGATAGATGAGGAAGATGACGGTGGCGCCCAGCAGCCCGAGACCGACCGTAAACATCCCGGACACGCCGCCGGCCTTGAACGCCAGCTCCATCGCGTCCTTGAAGCTGGTCAGAGCGGCATTGGCGCTGCGCACATTGCCCTTGACCGCCAGCCACATGCCGACGAAGCCCGCCCCGTAGGAGGCGCTGACGCCGAGCGCGAAAGCGAGCGCGATACCGATCGAGAGGTCGGGTCGATCAGGATAGACGTTGCGGTACATCATGTAGAGCCCGATCGCGATGGCGATAACGAACGGGACCATCGTCTTGACCTGGCGCTTCAGATAGGCCATCGAGCCTTCGTAGACCGCGTCGGCGACGTCGGTCATCGATTTGGGGCCCGGATTCGCCGCCAAAACCGTTTGGACCAGCACGAGCCCGTAGCCGATGGCCAGGAGGGCCGAAATCAGCACGCCCCACAGGATCATCAGTTGACCGTGGGTAAGCGCCGGCAAGATAATCTTTGCTTCGCTCATCGAGAAACTCTCTCCTGATTTCGTGGCGCGGCGCCGAATTCCCCTTATACCGCCCCACTGTTTCAAAAAAATGCCCGGGCCAGAAGGGCCGGGTTACCGGGCGCAGTTTAGGGTTTCCAGCGTCCGATGTCCAGCGGAGCGAAACCGGTTTTCGGTAGTGGGTCAATTTGGATTTTCCTGTTGTCATTCCCGCGCGTCTGGTTTGTCTGGCGCGCGAGGAATCCCGGGATCCGGGACTCTTCGCGCGGCAGCCACGCGCGAGAGTGACAGATAAGAGGGCGTCATGAACGAACAGGTGAACCTGACCCATTACCGCCGGCCGAGAGCCTACGATTTAACCCGCTTCCGCGGGAACCGGACTTTTCCCCTCACGCGGAGGTGAACCGATCAAGGCGTGGACGGTTGATCAGGCGGGCGTGCGCATGTTTACTTGGACCACAGCTATGAACGTCAATATCGAAACCCCTTCCGCGCTCCGGCGCAAGTTGACCATCGAACTCGAGCCCGGCGAAATCAACAGCGAACTCGATCGGACCTACAACGAACTGCGCCGCTCGGTGCAGATGCGCGGCTTCCGTCCGGGCCATGCGCCGCGCAGCCTGCTCGAACGCTTCTTTGGCGATCAGGTTCGCGGCGACGTCGTCCAGAAACTCATCAAGGAGTACACCGGCAAGGCGCTTGACGAGCACGCGCTGAAGCCGATCGTCGAACCCGAGATCGTCACTGAAGAGAGCGACCTCAAGAAGGCCCAGCTCAAGTTCAGCGCGATCTTCGACCTGAAGCCGGAGTTCGAGGTCAAGGACTATCAGGATCTCAAGGTGCAGAAGCCGACCGTCACGGTGAGCGATGACGAGATCAACGGCGCGCTCGAGCGTCTCCGCGAGCGTCACGGCACCCTCAAGAAGATCGAGGGGCGGACGATTGTCGCGAACGGTGACTTCGTGGTTGCGGCCTTCGAGGCTTACGAGGGCGGCAAGCCGATCAAGGAGACCAAATTCGAGGACCGTATCGTGCGGGTCAATCCGGGCGAGCCGGCCCACGGACTCGACGAGGTGCTGCGCAACGCCGAGGTCGGCGTCGAGGTGCGTCAGGAGCGGAGCTACCCGGCGGACTATGTCGAAAAAGAGGTCGCGGGCAAGACCGTCGAATGGCGCGCGACCGTGAAGGATATCTACGAACGCGTACTACCGGTACTCGACGACGAATTCGCGAAGGATCAGGGCGAATTCCAGAACCTCGAGGAGCTGCGCGCGGCGATCCACAAGGACCTCGAGGCCCGGGCGCTCGAACAGGCCGAGGGGCGGGCGCGCCAGGGGTTGATAGACCTGATCGTCGAGCGTAATCCGGTCGAGGTTCCCGAATCACTGGTGACGCGCGAGCAGCGCGCGCTCGAGGCGGAAACCGCCAACGTGCTCGAATCCGCCGGTATCCCGCACGAACAGGCCCATCAGCGGGCGGCGGAAAATCCGGACGAGACCCGGGGCCGGGCCGAGAAGCGGGCGCGCGGCGCCCTCATCCTCGACGGGATCGCCAGCCAGGAGGGGATCGAGGTCAGCGACGACGAGCTGGCCGAGCGGGTCGCGTCAATGGTCACGCGGAGCGGGCGCCAGCGCGATAAAGTCGCGGAATTCTATCGGGCCGAAGAAAATCGCATCGCTCTGCAGCAGGCGATGCGGCGGGAGAAGACGCTGGATCGGCTGATGACTCGGGCGCAGGAGTCGGAGGTGCCCGCATTATCTGATACGCCCGAGACGACGTAGCAGTGGCAACTCCCGTTTACTGACCTTACCACGCTTCAAGTAGGCTATAACGTTACCGGTCTGGAGGGGGAGTCGCGCAGTTTTCAGTTGCCGGTACGGTCTAAACTGGTTAGAATTTTGTTACGGAGCCTACATCGACAAGCGAGCGGCTGCCGGGGGAAATGCAAGTAGCATGAGCAGCCTCGTTCCCATGGTGGTGGAACAGACCGGTCGCGGCGAGCGGGCCTACGATATTTATTCGCGCCTGCTCAAGGATCGCATCGTCTTTTTGGGTGCACCAATTAACGACGACGTCGCCAACCTCATTACCGCGCAACTGCTCTTTCTGGAGTCCGAGGACCCGGAAAAAGAGATCAATTTTTACATCAATTCGCCCGGCGGAGCGGTCACCGCTGGACTCGCGATCTACGATACGATGCAGTTCATCAAACCGCCGGTCTCGACCCTCTGCCTCGGGCAGGCGGCCAGCATGGCGGCGATTCTCTTGCTGGCCGGCGAGAAAGGGCGGCGCTACGCCCTGCCCCATTCGCGCGTAATGATGCATCAGCCGCTCGGCGGCGCGCAGGGACAAGCGACCGATATCGATATCCAGGCCCGGGAGATTTTGCGGGTCCGCGAAGAGCTGAATAATATCGTGGTGCGGCACAGCGGACAGAATCTGCGCAAGATTGAGCGCGACACCGATCGCGATATGTTCCTGACGCCGGAACAGGCGGTTGAATACGGACTGATCGATGAGGTAATCGTTAGTCGGAGGCCCTCTTAGTGAGCGGCAGCGGGAGACACTATGGCGAAGCATGATGACCGCTCGGGGAATCTGGTCTGCTCGTTCTGCGGCAAGAGCCAGGACGAAGTGCGCAAGCTCATCGCTGGTCCCACGGTCTATATCTGCGACGAATGTATCGACCTCTGCAACGATATCATCGCCGAGGAGACCGACAACGAAGAGGCCTTCAGCCAGAGTTCGGCCGTTCCGAAGCCCTCGGAGATCAAACGCGTTCTCGACCAGTACGTGATCGGGCAGGAGCGGGCGAAAAAGATCCTTTCGGTCGCGGTGCACAACCATTACAAGCGTATCGATTCGCAAAGCGTGACCGGCGACGTCGAGCTCCAGAAATCCAACATCCTGCTGATTGGCCCGACCGGTGTCGGCAAGACCCTGCTCGCCCAGACCCTCGCGCGTTTCCTGCAGGTGCCCTTCACCATCGCGGACGCGACCTCGCTGACCGAGGCCGGCTACGTTGGTGAAGACGTCGAAAATATCATTCTGTCGCTGCTGCAGAACGCGGACTACGATATCGAGCGCTGCCAGCGCGGGATCGTGTATATCGACGAGATCGACAAGATCGCGCGCAAGGGCGACAACCCGTCGATTACCCGCGACGTCTCGGGCGAAGGCGTCCAGCAGGCGCTGCTCAAAATCGTCGAAGGCACGATGGCGAGTGTGCCGCCCAAAGGTGGCCGCAAACATCCGCAACAGGAATTCCTGCAGGTCGACACGACCAACATCCTGTTCATCTGCGGCGGCGCCTTCGTCGGACTCGACGATATTATCCGCCGGCGGATCGCGGGCAAGACGATGGGCTTTCGGGCCGACCTGACCAATCGCGATCCGCGCTCGGTCTCCGAGTTGCTCGCGGAAGTGCAGCCCGAGGACCTGCTCAGGTTTGGTTTGATTCCTGAATTCGTCGGCCGCCTGCCGGTCATCGCGACTTTAGGCGAGCTTGACGAAGAGGCGCTGGTGCGGATCCTGACCGAACCCAAGAACGCGCTGGTGCGGCAATATCAGCGGCTGTTCGAGATGGAAAACGTGCACCTGAAGTTCGCCCAGGGTGCGTTGCGCGCGATCGCCCGGGAGGCGCTCAAGCGCAAGTCGGGGGCGCGCGGCCTGCGCGCCATCATGGAAAGCATCATGGTCGACCTGATGTACGAAATTCCGTCGCAACCCAATATCAAGGAGGTAATGATCTCCGAAGAGGTTGTCACCCAGAAGGAACAACCCCTGCTGGTTTATCAGAAGACCGCTGAGACCGCTTAGGCGGCAGGAGGCCGGGATTAACGGAAATGCTCTTCCGCAACGATAAGAAAGATAGCCGCGACAATGCGAACGAAACAGTACCGCTTTTGCCCCTGCGCGAGTTGATCGTCTTTCCGCACGAGGTCTACCCGATCTTCGTCGGGCGGCAAAAGTCGATCAAGGCGCTGGAAGCCGCGGAGGCCGGCAAGCGGCCGATTCTGCTCGTCGCCCAGAAGGATGCGCGGGTTTCCGAGCCCGGCCCCGCGGATATCTATGCGGTCGGTACGCTCGGTGTAGTGGTCCAGTTGCTGCGGCTGCCCGACGGCACCGTCAAGGCGCTGCTCGAAGGCAAGAAGCGCGCGCGAATCCTGCGCTATGCCGGCCAGGAAGAATTCTTCCAGGTCGAAGTCGAAGAGATTGAAGAAGTCGCTGAGCGCAGCACCGAGGTCGAGGCGCTGATGCGCTCGGTCAATACCACCTTCGACAACTATGTCCGCCTGAACAAAAAGATTCCGCCCGAGATGGTCACCTCGATCGCGGCGGTCGATGATCCGGCCTATCTCGCCGACAAGCTGGTCGGTCATCTCGGCATCAAGCTCGAAGACAAGCAGTCGCTGCTCGAATGCGTCAATCCGGCCGAGCGGCTGGAGCGTATCCTCGGCTACATGCGCTCCGAGCTCGAGATTCTGGAGGTCGAAAAGCGCATCCGCTCCCGGGTCAAGAAGCAGATGGAGAAGACCCAGAAGGAGTACTACCTTAACGAGCAGATGCGGGCGATTCAGAAAGAGCTCGGCGAAAAGGACGAGTTCAAGAACGAGATTCAGGAATTGGAAGAAAAGCTGCGCCAGAAGAAGATGCCGGCCGAGGCTCGCGAAAAGTGCGAGCGCGAAATCAAGAAGCTCAAGATGATGTCGCCGATGTCGGCCGAAGCGACGGTCGTGCGCAACTATCTCGACTGGTTTCTGGCGCTCCCGTGGTTCGAATACACGGAAGACAAACTCGATATTGACGATGCCGAACGAATCCTTGAAGAGGACCATTACGGCCTCGATAAGGTGAAGGAGCGCATACTCGAGTATCTGGCGGTGCAAACCCTCGTCGGCCAGCTCAAGGGACCGATCCTCTGCCTGGTGGGTCCGCCCGGGGTCGGCAAGACCTCGTTGGGCAAGTCGGTCGCCCGCGCGACCGGCCGCAAGTTCGTCCGCGTGTCGCTCGGCGGCGTGCGCGACGAGGCCGAAGTGCGCGGCCATCGGCGCACCTATATCGGTGCGCTGCCCGGCAAAGTGATCCAGAGTATCCGCAAGGCGACGTCCAGCAACCCCGTGATGCTGCTGGACGAGGTCGACAAGATGTCGACCGACTTCCGCGGTGACCCCTCGTCGGCGCTGCTCGAAGTGCTCGATCCCGAGCAGAACTGCAACTTCAACGATCACTACCTGGACTGCGACTACGACCTGTCCAAGGTGATGTTCATTACCACGGCGAACAGCCTCGACCGGATTCCGCGCCCGCTGCAGGACCGTATGGAGATCATCCGGATCCCGGGCTACATGGAGACCGAAAAGCTTCAGATCGCCAAGAAATACCTGCTGAAGAAGCAGCTCGAAGCCAACGGACTCAAGGAAGAGAACCTCGAGTTTTCGGACAAGGCGCTGTTGGGCATCATCCGGCTCTACACGCGCGAGGCCGGCGTGCGCAACCTCGAGCGCGAACTCGCTTCGGTATGCCGCAAGGTCGCGGTCGAAGTCGTCAAAGGCGACCGCAATGCCCACGTCAAGGTGTCGCAGTCGGGGCTGGCGAAATTCCTCGGACCGGCCAAATTCCGCTTCGGGATAGCCGAGCTGGAGCCGCAGATTGGCGTCGCGACCGGGCTCGCCTGGACCGAGTTGGGTGGTGAATTGCTCGGGGTCGAAGTAACGATTGTTCCGGGCCGGGGCAAGCTGACCATCACCGGCCAATTGGGCGACGTGATGCAGGAGAGCGCGCAGGCCGCGCTGTCGTACGTGCGCGCGCGCTCCGAGCAATTGGGGCTGAAGCACAACTTCTACCAGAAGATCGATATCCACATTCACGTGCCGGAGGGTGCGACGCCGAAGGACGGCCCTTCGGCCGGGATCACGCTGGCCACCGCCCTGGTTTCCGCGCTCTGCCGCATCCCGGTCAAGAACGACCTGGCGATGACCGGCGAAATCACGCTGCGGGGACGCGTGCTGCCGATCGGCGGATTGAAGGAGAAGGTGCTCGCTGCTCATCGCGGCGGTATCAAGACGGTCCTCATCCCCAAGGAGAACGAGAAGGATATCGAGGAGATTCCGGCGCAGGTGCTGAAGACCGTGACGCTGATCCCGGTCGATCACGCCGACGAGGTGATCAAGCGCGCATTGGTGCTCGCCAATCCGGAGACTTTCTTCAAGCCAGCGCGCAGCCCAAGCGAGCCGCTCTATTTGCCGGAAGACGGCGACAAGGACGAGGCCTCGGCGGAAGAGGAGAACGATACGGTGGTCACGCACAATCCGCCGAATCTTTCCTGACCCTCGGCCTGAACATCCAACAGGGAACGGGCGGACCCGCCACTCTTGACGGTTCCGCCCGTTTCATTCTTAACCATCCACACGGGAGGCGTAGGGGACGGCGTCATGACCAAAGCGGATCTAGTGGAAGCGCTGGCGAACAAACTGGGGATCAACCGCAATGACGCGGAGAAGGCCGTTAATATCGTACTCGACGACGTCGTCCATGCGCTGAAGCAAGGCGAGCGGGTGAATATCTCGGGCTTTGGTACTTTTTCCGTTTCGAACCGCGAGGCACGTACCGGCCGGAACCCCAAGACCGGCGAGGCCATTGAGATTTCGGCGAGCCGCTCGGCCAAGTTCAAACCGGGCAAGCAGCTCAAGGACTCACTCAACGATTCGGCCGGCTCGCCGCAGCCGGCAACCCGAACCGACTGACGCTTGACGGCTTCGGCTAGTCGGTAACCCGCCGAAGCCGTCCTTTGTATCGGCGGGCGGTTAGCTCAGCGGTAGAGCATCGGCCTTACAAGCCGGGGGTCGCAGGTTCGAAACCTGCACCGCCCACCAATAAAATCAAGGACTTTTTGCTGTGCATGCGGACTTGGGCCGTGGACTGTGCCCAATTTTGTGCCCTCCCCTTTTGAAAGCTTTCTGACGGAACGCAGCAAATCAGGGGTACGACGCCCGAAATCCGGGGATGCTTGTCGAAAATCGAGGGATGGCTGCTGTTTTTCGGAGAGCAATTGAGGCGGTCAGGATCGCGTCTTCTGCGAGGCCTTCGATTGTGCCCAATCATGTGCCCACGCAAGGTCAGAATTTCGTCCGTCCAGGACTGCGATCGCATCGCGCTTGGCCTGGGTCCTGATGTGACTGTACCGCTCCAGCATCCGCTTGCTGACATGGCCGGCTAGTGACTTGATGGTTTCCTCGCTGACGTGAGGATTCTCGGCAAGGCGCGAAATGAAGGAGTGCCGACAATCGTGCCAGCGGTACCGGACTCCAGCCTCCTCGAACGCAAGCCGCCAAGCCTTTTTCCATTCGCCAATCGGTTGGTTCAGATCGATGTCCCAGATATAGGGCTTGCGGGCGTCGCCGCCAAGGCCGACCCGATGGCGCGGAAAGACATAGCTGCCATCCTCCGCGTTCGGAAATCGCGAGAACCAAAGACTCAGAACAGCGCACGCGCGGGAAGTGAGAGGCACCAGTCGACCAGTTCCCGCATCGGTCTTCGACTTTTGGACGATAAGCGCGCCTTGGTGGATCGTTCCATTTTCCCAGACCAGAGAAAGATCGCGCCTGGTGAGAGACCTCAATTCAGAGGCCCGGAGGCCTGTGTCTATGGCAAGTATGAACAGGGGCAGCAGTGCCGGTGAGCGGCTGGCCGCGATCGCGTCCAAGAGTTTTTGTTCGTCCGCAGAGCTGATGGCGCGCCCGACATCGTGCCGTTCTGGTAATTTCTTGATGCCTCGACGTTCGAGCTCGTCCAGAACGGCGCCCCAAAAGCCCTTGGACTTCAAGATACCTCTGAGCGCCGCGATCTCGTAATTGACCGTGCGTGGGGCGAGACCCTCCGAAATTCGCTTACTTCGCAACCTCAGGACATCATCGGCCGTAATATCGCAGATCAAGCGCTGCCCGAACTCGACGGTAAGCGTCGCAACATGGTGCTGAAATCTTTCAAGGCTCTTTGGCGCCAAGGTATTCTTTGACGCCAGCCACTCACGCGCCGCAATTGCAAACAGTGGCGTACGGTCGCGCTTGGGAATGCGGTTGACCGCGAGTTCCAACTCTCGCCGGCGCGCCCGTTCGGCCTCTCGTGCGACAGTCTTCGAGTTGGTTTTCGCTGAGTCACGGATCAACTGTCCCTGAAACAGAAATTTATACCAATACGTTTGCCCTCGTTTGTAGACGCTCATCGTCGCTTCTACCTCAACTCACGAACATGCGGGCTTACGCCGCCCGGTCACTCGCCTCCGCCAGATAGCGGCGCACGTCTCTATCGAGCAGGACAACTCGCCGCCCGAGATGCGCAGCCTTGAGCCGACCGCGCTTCACCTCAAGGCGTAGAAACGGCACCGACACGCTCAGACTGCGTGCCAACTCCTCAAACGTCCAACCGAGTTTCTCGTTGCTGAATTTCTTCTCGCGATCCATAACACCGTCACTCCCGTCAGGTCATGCCAGCCATTTCAGACTCGCCACAAGCATTCGCGTCGCCAGCGGTGGCGCCGTGCATCGTCCGCCGAAGCTGTAGCGCTGAGGTGTAGTGCCGAAAGTCGCGTTTCATGCTTGTGCTCAGAGCCGCGGCAGAATTGCTTGAAGCCTCGTCGGTGGAATGGCCGTATTCATTTTTAGCTATATAGCTAGTTTAAATACATGGGTCAAGTTCTGCGATCGAACGTCAAGAAAGCATGCGGAGTGCCATTGAGAGTCGATTGAGCCTCCTGCAAATGCTTTCGCGCAATCCTCGGAGACGATCAGATGGCTTTGCGTGAGCACTTTTCCCCGTCGCCCCCCAACTGCGGATTGAGGGCGACATGATCAGCGACAATTAAATCTGCCGGAAGACGACAATTAGAAATGCCGGTGGTCGCCGTCCCGACGGCGGTCAGGCGAAGTGGAGCCAGTGGGTGAGGCTCCATGGTGAAGGATGCGCAGGTCGGGG